>JBBSFT010000092.1:0-10936 GCA_038254845.1 Gemmatimonadales bacterium | reverse complement strand
GTTACTCGCCCACGACGCGAGCACCGAATACGTGCAGAACGCGAGTCCGCTCGCCAGCATGTGAAACGGAGAGTAGAGCTGGTCCGCGGATTCTGCCTCGACGGTCATCGGACCGGTCGTCGGCTCGAGACGAATGCTGTCGTCCGACGTCAGCGTGATCTTCATGCCGGTGTAACTAGCGAAAATCGTTCCCGGCAGCGGCGGGCTGCTGTTGCGTCATGCAATGAAGCGTTCCCAGACCCCACACGAGATCGACAGCGTGGATTCCGACGACGTCCCGGCCCGGAAATTCGCGGGCGATAATGGCAAGCGCGACGCGGTCGTTGGCATCGTTGAAGGTCGGCACTATCACGATTCCGTTCGCAACATAGAAGTTGGCATAGCTCGCCGGCAGGCGCTGACCCTCCATCATGACCGCTCGCGGATACGGAAGCTTCACAATTCGAAGAGGCTGAATCTTTCCTGCTGCGTCGAGACGCCTGAGGTTGTCCGCTGATTGGCGGTAGTTCGCATCACTCGCGTTTTCTTCGCACGCAAGGAGCACGACCCCCGGAGAGGAAAACCGGGCGATGTCATCCACATGACCGTGCGTATCGTCGCCGACGCAACCCTCGCCGAGCCAGATCGTATTAGTGATTCCGAGATATTCAGCGAACGCGGCCTCATAATTCTGCCGCGTCATGCCCGGGTTTCTCACCTGTGTGTCGCTGAGCAGCCACTCCTCGGTCACGAGCATTGTGCCGGCGCCGTCGGTCTCGATGCCACCGCCTTCCAGCACGAGCCATGACCCATCGGACTCGCGCGTCGGCACAATGCGCGGAAGCTCCGTAATCGCCGCGACGGCTTCGCCAATCTTTCGGTCCAGCGAGTGGTTGTCGTACTTCGCCCAGCCGTTGAATCGCCAGTTCATGAGCTCGACCCCGCCGCCTTCACCGAACACGAACGTCGGCGCCGAATCGCGAAGCCACACCCGGTCTGTCGGCACCACGTGAAGCCTGTAACCGGCCGCCTCGACACCGTGCGCGTCGAGCGCAACCCGCGCACTGTCGCGAACCGATTCGTCATGACAAAGAATCTCGACCCGCTCGCGCGAGTGAAGCACGCGCACGATCTCGGCATAGACCCACGGAATCGCGCCGAGTTTTCCGGGCCAGTCGGCCTCGTGGTGCGGCCACGCAATCCACGTTGCGTCATGACGCGACCACTCAGCCGGCATCGTCCAGCCGCCACTTCCGCTCGCGCCGGATGCAGCTCCCCGCGGCCCGCGCGCACGCGTCGCCATCGTCACCCGAGATAGCGGTTCAGAATCGGACCATATGCGTCGATGCGCCGGTCCCGCAGAAACGGCCAGTTCCTCCGCGTATCCTCGATGAGACCGCGATCACACTTCGCGACAAGGACGGTCGGATCGGTCCCCGCCTCGGTCAGAATGCGCCCGAACGGATCACAGATGAACGAGTGTCCGAAGAACTCGATGCCATCAGTGCCTTTTTCCTCTTCATGTCCAACCCGATTGGCGGCCGCAACGAATACGCCGTTTGCAATCGCATGCGCTCGCTGCGCCGTTCTCCACGCATCCACCTGCGCCGCGCCAAACTCCGCCTTCTCAGCCGGATGCCAGCCGATCGCGGTGGGATAGAACAGGATCTCTGCGCCAAGCAACGCATTGATGCGGGCGGCTTCCGGATACCACTGATCCCAGCAGATGAGCACGCCGATTTTCGCGTAGCGCGTGTTCCAGACGCGGAAGCCGTTCGCTCCCTTGTGATCGCCGTCGTGCGAGAGATGCGAATCGCCGGGAGTGAAGTAGTACTTCTCGTAAAAGAGCGGGTCATCCGGAATGTGCATCTTTCGGTAGACGCCGAGCGTGCTGCCGTCGGCATCGACGATTGCGGCGGAGTTGCGATAGACACCGGCGGCCTGTCGCTCGAAGATGGGCACGATGAGAACGATGGCCAGGTCCTGCGCAACCTTCTGCATCCGCTCCACAGCCGGACCCGGAATCGGCTCAGCTATGTCAAACCGCTCTGCGGTCTGCGACTGGCAGAAATACGGAGCGTTGAAAAGCTCCTGAAGCGAGATGATCTGGGCGCCGCGGTCGGCTGCCTCGCGCACCCGGGCAACAGCGTGCTCGATATTCGCGCTCGTATCGGCTGTGACCGATTCCTGGATCAATCCGACAGTGACTGGTGTGTTCATTGTTTGAAAGCTGATACGTTTAAGATGGCACAGGAAGTGGCGTAGGCCGGCCCGCGGCATTCCAAAAATTCAACTCAGCCGATGACAGACAAAGAGCCCGATGTCCTCGCTTCGGAAGCGACGACGGACCCGGAAGTCCCATCGATGGTGACAACGCTGCACGGCACGCCTTTGCCGACGGGCATCGATCGGCGCTCGCGCCGGTCGAGCCGCATGCATAGCGCGTTTCGAGCCATCAAGGCGCAGCATGCAGGTGAACAGACGCCGATGCAGGCGTTTGCGGACTGGCTCACGCAAGTGGCAAGCTCGACGGGTTTTTTCTTCGCCCACGTTGTTGGGTTCGCGGTGTGGCTGGTCTGGAACAGCAGCGTCAGCCCGTTTCCAAAATTCGATCCATTTCCCTATGGCTTCCTGACGATGGTCGTCTCGCTGGAAGCCATCTTTCTGTCGATCTTCGTGCTCATGAGTCAGGGCCGCGAATCGTCAATCGGCGAGCTGCGCGAGGAGCTCACTCTCCAGGTGAATCTGAAAATCGAAGAAGAAGTGACGAAGACGCTTCATCTAGTCGCTGGCTTATACACCCGAATGGGCCATACGATCAGCCACGATCCCGAGCTCCAGGAGATGCTTCAGCCCCTCGATCCGGCGAAGATGGAGCGCGAGGTTACCGAGCAGATTCACCGCTCCATTCCGAGCCTCAAGTTCAAGAGGAAGAGACCGCCTCCGTCAGCTCACGACTAACTGCCGCAGCACGTACGGTAGAATCCCGCCGTGACGGTAGTAGCTCATCTCTTCCGGCGTATCGATCCGCGCCATCGCTCTGAATTCTTTCGCCATTCCGTCAGCCGCTGTCGCACGGACGGTCAGCACCGAGCGCGGCTTCATGTCGTTCGACATGCCGACGATGTCGAATGTCTCGAACCCGGTGAGCCCGAGCGTCTGACGCGTGTCATCATTCATGAACTCGAGTGGGAGCACCCCCATGCCGACGAGGTTCGACCTGTGAATTCTCTCGAATGATTCAGCAACAACCGCGCGAACTCCGAGCAGAAGTGTGCCCTTTGCCGCCCAGTCGCGCGACGAGCCCGTGCCATACTCCTTCCCGGCGACAATCACAAGCGGAACTCCACTCTTCTGGTATTCCATCGAACCGTCGTAAATCGAAACCGGATCGACACCAGGCCCCGTTGCCGTCCATCCTCCTTCCGTGCCGGGAGCAAGCTCGTTGCGCAACCGGATATTCGCAAACGTTCCGCGCATCATCACCTCATGATTTCCACGACGCGCACCGTACGAGTTGAACTCGGTCGTCTTCACTCCATGAGCGATGAGCCACTTGCCCGCGGGGCTCGCCGCGGGAATCGATCCCGCCGGGGAGATGTGATCGGTGGTGATCGAGTCGCCGAGCATCGCGAGCGCCTTCGCGCCCGAGATCGGCATGACTCCCGGCGGACTCAGCGTCATCCCCTCGAAGAACGGCGGATTCTTTACATACGTTGAGGCCTCATCCCACGCGTACAGATCACCTTCCGGTACCGGCAAGCCCCTCCAGCTATCGTCACCGTAGAACACGTTCGCATACTGAGTCTTGAACATCTCCGCTTTCACCGAGCGGAGAATCTCGTCTTCCACGTCCTTCGGCGCGGGCCAGATGTCGCGCAGAAACACGGGGCCGTCAGACCCGATGCCAATCGGCTCGGTGTTGAAGTCGATATCCATGTTTCCCGCAAGCGCGTACGCGACGACGAGCGGCGGCGACGCGAGATAGTTGAACCGCGTGTGCGGGTTGATGCGGCCCTCGAAATTTCTGTTGCCCGACAATACCGCCGCAACAACCAGCTTGTTTTGCTCGATCGCTTCAGCCACCGGCTCAGGCAGCGGGCCCGAATTCCCAATGCACGTCGTGCAGCCGTATCCGACAACGTTGAAGCCGAGCTTTTCCAGTGAGCCAAGGACACCGGCTGCCGTGAAGTAGTCGGTGACAACCTTCGATCCCGGTGCGAGACTCGTCTTCACCCACGGCTTCGTGCTCAGCCCTTTCGCGACTGCGTTCTTCGCGAGAAGTCCCGCCGCGAGCATCACGCTCGGATTCGATGTGTTCGTGCAGCTCGTGATCGCGGCAATCACAACCGCACCATGGCGCAGGCCAAAATTCTTACCGTTCATCGTCACCGGCACGGCAGTGTGCGCGCCGGCTTGATCTTCAGTCGCAGTCGCAACAACGGCTTCGGAAAGCTGCGGCGACGCTGACACCGACATCGCTTGTCTCGCTGCCGCGATTCCCGCAACGGTGCCCGTCTTGCCGAGATCAGTAGCGAGCGCTTCGCGAAAGAGCTGCTTTGCGAGCTTGAGCGGAACCCTGTCCTGCGGCCGCTTTGGTCCCGCGAGACTCGGCTCGACGGTCGAGAGATCGAGGTCGAGCTTGTCGGAAAAAATCGGGTCCGGAGTGTCGTCGGTCCGATACAGTCCCTGCACCTTGGCGTAGGTTTCGACAAGCTGCACCTGCGACTCATCGCGACCCGTAAACCGCAGGTACTTCACCGTCTCGGCATCGATCGGGAAGAAGCCCATCGTCGCGCCGTATTCGGGAGCCATGT
The DNA here is from genome assembly GCA_038254845.1 of Gemmatimonadales bacterium. GTDB lineage: Bacteria > Gemmatimonadota > Gemmatimonadetes > Gemmatimonadales > Gemmatimonadaceae > UBA4720. Next base: position 6,140 of record JBBSFT010000092.1, on the reverse strand, counting down.
TGGCGATCGTGGCGCGATCGGCGAGCGACAGCGATGACAATCCGACTCCGTAGAACTCAACAAATTTGCCCACAACTTTCTTCTGTCGCAGCAGTTGCGTGACAGTGAGAACGAGATCGGTCGCGGTCGCGCCGGGCGGCAGCTTGCCGTGCAGCTTGAACCCGATGACTTCGGGAATCAACATTGATACCGGCTGTCCCAGCATCGCCGCCTCGGCCTCGATGCCGCCGACGCCCCAGCCGAGCACGCCGAGGCCGTTGATCATCGTCGTGTGGGAATCGGTGCCGACGAGTGAATCCGGATAGGCGGTTGATTCGCCGTCAACCGTGTTCACGAACACCGCTTGCGCGAGATACTCGAGATTGATCTGATGAACGATGCCCGTATCGGGCGGTACGACACGAAAGTTCTGAAGTGCTTTCTGTCCCCAGCGGAGGAACGCGTAGCGCTCCTGATTTCGCTCGAACTCGAGATTCGCGTTGATCAAAAACGACGCATCGGATCCGTATTCATCCACCTGCACAGAGTGGTCGATGACGAGATCAACAGGCTGGAGCGGGTTGATCCTCGTCGGGTCACCGCCGAGCTTGGCGAGGGCGTCGCGCATCGCGGCGAGGTCGACGACGGCGGGAACTCCGGTGAAGTCCTGGAGGAGAACGCGAGCTGTTCTGAATGCGATTTCTTTTTCGTTTTTCCCTTTTACATCCCAGCTCGCGAGCGTCTCGATATCGCTTTTCTTGACGAACTTGCCGTCTTCGTTTCGAAGAAGGTTTTCAAGGAGGATCTTGAGGCTGAAGGGAAGGGAGGCTGCTTTGCCGCTCGATGGGGTGTTGAGCGAGTCGAGGCGATAGATCGTGTACGACTGCCCCCCGGCCTCGAGCGTGGACCGGCTTCCGAAGGAATTCGGGTGAGTCATGGTGTCTTTCTCTGGAACAGGCCGCGCCGTGCGCTGGCCGGTTGCTCTGAGCCACTGGCGCCCTGGGTTTTGGCGGGCGTCAGGCTTCATTAATCTAGCAATCCTTGCGCTTGAGCGCTCGCCCGGATCTTTGGCTCGTTATTGTGCTTGTCAAGTGAAGCGTGCAATGAGCGCGCCGAGGCCGAGGAGCGCAAAGCCGCTCGCGTAGGCGATCGGCGCGGCGATGCCACGTCGTACCAGGGCAGATTTGAGAAGCGGCGCGGCGACTATGAAGGGGATGAATGGAATGAGCTTAGTCATTTCTTGGGGGAAAATCCTTCCGGCTTCCAGTTATTCAGCCGCCGGCCGCCAGCCGAAACGGAGAGGATGCTTACGGCCCCCGCTTGAATCTCAGGAGGACCGCAAGAAACCGATCTCGGAAGATCACGCTGGCTCGACATAGATCGAAACGCCAACAAGGTCATCCGTTCGCACCAGCTTCCGTGGTCGCAGGTGATACAACACACGGACGATCCGGTGGAGACCTGACGTGCCACGACTACCAAGATCCAGATCCAATTCCTCCCCAACGCGGAATTACCGAGAGGCGAACTGTGTGCATTTTCTCAGCGCTCGACGCGTCAATAATGTCACATTCGACCGGGGCTAGAGAGGGCATTGTCCGTAATGAAATGGTTGAAGCGGTCTAACGCTAATTCGACAGTCACTCTGTGCAGCGAACAGAACAGGAACCCAACAACCTCTGCCCTCTAATCTCGGCAGGATTCTCCCCAGACCTAATGTCCCGTAACGACCACCACTTGGCGACAGCGGCAACTTGCCAGCGTCACGGAAGGCTGCGACGCCTTTCTCGGAGTATTTCCCGTCAGCCCCCAACCCTTGCTGACGCCGTGTCGACTGGTTTAACGGGACTCTTCGCGGCCCAACCGCCGAAACTGCGCACATGCTTTAGATCATGATAGCCCGCATGCCGGCGTGGCCACCAAACTTCCGGTCGAAGACGCCTGGCGCCGCTCTCAGAAGCTGCGTTGCGAACGATGCCCGGCGCGAAACACTTCAGGACGCTTCGGAACGGTCCTCTTTTTCTTCAGCCGTCTTTGCGTCTGACGATTGCGGCTGATTCTCCACTCCATTCAGTCCGGACGGCTCGGCGCTGATCGCATAGGTCGGACAGTGATGCACGAAGTCCCCGTCCGCCGGCGACCAGTCAACAACGGGAATTCGCGGCCGCGCTTTTCCAGTCGAGTCCATTCCCATTACATCCGGTGCGAGCGCAACACAGATCGTGCAGCCGATACACTTGTCGCGGTCAACCGAAATCCGCGTCGGTTTCCGCGGAAAAATGCCGCTCTCGGCATCGACACACATCTCGAAGTGCCTCAGTGCCTCGATCGCGGCACGATAGCCGGCGTTCACTAGCTCCTCGGTATGAGAGAAGCTGAACCATCCGATGTGCGACACCCGCGGGCGAATGAGAATCATTGGCGGTCCTGCCCAATGCGCGAGCGGCGCCAGCTGAAGCGCGTGCATCATCGTGGTCGCCGCCCGCATGTAGATCGCGGTGAACCCCTGATGGGCGATCTCCCGCTCCGTGATGAGAGCGCTGCTGCCCGTATCGACCGCGATCACCGCGTCCATCCCCTGGGACGCGACTCCGACAGGAAGATTATCGACAACACCGCCATCGACACAGCTTCTGCCACCGACATCGCCGGGCGGGAAAAAACCGGGCAGCGCGCACGACGCATACACGGCGTCGAGAACGCTCACATCCCTGAGACCCGGCAGTCCCCACACAATTGGTGATCCGCGTTGAAGATCGACAGTGTTGACGAGCAGCCTCGTGTCGAGATCATCGAACGTCGAATCACGAATGACAGATGCCAGTACCTCGCGAAGCGCACCAGCCTGATAGATCGAGGGAGCGTGAGTTCTCTCCAGCAGCATTCCGAGCCTGTTGATTCGAAACAGATCGCGGCGTCTGAGTGCCTTTGCATGATCGGTCATATCGTCGATCGACATCCCGCCAGCCTGAGCCGCGCAGATGAGAGATCCGATACTGGTGCCGGCGAGTACGCTCGGCTTTATCCCCTTTTCCTCGAGGGCCGCAAGTACGCCGATGTGCGCGAAGCCCTTGAGGCCCCCTCCGCCGAGGACGAGAGCGATCCTTGGGATCCGAAATCCTGCGGGCTTCAACTGCGGCTCAGGCATGTTTGTCATGGCTTGTGGAATGCGGCAGGAATCTGGTACGGACTATCCAATGTCCGCCATCCGCACCCGTGCCCGATTGAACGCTGCCCGATGCTTCATTGTTCCCTATACTTTTACCCGATGACCGACAAGCTGCTGGAGTATCGCGCGGAATTCCCGATACTCGAAAACACCACATACCTCGTCTCGAACTCACTCGGGCCGATGCCTCGAACAGTTCCGGCAAAGCTGGCTCAGTACGCAACCGACTGGGGTGACCTCGGAGTGAAGGCATGGGCACGCGGCTGGTGGGAGATGCCGGTCGATGTTGGAAACGAAATCGCGCCGCTCATCAATGCGGGCGACGGCGAAATCGTCATGATGCCGAACGTGACGATCGCTCAATCCGCTGTTCTCTCTTCAATCGACTTCAGCACGCCGCGCGACACGATCGTGATGACCGAGCTCGACTTTCCCTCGGTACAGTACATGTACCAGGAGATGGCCGCCCGCCTCGGCGCACGAATCGTCACTGTCCGTTCCGATGACGGAATGACTATCGATGAGACCCGCTTGCTCGCAGCGATCGACGAGCGCACGCGGCTCGTCGCCATCTCGCACGTTTTGTTCAAGTCAGCCTTCATCAATGACGCGAACGCGATCTGCGAGCATGCGCACAGGATGGGAGCAATGGTGTCGCTCGACGCGTTTCATTCGGTCGGAATTATACCGGTGGACGTGAAGCGAAGCGGTGTGGACTTCCTCACCGGCGGCGTCCTCAAGTGGCTTTGCGGCGGTCCGGGCGGATGCTTCCTGTACGTGTCACCGTCCGTTCGCGACACGCTTGCGCCCGCTCTTACCGGATGGCAGGCGCACACGCGACCATTCGCATTTGAAGAAAAAATGGAGTACGCGCCCGGCCCGTTTCGCTGGCTCAACGGAACGCCAGTTATCCCGGCCCTTTACGCCTCGGCCGAAGGCGCGAAGATCATTCGCCGTGCGGGCGTGGACGCGATCCGCGACAAGAGCGTCAAGCAAACGTCGAAGCTGATCGAGCTCGCGAACGCACGCGGCTACAAGATTTTTGCGCCGGCCGATTCGAAAAAGCGCGGAGGCACAGTCGCGATCGACGTTCCGAATGGTTATGAAGTCGCCCAGGTGCTGTTGTCACAGAACATTCTCATCGACTATCGCGTCGGCGCGGGCATTCGCGTCGCTCCACATTTCTTCACGAGAGACGATGAGATCGAGACTCTCATCGAGGCGATCGACGAGACGCTTCGGCAGGGCTCGTGGAAACGATTTACGGGAGCTGCTGCCGTCGTGACCTGAGCTTGCGGCTCATCCTCGTCATCGGTAGAGCGCTTTACTGCCGCGCCAGTGGAAGCGTCAATGTGAAGCAGGAGCCTCCGTCGAGAGCACTCTCTACAGCGACATCACCGCCCATCCCGCGCGCGAGCTGACGCTGATCGACAATCCGAGACCGATACCCGTGTTGGGCTTTGTAAGCGATGGATTCACCTGCCCGAACGGCTCGAATATTCCCTCGGCATTCGCATACTCGAGGACATGGTCGTCTCCGGACGTTACAGCAAACGCCGAGGTCGAGTTGTCCATCAGCCGTCGCAGCAGAATGTCCGGCGAGCCATCCACGTCAGTCACGGCGGTACGGGGCAAGAGCCGCGAGATCAGTCACCGCTATTCGCCGATCGAAGGATGGGCTGGCCGTTCACGATACCTGAATAATCGCGCAGTGATTCGTCTATGGCGGCGCCCTTATCGTCAATATGATACAACCGCATCGCGTGACTGTGGTTGCTTCCACGCATCTTCACCGCCGCGACAACTGTACGAATCTCTCCTTCCAGCTCCACGTAGCGCTGAACAAAAATATCGTCGGTGATGAATGATACCTTTTCGTCAGTAAACGGGGCGATATGGAATGTCGCTGAAACTTCGGAAGTCATGAAGACAGTGACTCCAACTGCCGTCAGCGAGCCGACGAGCCGATACAACGATTCGCGGAAGTCCTCTCGAAACGTTGGAGCGAGCGCAACTTCAAACCCGGTGAGCGAGTCGATGACGACACGTTTTGCGTCCATCGCGCGAACGTTGTCGAGAATCTCCATCAGCATTTCGTCAACCGAAAGATCGAGCGGACGCAGGTAAACGAGCTTGAGCTTGCCATCCTCGACCTTGGCCCGGAGCACGGGGTCGGGGATGTCGGCGCGCGACAGGTATCCTTCGGGCTTCTCCTCAAACACCGCGACGACCGCCGACTCTCCATTGCGCAAGCCAGCGGCCACGAATTGTCTTGCGAATGTCGTTTTACCGCTGCCCGCCGGGCCGGCCATAATTACGGCGTCGCCTGCAGGGATACCGCCTCCAGTCATCTCATCGAAACCCGGGACGCCCGTGGAAAGCCGCATGCCGTGTGGTTTGAACGGCCGGGGGAGAGTCATCTCCTGCGGAATCCGGGGGAAAACCTGCAAGCCGTTGCCGGTAATCCTAAACGTGTGCAGCCCGGGCATCGGCGCGCGGCCTCTCACCTTCAGCGCCTGAAGCTTTCTCACCACAGAGTTTCGGTCGACCGACTGCGAGAGCCAGAGAATCCCGTCAGCAACGGTAAACACGGGGTTGCGCTGTTCCCGCGACTCGTATTCGCCGAGGAGAAACGAAGTCACTTCCCACGTTGTGAGGTGGAGCGCCAGCTTCTGGACGAAGTGCTCCAGTGGCAGGCCGGCGCTCGATTGAGCTTCAGGCGGCCGGCTGATCGTCCGGAACGAGTCTACCACGACAATTCCGGGCGCGGCCCTGTTGACCTCATCCGTGACCCGTTCCAGGACCACGTCGAGATCGCCGGCAAGCACCTCGTGGCTGAGGTTGATGAATCTGATTGCTGATCCGACAAGCTCGGGCCGGAAGAAATCGAATGCCTGCTGGTACCGAATCATCTTGAGCGTTGGCTCACCGAGCACGGTGAAATACAGCGCTGGGCGTTCGACGGTGGCGTTGGCAAACATTACCTGCTGGG
>JBBSFT010000091.1:0-11043 GCA_038254845.1 Gemmatimonadales bacterium | reverse complement strand
GTTCTCTGGTCGCCGGTGCAGATGGCGGCCGACCTGATCGAGAACTACGAGAATCAGCCCGCCTTCCAGTTCATTCGCGATGTCGCATTGAACTGGGAACAATCGAAGGTACTGTTCGGGAAGATCGGCGACTACGTGATTGTTGCGCGCCAGCAACGTAGTTCTCCCGACTGGTTCATTGGCGCGATCACGGACGAGGAAGCTCGCACGTTCGATGTACCTCTTACATTCCTGCCGGCCGGCAAGAGCTATGTCGCCGAGGTGTATGCTGACGGCCCGGGTGCCAATGGATTCGACAATCCGCTTCCAATCACGATCTCGAAGCGCACAGTCACGTCGGCTTCGCACTTGACGGTGAAGATGGCGCCAGGAGGGGGCCAGGCAATCCGGCTGCACGCGGTCAAGTAGAGTGGCACTGGACACACTGAGGCTGGTGGCGCCGCTCTCCGGCGTCATCGTGCCACTGGGGAACGTGCCCGATGAGGTTTTCTCCCAGAAGCTCGTCGGAGACGGCGCGTCCATCGATCCCGTAAGTCAGGAGCTCCTCGCGCCATGTTCCGGGACCGTGATTCAGGTGCACCGCGCGCGGCACGCCCTGACGTTGGATGCCTCGGGACTCGAGCTCGTGATTCATATCGGGCTCGACACGGTCGAGCTGAAAGGAGATGGGTTCACTGCCCACGTCAAGGCAGGCGACAAGGTTCGCCAGGGTGACAAGCTGATCACGTTCGACGCGGACTTTGTTGCGACGCACGCACGCAGCCTTCTCACTCAGGTTCTGGTTGCGAACATGGACAGAGTCTCGTCGATCGACGCGCGCAGTGGAGTCGTGTCAGCCGGACGCGATATCCTGATGGAGGTGCGGTTCGAATCGCAATCGGTTGGAGCGGAGAGTTCGCGCGGCGCGGCGTCAGAATCGCAACCGATTCAGATCGGAAACGCGACGGGACTTCACGCTCGGCCGGCGGCGCTGGTTGCCGCGGCTGCGAGAAAGTTTGGAGCTGATGTGCGGCTGGTTAAGGATGGCCGCGAGGCGAACGCACGAAGCGTCGTGTCGATCATGGCGCTCGAAGTTGGCGGCGGCGACACGGTGAAGGTTGTTGCCACAGGCGACAACGCGGCCGAAGCCGTCGCTGAAATCGAGAAGATGCTGCGACATGGACTCGGCGCGGACAATCCGCCGGCACTGAGTACTTTCGCAACACAGTCGGGAGCGGAATCCGCAAGTGAGCCCGATGTGGTTGGCCGACTCCGGGGAGTCGGCGCGTCGCCGGGACTGGCGATTGGAAACGTGTTCCAGCTGCGACACCAGGACGCAGTGCTGGAAGAACGTGCAGCTGATCCCAATCAACAGAGACGCGAGCTCGATGCCGCAATTGCGTCGGCTCACCTCCAGCTCGAAGCGCTTCGAACGAGAATGGCAGCGGAGGCCGACACCGATCGCGCTGCGATCTTCGGCGCGCACCAGGAGTTGTTGGAGGATCCGGAGGTGCTGGATGGGGCGGCGCTCCATATCAGAAATGGCGCGAGCGCGGCGTTTGCCTGGGAGCAGGCGTACACAAATCAGGCGGAACGGCTGCTCAGGCTGCGGAACAAGCTGCTTGCCGGGCGCGCAACGGACCTCAACGATGTTGGCCGCCGCGTTCTGCATCTGTTGATCGGTGTCGATGACGCCTCGCCGCTCATTCCGCCGGATTCCATCATCATTGCCGAAGAGCTCGCGCCGTCGGAAGCGGCGTCACTCAATCCGGACCATGTGCGCGGATTCTGCACCACGATGGGCAGCGCGACATCTCATGTTGCGATTCTTGCGCGCGGACTTGGCATCCCTGCGGTTGCGGGAATCAACCCAGCTGCGCTCGACGTGCCCGCCGGGACGCGGGTGATTCTCGATGGCGATTCCGGAACTCTTCAGCTCGACCCGAGCAAGGAAGAAGAGGCAGGGATCATCCGCCGGCAGGACGCCGTTGCAAAACGACGTGCCGATGAGAACGCGGTTGCCTCACAACCGGCAACGACACGCGACGGACATCGGATCGAGGTTGTCGCGAATATCGGCGACGAGCTCGAGGGCCAGAAAGTCGTCGACGCTGGAGGCGAAGGAGTCGGGCTGCTGAGGAGTGAGTTCCTTTTCATGGACCGGCGTACCGCTCCTGACGAGGAAGAGCAGACGCGAGCGTACACGAATATCGCGAAGGCACTCGGGCCGGATCGAATTCTCATCATTCGCACACTCGACGTCGGAGGAGACAAGCCGCTCGCGTACATGCCAATCGCAGTGGAAGCAAACCCGTTTCTTGGCGAGCGCGGAATTCGGCTCATGTACGATCATCCGGAAATTCTCCGAACCCAGATTCGCGCAATCCTTCGGGCTTCGAGCGCCGGAAAGGTTGCGATCATGTTCCCAATGGTGGCAACGCTGAGTGAGTGGCGCGACGCACGCGCGATGCTCGAGGAGGAGCGAGCCAAACTTGGTGCGGGGGCACTTCAGATCGGGATAATGGTAGAGACCGCTTCATCAGCCCTTCTCGCTGACAAATTCGCCGAGGACGCCGACTTTTTCTCGATCGGGACGAACGACCTGACGCAGTACACGCTTGCGATGGACCGGGGAAATCCGCGGCTCTCGAAGCAGCTTGATGCGCTTCATCCCGCGGTGCTCAAGCTCATCGCGGTGACAGTAGAAGGTGCGAACAAGCACGGCCGCTGGGTGGGGCTGTGTGGAGCGCTCGCAGGTGATCCTCAAGCAGTTCCAGTTCTGATTGGACTTGGTATTCATGAGCTCAGCGTGAGCCTGCCCGCCGTTGGGTCGATCAAGGCGCGAGTGAGAAGTCTTGTACTCGGCGAGTGCAGGACGACGGCTGAAGAAGCGCTTCGTGCAGGCGACGGAGTTGAAGTCCGCGCGATTGTCGCGCGCCGTCACGGAGGCAGTCAATGAGCGTGTTCAGCGGTGCATTCGGATGGCTCCAGAAGATCGGCAAGTCGCTTATGCTTCCGGTCTCGGTGCTGCCGGTAGCTGGAATTCTGCTCGGGGTTGGAAGCGCAAAGTTTTCATGGTTGCCAGAAGCAGTATCGACCGTCATGGCGCAGGCCGGTGGCGCGATTTTCGGGAATCTCGCGCTCATCTTCGCAATCGGTGTCGCGCTCGGGCTTGCCAACAACGACGGCGTTTCCGCGCTTGCGGCTGTAGTCGGATACGCGGTGATGCTGGCGACGATGGGCGTGATGGCGCCGCTCCTCGGGCACAAGCCGGTCACGATCATGGGAATCCCCTCCATCGAAACCGGCGTCTTCGGCGGAATTCTGATCGGCGCGGTCGCGGCTGTTCTGTTCAACCGCTATTTCCGAATGAAGCTGCCGCCATACCTGGGGTTCTTCGCCGGAAAAAGATCGGTTCCAATTCTCACGGCTGGTGCGGCGATTCTCCTCGGCATCGTGCTCAGCTTCGTGTGGCCCCCCGTCGGCGACGTGATCAACCGGTTCTCAAGGTGGGCAGCGTCGGGAAATCCGGCGGTGGCGTTCGCGATCTATGGAGTGGTCGAACGAGCGTTGATTCCGTTCGGTCTGCATCACATCTGGAACGTTCCCTTCTTCTTCGAAGTGGGACAGTACGTGGATCCCGCGACGGGCAGCGTCATTCGCGGCGAGATCAACCGGTTTGTTGCGGGCGATCCTGAGGCCGGACACCTGGCCGGCGGATATCTGTTCAAGATGTGGGGGCTTCCGGCGGGGGCCATGGCTATCTGGCGAACCGCGAAACCGGAGAACCGCGCGCGAATCGGCGGAATCATGATCTCCGCTGCACTCACTTCATTCATTACTGGAATCACCGAACCAATCGAGTTCGCGTTCCTGTTCGTCGCGCCGATGCTGTACGGCGTTCACGCGCTGCTCGCCGGGGCAGCGTATTTCATCTGCGTCGAGCTCGGGATCAAGCACGGGACGACGTTCTCGCACGGATTGATCGATTACATCGTTCTTTATCCGCACTCCACGCGTGGCTGGTGGCTGCTCTGGCTGGGGCCGCTGTGGGCGCTGATGTACTATGCGCTGTTTTACACTCTCATCACGAAGTTCAATCTGAAAACGCCGGGCCGAGAGGATGAAGACGTAAGCAGAGCAGCGGTGGCGACGGACACATCAGACGGCTCGATGGCGGCGAATCTGGTCGCGGCGTTTGGCGGCGCGGCGAATATCAGCGCGCTGGACGCATGCATCACGCGACTGCGTGTGAGTCTCAGGGATGTGTCACTCGCAGACGATGTTGCTCTCAGGACTCTGGGTGCCGCGGGAGTGATGAAAGTTGGAAACGGCATTCAGGCAATCTTCGGCACGAGATCAGAGAATCTGAAGACGGACATGGAGGAATACCTCGAATCACTCGGTCTGGAGACGAAGACTCTTGTTGCAGCAGGCAACGGATCGGCTGCGGCAATCAGTGACGCATCACCCACGCTGGCTCAACTCGAGCGGGGCGGTCGTCTGACTAAAGCCCTCGGTGGATCAGGGAATATCGTTCGCGTCGAGCCGGCTGCCCTCACACGCCTTCGAGTTGAGCTGAAGGATAGAAACTCTGTCGACGAGATGGCGCTTCGCGCCGCCGGTGCGCTCGCCACGATGGTTATTTCCGACACCGTCGTGCATGTGATCGTCGGCGATGACGCGCCTTCCATTGCAGCGGCGATCGAGCGTCGCGTCAATTGATAAGACCGTACCTCGGAGGACCGCTAAAGGAGAGAAACGTGCTCCGCAAAAACAGCGGTGAGCAGTAACAGCGGTTCGCGGGTTTACGGATGAAGAGCTGGACACTGCCGCACCATTCTCGCTGGCTTTTGGTGCTCCGGTCACCGCCCAGTTCGTGATCGAGGACCATGCGTTGAGGCACACCTGGCATTTCCTAGCGGCCCGTCCTGTACTCCGCGAGAAGCGCGTCAGCGGCCTGTTTGCGACCGGTCTCCTTGAGCGGCGTCGCGTAGTCATTGGCAGTCTCGGCAATATCTGCGTCGCCCGGAGGCAACGCCTTTCGACGAATTTCGAGCGCACGCTGGTAAATCGGCTCCGCCTCCCCAAATCGCTTTTCATCTCGCAACACGCCGGCAAGTCCGTTCAAGCTCACCGCTATACTCGGATGTCCCGGGGCAAATCTCGATTCCTTGATTGACAGGGCTCTCCTGAACAACGGCTCCGCTTCCTTGTATCGGCCGAGTTTCCAGTAAGTCTCCGCCAGATTGTTCGAGATCGACGCAATGTTGGGATGCGTCGGATCGAACGTGCGCTCGTAGATCTTCAGCGTGCGCTCATACAACGGAAGCGCATCGTTGAATCGACCTTCCGACCAGTACAATCCGCCGAGGTTGTTGGTGATTGTCGCGACGTCGGGGTGATCGGGGCCTCGGCGACGCTGTTGAATGTCGAGACTTCTCCGCAACAGAGTCTCCGCCTCGGTGTAACGCTTCTGCGCCCAGTAGACCACGCCGAGCCCGACCAGATGGCGCGCGAGTCCCGCCTCATCACGCAAAGGCTTCTTTTCGTCAATGGCGATAGCACGCTTGTAAAGTGATTCGGCCGCTTCTTTTTTCCCTCCTCTCAAGCTGAGCATTGCGAGGCCCGCGAGACCGCGGGATATCAGCGGATCATCGGGCTTGAGGGTGTGCTGGCTGACTGACAGCGCGTGGGTGAAATGCTGCTCGGCCGGCTTGAGGTCGCCGTGGCCCACCATCGCTTCGCCAAGTGCGATTTCGGTGACTGCAGTGGAAGAATCGGGTCCCGACGACTGCATCTTTGACTGGAGAGCGCGCTCGAGAGTCAAAATTGCCGGCGTGTAGAGTCCGAGAGCGTAGTACGCGTCGCCGATGGTGTGCATCATGCGGCCGAGCAATTGAGGCTGCTTCGCAAGTTCCGTCTGCGACGCGTTCACTCCACGGTCGAGCAGATCGCGCGCAGTCACGCGGCTTCCAGAAGCCTCGCCCGGATCAGGAATTCGAAACAATCCAACGAGAAAATCGCTGACCTGTTTCGTCGCTGCAGCCTCCTGCGCGGCGACGCGCTCAGCTCTGACCGCCCGAACCATTCCCGCCGTTGCGAGCACTGCGCTGACGATCAGCGCGAGCACTGCAACACTGGCCGCCGCAACAGCGGCCCGATTCCGTCGAATGAATTTTCTGAGACGGTAGGGCGCGCTCGGCGGCCTCGCGATGATTGGCTCGTGAGTGAGGAATCGCTCGATATCAAGTGCGAGCGCACTCGCACTTTCATAGCGACGGGAGCGCTGAGGCTCGAGTGCCTTCATCACGATCCAGTCGAGATCCCCCGACAGGTCGCGCCTGAGGTGTTCGGGCGTCGTGCGACGTGCGTCGGCAACACCGGCGCGGTACTCGCCCAGCGCGTCAAAGCGCGTGCTCGGTTTTGGTGTATCGGCGTGGCCCGATGCGAGCCTGTAGATGAACGCCGGCATTCCTTCCGCAGTTGGCTCATTGGGAACGCTGCCAATCAACACCTGGTAGAGGATCACACCGAGCGAATAGATGTCCGTCCGGGTGTCGACGTCGATGCCGGATGACTCCGCCTGTTCGGGACTCATGTATGCCGCGGTGCCGATCGGCGCACCGACAAGCGTCACCATCGTGTTGTCGGTGAGCTTGAGGCCGAGAGCCTTGGCTATCCCGAAGTCGATGATTTTCGGCTGCGGCTTTCCGTCCTGTTCCGTGACCAGCACGTTGGAGGGCTTCAAGTCGCGGTGGATGACTCCCTTTTGGTGTGCGTGCTGCACGGCCTGACAAACTGCGATGAAGAGTTGAAGGCGCTCGGCCGTCGATAGTCGTCGCGTGTCGCAGAAATCGTGGATGGGGAATCCCTTGACGAGCTCCATCGCGAAGAACGGCTCGCCGGTCGGCGTCTCGCCGGCCTGAAGGACCTTGGCGATTCCCGGATGGTCCATGAGCGCGAGTGCCTGTCGCTCGGCCTCGAATCGCGCTCGTACTTCCCGCGATCCGAAGCCCGCGCGCACGACTTTGACGGCGACGTTACGGCGGACGGAGCCTGTCTCCGCCGCTTCGTACACCGTGCCCATTCCTCCCTCACCCAGAACACGGATGACGCGATACGGTCCGATGAACTCCGGGAACGAGTCTGCGAAACTGTCAGGAATGGACACAGCGAACGGTTCTATTGAACCTCAGGGGCGCTCCGGCCCCCGGTCGGGATAATCATGTCTGGATCGATCACGACCGTGTCAACCTGGGTAGTCGTTCCACGCGTGCAGATTATCTGGATGGTGTACTTGTAGAGATAGTCCGTCTTCAGGCCAGTTTTCAGATTTTTTTCGGTGATGTTGTTCTTGTTGACTTTGATGTCCTGTTCGGCAAACGCCCAGGTCGAATTAACCTTGGGCAGGATTGTGACCTCGGTGAGCGGATCGGCGTTGTGCCCATCGGTCGTCAACCTCCACTTGATCTTCCGGTCGCGGTCCGGAATGGTGGCCCGGTAGGGATCGATTGTCCAACTGATGCCGCCGCCGTTGAGACAATCCGCCGAAATCTTGACGTCATTAGTCTTGACCAACTCGTGCACCGCCGGCTGAGGCTTGGGGCACCCAACCGCTACTGCAACGACGGTGAGCAAGGCCGGGATGTATCTGACCCGCATCGTGGACTCCTGGGACGAAGGGAGAACAACAGTGGTATCGGCCCGCGTACCGCGCAAGAGCGAGGCAAGCCGCGCAGAGGAACATGGTCTGCGTAAGTAACCGATGCCATCCTTTCATTTCCTGGAGCGGCCGCGTTTTCAGAAAGTCATCCAGCGACGGATTAGTTCAACACGAAAAGGCCGATTCTACGTCCATACACCGTACAACGCAGGGGGCGGTTCCATTCAACCCGATGCGATCGAGCCGGTTGTACAAAAACGGCGGGCGTTACCATCCGCGCGGCGAATGGCATTACATGCGCCTTCATGAGCAATGATATTGATTGCCATGTTAACGCGTGACGAGTGGTTTTGACGATGAGATTGATATCCCTGGTTTGTGCAGCTTTTCTGCTCACCGCATGCGGCAGCGCAACGAATGCGACAGCCCCGGCACAGACGAACGCAGGCGCATCCGCAGATTGGCCGGCCTCGGTTCCCGTTCCGGCGGGCTCGGTGCAGACCTCGACGAGCTCACCGACGCATTGGGTTCTGAGCCTCGTCGCGGATGGCTCGTACCCCGCAGTGATGTCAAGCACAGCTCAGCTGTATGTGTCGAAGGGATTCGCAGTCACCAGCGACCCGAGCTTTGCTCCATACATTTTCTTCAAGGCGCCGTATCAAGTCACGATCAACGCCGCGGCGCGCGACCACAGTAACGCAAAGACGAATCTCTTCGTCTACGTCGATCTGAAGTAACGGGCCCGCCTCACCGCTTCTGCATTTTCGCGAGCGCGATCTTCGTCGACCAGAAAGCCTCGTTCACCGCGAGTTCAACGGGCATTTGCCGGTCTCCTGTAGGATCATACGGCGCTCGAGCGTCGTGGCGACAAAGTCCGCCAAGGCAGCACCGACATCGGTGCGGGGAAATCAGTCGGGGCTCACCTTCCCACGCTCCGGCGTGCCTGCGCCGTGCGCTCAGTCTGGACGGGCGACCTCTGCGATCCAGATGTCGCTCTGCCGGTCTTCAATAGTGAAATAGAATCGTTTCCCGTCGGTCGCAAACTCGAAGCGGTTCGAGGCGCGAGCAGGATCGTCAAAGCGTACGAGAAGCTGTGGCCGCCCTCCTGCGAGCGGGATGGACCAGAACGCCGCACGGCCGCGCGCGTCGTGGCTTTTGAAGTAGAGCCTGCGCCCATCCGGCGCGAACACGGCCAGCTCGGCCAGGGGGTCACCCGGGCCCGGGACGTACAGATCGCGCTGTGCGCCGGAATCCGCCGGCGCGACACCAATGCGTCCGTTCGTTGGCGACACGAATGCTACAGCGCGGCCATCCGGCGACCACTCCGGGCGCCAACCGTCGCGCGCGATGGTGCGGGGCATGCCCCAACGGCGTTTCGCATCACGGTGCATCACCAGGACGTCGCTGGTGACCATATCGAAAAGGGTAAGGGCACTGCCGTCCGGCGACCAATTGGCCATCGACAGCTGACCGGTTGACGAGGTGATCTGCTGCACTGGTCCTCCACCTAATGGAACCTGGAACATGTTTCGCGAGCCTCCACGGAAGGCGTGATAGGTCAGCTCGTTCCCGTCCGGCGAGACGGATCCGCGAAACTCGTCGAGTGGCCCGCTGGTTAGCCGCTCAGGCGTTCCACCTGTTACCGGCACGCGGTATATGTCGGAGTTGCCGCTCAGGTCTGAGTCGTAAATGACCCACCGGCCGTCAGGCGAGACACGTACGCCCTCGACCGTTTGGTTGCCTGACGTCACTGGTACGGCATCGGTCTGAGAGGCAGGCGGATTTTCGGGAATGGACATCGCCCAGACGTTGGCGTTGCTCGAATAAGCGGCGTATACAACCCGGGCTCCATCGGCCGTGAACTCGATGGAGTGCGCGCCCATTCCTGTGGTTATTCGAACCGGATCCCGGTCGGGTGGAGTCATCCCCGGAACTTTGATAGCGTAGACATCTCTCGGGCCCTGCCGGTTTGACACGAAGTACAGCGTCTTTCCATCTCGGGACCACGCCGGGCTCTGATGCAGTGAGCGACCATCGGTCACGCTGACCGCGGCGCCGCCTGCTGCCGGGATAAGCACAATTCGGCTCGGCGCGCGATTGCCGAACATTGGTCCCACGCCGAAAACCGTCCCGACCGTGACGTAGTAGTGGTTGCCCGATACGCAGGCCAGCCGCGTACCATCAGGCGCCCAGCTGCACGAGTGGAGCTCATCGCCGCTCGCAATCACACGCGACGCACCAGTCTCGAGGGTCAATACGAACAGCGAGTCTCCTCGCACATAAGCGATATCGCTCGCGTCTGGCGACCACGTTGCCGATGTCACCATGCCGCCAGAAGTGCTCGGGATTTCCCTACGCGCCAGGCCGCCAGACCCTGGAGCGCTGAACACAGCACCATTCGACAGGAAGAGAATACGTCTCCCGTCCGGCGACCAACGAGGCATCCACTGGCTTTCGGCGGTGTCGGCAGTCAGTGGAATGGTTGTGCCGTCAGCGACCGATCGCACATAGATTTGCATATGCAGCGAGTTTCCCGCCGCGTAGGCTACCTGCTTTCCGTCGGGTGACATCGATGGCTGAACCTCCAGCCCTGGCTCAGATGTGAGCTGACGCGCGCGGCCCAGCTCGAGCGTCGATGTCGCGGGGCGGTTGCGCATAATGAGGATACCGGCCACAGCCGCGAGCCCGAACACGCCCGCAACGAACGCATAACCGACACGCGGCATGGACCAACCGGGATTCGAATCCCGCGTGAGCGTCGCCGGTGTTTCTGATCCGTCTGTCCGGGCTACCGCGTGTTCGAGCTGGTCAAGCATTTCCTCGGCGCTCTGCCAGCGATCCTCCGGGTGTTTCGCCAGGCACTTCATGATGAACTCCGCAAGCGCCACGGGAATGTCACTACGATATTCGGTGAGGGGCGCCGGCGTCTCCATCAAATCGGCGGATGACGTGTCCGCCCGCTCTTCACCGCCGAATGGAGTCCGTCCCGCCAACAACTCGTAAGCGAGCACGCCCACCGCGTAGACATCGGCTCTGTGATCCATCTTCGAATCACCTTTCACCTGCTCGGGCGCCATGTAGGCAGGTGTACCGATGGCTGTCGACGCAGTCCCCGCGATCGCTCGGGGGGTTGCTTCACTCACCGCTTGCGCTACGCCAAAATCGGCTACCATTGCATGACGGCCGGAGAGCAGAATGTTGTCCGGCTTTATATCGCGATGAATGATTCCGTGCGAGTGTGCGTGCGCAAGTGCGTCGCAAACATCGCGAACTATTGTCACCGTATCCGCGATGGCGAGCGGTCCGTCGCGTGAAAGCCTTTCCCGCAGCGAGTGTCCGGGCTCATACGGCATGACATAGTACAGGGCGCCGAGCGCCTCGGGTTCGCTTTGCTCCCG
>JBBSFT010000090.1:0-11053 GCA_038254845.1 Gemmatimonadales bacterium | reverse complement strand
CTCGAGCGAGAACGGCGCGAAGTCCTTGAGACGCGCCGAGGCAAAGAGGCCCATGCCGCAATCGCGAAAGCCATTTGCCTTGAGACGCTTGCGATAGAATGCTGTTGTTCTAAAGAAACCGGTCATGTCACTTGCCTCTTCGTCAATGTCATCATCGGCCGTGATCACGTGGAGGTACAGGACGCCGCGGCACTTTCGCGCAAGCCGCTTGATTGCGCGGTCGATATCCGCATCCGGGACGTAGCGGAGCACATCGCGGCACACAACGAGATCGGACGCCGGCCCTGCCATGCCCTCAACCGCGACGTTGCGATGCCCGTAGAGCTCGCAGGCCGCCCTGCTCGCGTCGAGCGTTTCGATGTTACGACAGCTCTTGTACTGCCTGGAAAACTCCCCTGCCCACCAGCCGGTGCCCGCGCCGACATCGGTAAACCGCTTGATCTCCAGCTCGATGTAGTTGCAAAAGGCGAGGACGAACCTCACCTCGTCCTCAGCCAGTTTCATATCGACGACGGCGGTGTCGGCGCTTTCGTAGTAGTGCCGGTAATACGCTGCGTCGAAGGTGCTCTTGGTCATGTGGGAACGGATGATAACCGTTCAGCCGGACCGCATGCCAGTCACTGGGTGCGGTCCGATTTTTGACTTCCGGGTGAAGATCATGGACAAGTCTCAGAAGAAGCGCCGAGCGAAAACACTCGGCGCCGCAGTCTCGCGGTTTGTCGATTCCGCGTCGGCGATTTGCGGTATTGCGGCCGTGCTGGCCACCGCCGGCTGCGGACGCGATACCGTCGTACCCGAAGTTCACCAGGCCGTGGCGTCAGTCACGGGAGCTCATCATTTCGATCATGTCATTATCATCGTGCTCGAGAATGAGGACGCGACCACGGTGACCAAGGTCCCGTACATGGACTCGTTAGTGCATCGCGGCGTTTTTTTTCGAAACTACTACGCGGTCGCGCACCCATCCTATCCGAACTACCTCGCACTCATCTCGGGTAATACGTGGGTCGGGTCCAATTCGCGCGTCCAGCCCGACCCTATCGCGTACAGCCGGCGGGAGTTCGGAGACGCGCAACTCCTGATCGACGCCCCGACAGTGGTCGATGGGCTCGAGGCTCAACACACTTCCTGGAATGCGTTTGCGGAAGACTATCCGGTTGAAGATCAGACGCCGACCCACTGTGATTTCACGAGCACATCCGGCCTGTACGCGCGAAAGCACTTTCCATTTCTGAGCTTTCGCGGTTTTCACGATCATCCCGAGTGGTGCACGCACGTTCGCAACATGAAGTGGTTTCGGCCGGACTCACTCGCCGGTTTTACCTTCGTCGCGCCGAACCTGGTTCACGATGGGCACAACGCGCCGCTGACCACGGCCGTCAGCTGGCTTCAGGGTTTTCTCAAACCGTTGATAGACAATCCCGCTGTCATGGACTCGACACTCGTCATCGTCACGTTCGATGAATCGGCCAACGACACCCGCGGAGCGCTTCTCGGCAGATCACGGCCCAACATCATCTACACGGTGTTTCTCGGCAATATGCTGAAAGCGGGCACGATCTCTGATGTTCCCTATAGTCACTACAACCTGCTCCGGACAATCGAGTCGAATTTCGGATTATCGCCATCGCTTGCGCCAAAGAATACGGCAGCGATCGAGGGTGTCTGGCGCTGACCTCCGGGTGGTGTCGACATCCGGTCAACAGTTGACACGAGCTTCACGTATCCGTTCAATGGGAGTGTTGCACCAGGCCGACCGAATGGCCGATTGCCTTCTCCTTTCAACCATCGCCATATTGCCGCCATGGATTCCATCGCACCCGGCATCGACCCGCAAAAGTTGTCCAGTTTCCGTGCCGAGCTGAACCGCGCGCTGGAGCATCCCGCAGCATTTCCGGACTCGCTCCGCGAATCTGCGTGGGCAATCGTTGACGACATGAAAGCGTCGGCACGAATGCCCGAAGAGGTAATCATCGAAATTCGGCGGATTTGCTCCGAGGCCGGACTTGGCGACAACGCGCATGCGGCAGGAGCATTGAATCGCGGAGCCCATGACCTCGTTGACAGGCTCATCAGCAGCTGCATCGAGCACTACTATCAGTAGCTCAGCCGCTGTCGCCTAGCCGCCCGCGAACTCGTCGCGAATCTCCCCTTGCGCCGCGTCGGACTCGACAGTGATGCAGTCGATCATCTCCTGCGGCTTCATGTCCTTCACCAGCTCCTGAATCTCGGGGTGCCGGGACCCATCGAGCCCCATCCTGTCGCTGATTGCCGTTACGAGACGCAGGATATGTGTCGTCTCGTGCTCATTAAGAAGGCTGACCTGAACATCGAGATGATTTCTCACTTCTTCCTGTCGAGTCAGACGATTCTGGGAGATCAGCACGAACGTGGCGAGAAAAATGGCCTCGACTGACGCGGCTGTCCCAAGCTTCGTGAATGTCGGATCGAAGTTACGGATGCGCGGCAACCATCCGAAATCGTTGGCCGCCCATAGTCCAAACGCCACCGCGTGGAAATAGACGAAGTTCATCGTTCCCGCAAATGCGGAGATGGCCGACGCGAACCGCTCGCCCGTCGTCTTGCTTCGCGCGTGCTCGGCCGCGTGCTCGACCAGTGTGCGGACGTTCCGCTCGACAACGGTTGAACCGTCGGGAGAGGCAGCCGGCTTCGACGTTGGCGCTGAGTGCTTGGTGAGAGTTGACATGGAATAGTGGGCCGGTGAGGAAATATCGTCTCCCACACCGACGGCTGCACTAATTGCCCGTTACCGATGCGAAAGGGTCCGCGCGTATGGAATTACGGTGAACGGCCCATTGTTGCCGTTCACTTCGACAATCCACTGAGCCCGGTCATTGAAGTAGCTGAGAAGGCCCTCGTTACCCGGGTCGCCCATGTCGCGCGCCCAGACGACCGGCGATCCGTCAATATCGGCGCCGTTGTATACCCATTCGCTGTTTGGGGTGTGAGTGCCGCCATACCGAACGACGATAAGATTCCGGCGTCCGCCGCGCGACAGAGTGTCCGCGATTAACCGTCGCTGTGCTGCCCAGGCCAGCGGCCCGTTGGTGGAACCGCGCATTCGCGATAGATAGAAGAACGTGATATTCCCCACGCCGATCGTGAACCACAGAGCGATTGTCGCAGCCACAAACCAGTGACCGACTCGCCGATGGCCGACGCGCAACCGGGACAGCCACATCAGGCATTCGCCGTACGCAACGAGAATGAGCGCAACGATTGGTGCAGCGTAGTGAGGAAGAAACCACGTTGACAGCCCCATTACGACGACCGTGCCAATGACCGTTGCGACGGCAAACCGGGTCCGTGGGCTGCGCGCCGCAAGCGGCAAAAGGAGCAGCGGCAGCACGACGCCGAGCGGAATTACGAGCGCGAAGAAATCGCCCGCCACAAACCGGAAGTAGTTGATGCGGCCGCTGACTGTCCGCGCGTTTCGATATGTTGTGTCCTCGAGCGCGTTGAACCGCCGGATTGTCTTGTCGCTTTGCGGTCCGACAGTCGCCGGATGCTGGAAGATGAGCTTGGGACTCGCATCTCGCTCCTGCTGATACGCGGCGTACGGCATCTGACGCCAGCTTCCGGTAACTGCATGAAAGTAGTATCCCATTGCGGCAAGCCCGACAACTCCAACGACGACAACAGGCATGATGACTGTTCGTAACCGCTGCGATTGCGACGTGCGTCGATCGCGAATCAGCCACGGGACGAACACGAACGCGCTGGCAACGGTGAGCAGGAGGCCTTCGTACGGCCGGCTGTTAGCGAGAATCAACAGTCCGATGCCGAGGATCAACGCCGTTCCCGTGCCTCCGCGCTTGTTGACGATGCCGTAAACTGCACCCAGCACCAGCGCGCCCGCACCCGCTGCCACCGACCCGCCCCAATACGTGTAGCTCCAGTAGCTCGATGCGACCCACGATGTGAACGCGAGCGATACCGCGAGACCCATGCGCGGGCCAATCCACACGCGAAGCATCCACCAGATCGCGATACACATGAACGTGAAGGAGAACCACACTCCCCCAATCAATCGTCCGGTCAGCGCCCAGCCGGCCGCGATGAATGCGGAGTTTGCCGGGGGATATTTCGATGAATACGTGGGATGCTGCAGCACGTGAAATGTCTGCAGATATCTCCACATCGGGTGCGGTGGATTCGCGAGCCGGCCGTGAAGAAAAGTGTCGGCGCCAAGGACGTACGCAAATTCGTCGTGAACCGTTGGCGACGGGTAACCGCGTGCCGCCCCACCAGCAGCGGCGAGGATGACCGCGACTGCGCCAACAAGAAGAGCAGAAACAATCGGTCGCGAAGAGATCTTCGTGAATTGTCGGAAAGCCGTATCGATCACGTAGTTCGACTCAGTGTGATGCCTGGAGAATGCCTCCGTTCGCAGAGAGTGATGTATCGCATCTTGCGGCGCGGAAAACAATCGGTGACGGCGTCGTTGCGACACCGCCCGCGCCGCCGTACTATGTCACCGCGAATCCAATTGAGCTCAACGTGAGCGGCACGGAGGCCTTGGGAGTGACGATGGATGGTGCACGCCCGGCAACTGAAGCTCGCCTTCCGGATATAATTGCCGGCCGCTACCGGCTCGAGCGCGAGATCGGCCACGGGGGGATGGCTACCGTCTACCTGTGCCTCGATGAGCAGACAGAAACCCACATCGCCATCAAGGTACTGAGGCCGGAGCTCGGCAGCGCTGTCGTCGTCGAACGCTTTTTGCGCGAGATCGCGTTCGCATCCGAGCTGGACCACCCGCAGATACCGAAGGTCCTCGACTCCGGAGTGATCGGCGACCTTCCGTTCTACGCAATGACGTACATCGAGGGCGAATCGCTTCGCGCGCGGCTCGACAGAGTAAAGCAGCTGACGATAGACGAAGCAGTGCGCATCACGAAGGAGATCATCGCGCCGACGGCTTACGCGCATCGCATGGGCATCGTGCACCGCGACATCAAGCCCGCCAACATTCTCATCGGGGCCGATCGCGTCTACGTTCTCGACTTTGGCGTTGCTCGCGCGGTGGCGGCGTCGACCGGCGACAGCCTCACATCCACCGGAATCGCGATCGGCACTCCCGCCTACATGAGTCCCGAGCAGGCACTTGCCGATGCGAACATCGACGCACGCAGCGACATCTATTCACTCGGCTGCGTGACTTACGAAATGATTGCCGGCATCGCACCGTTCGTCGGCGCGACCGCCCAGGCCGTCATGGCCCGCCGGTTTGTCGCACCGCCGCCGCCACTCAGCGAAACGCGCGAGTTCGTTCCCGCATCTGTCGAGCTCGCTGTGAGCAGGGCTCTCTGCAAAGCGCCCGCGGACAGGTGGCAGACGGTATCAGAGTTCGGCGATGCACTGACCGCGCAAGTGGCTCCGCCGAGTACGGCAGTCCAACAGGTTGTTCTCGACAGGAAACGCCGCCGATATGGAACGGCGATCGCGGCGGCGGTTCTCATTGCGGCCGGAACCATGGGATTCGTAGCCTGGTCGATGGCTGGACGCGACAGGGTTGCGATTGGTCGTCGAGCGCTCGAGCGTTGGGATCTGCCGGCTGCGGAATCCGCATTCGGCAAGGCGGCTCGTGATGCCGGTGACGCTGCGGGCCAGCTGTGGATGGCGCAGCTTCTGATCCTGAAGGGTGCACCGGTCAGCGACTGGGCGCCGCTTGCCCGCAAGGCGGCGGATCACAAGGCCGATCTCTCACCGCGCGACCGGTTGCGCGCAGAAGCACTCGCCGCGTACGCGAGCGAGAGCGCAATCGATCGCTGCGGCCCGCTGCGCAAATTCGCGTCAGCAGCCGACCCCGCTCATCCCGATGATTTCACGCCTGTCGTTACATTCGCCGATTGCCTCGAGGCCGATCGTTCAGTTGTGCCCGATTCGTCGACGCGGTCAGGGTACCGCTTCGCATCGAGTTATCAGCAAGCAGTCAGCCTTTACGAAAGTGTCATCGACCACAACGCCACAAATGGTGACGTGTATCGCGTGATCGCGCCGCGGCTTCAGCGAATGCTCTGGACGTCCCGAAATGATCTGCGAATGGGTGTCATGAGGGGCCAATCCGAAGCGCAGTTTGTCGCCGCGCCGGCTCTCGTTGCCGACACGATTGTGTTCGAGCCGTTTCTCCTTGGCGGCAACGACGCCGTCAAATCGGACGATGACAAGCTCAACCGGTTTGTTGCGCGCAACATCGAGGAGCTGAAGAATCTCGCCAAGGCGTGGACCCGCGCGGCTCCTGGCGATCCCGACGCCGATGAGTCGCTGGCGGAAGCACTCGAGTCCGCGGGCCAGATCGACGGCGCAAGCTCCGCGTTGACGAGTATTCGAGCGGCACGAGTCGCCGCCGCCAACATCGACGAGCCAGTACCGGCGAAATTCGTCCGCCGGGTTCGGTTGGCGAATGCCAACGTCCGGCTGCTGCTGAAATCGGGGCAGTTTCGCGGCGCGAGGATGCTCGCCGATACGGCGATCGCCTGGACGCAGCCTGCGGGCCTCGGCGATAGCCTGACGGACCCGGTGGATGATCTGACGGAGGGGATGCTGGCAATCACCGGCCGGCTGGGCCGGGTCATCGAACTCGAACAGAAGGACGCGGGCGACTATTTAGTGCGGTTGAGATCCGGGGAAACGAAAAAACTGCCTGGCGATCTTGGCGCTGAAGTCCTGCGGCTGCAGACATACTCTGCATTTGGTGCGCCTGCAGACAGCATCGTTGCTCTCGACGCGCGAATTCGCGAGAGCCTCGAGTCTCTCGTCTCGTCCGCACAGGCCGAGGATTTTCGCGGAGCTGTGCTAAGGTATCCGTTGAGCTTGAGCGTGGATGCGATCGGGACGAAAGCGCTCGCAAGTCTCGGCCCGAGTCCGGATCTTTTCCTCAATGCAGTCAAGGCGATCGATGCGCACAACATTCCGCTCGCGAGGAAATTAGCCGACTCGCTTGCGGTGTTCAGGTCGGGACGAGCTCCTGGCGAGATCACGATGGACGTCGTCCTCCAGCAGTCGTGGCTGCGTGCCGCCGTTCACGACTCCGCTGGAGCGGCAACTTCGCTCGACAGGGCGTTGCGCGGACTGACACATGCGCCCGGCAACCTGCTGGATGGCGCGAAAATGGGACCAGCGCTCGTTCGCGCGATGCTGATGAGATCTCGGCTCGCCAGAGCGAGCGGCGATGGGGCTACGAGCAGTAGGTGGTTGCTTGCCGCGCAGGAGTTGTGGGCTAATGCGGATAGCCCGTTGAAAGCGATGCTCACGCTCGGGCGCTCTCCGTGAGCGGGCTCGTGTTGGTGTCGACAGTTTCGAAATGCGGATTTCAACAATTAAATCGGAGTGAGCATGAACGAACGCACTACTGGCAGACGCAGCGTGACGGTGTGGGCGTGCGCGATTCTCGTTGCGGTCATGGCCATTGGAACCGCCGCGACAAGTTCGGTTGCAGCGCCGCCGGCCATGCGGATGAATTCGGCGAAATCGCTGGAGAAGGCCGATGCCGGGTTACCGGGCAGCCTCGAGGATAACGACGGTCTGACGCAGTCGTATTTCCTCAATCTTGGCTGGGCAGACGGTCTGGACAGCGGGTCCTGGGAGGGCCCTTACGGGCCGAACGACGTGAAAATTCGCGTCGTCGCTGCAAACCCATCTCCGTCCAACGTGTGGTATGATGCGATCAACCCAGGCACGAAGAAGTATAGTGGCCATCTCGTGATGAAAATCATCGTCCTCGACAGCCGTAACCTTCCCGAGCTTGGACTCAACTCTGGTGACGTCGGCTTCCTGTGGATCGGGAAGCGCGGCAACGGCAATGCCAATGGACAGGGTGCCGCGATCTACACGGTCAAGCCCAATGGCAAGGGGGCGAAGCGGG
This sequence comes from Gemmatimonadales bacterium, assembly GCA_038254845.1. GTDB lineage: Bacteria > Gemmatimonadota > Gemmatimonadetes > Gemmatimonadales > Gemmatimonadaceae > UBA4720. The sequence goes on along the minus strand of JBBSFT010000090.1, from coordinate 3,165 downwards.
TAAAGAACATGATCGTGACCGGCAGGTGCCGTCGGGATCATGGAGATCGGCCGATGGCAATGGTCCGGGCCGGCGACGAGTGTACTGAACCGATCGGCGTGGATGCAGCAGCGGCGGCTGCGAACGATGTCGTATTTCCGGCCTTCCGCACCCGCGCCGGTCCGGCGCCGCTCGTTGCCGGTTCAGGGTTGTGGGTAACATGCACCGGCGGCTGCTGCGAGGTGAGATCGTACTGAGCTGAGCCAGCGGGACGGGCCGAACCAGGAGCCCCGCGACCACGTGGTCGCGGGGCTCGGTTTTTCGGTGCAGGTTTTTAAAATGCGAATACATCGTGGACCCGAGGGCAGTACGATATTCGCATGCCGACATCGAGCGGAACCGAGCTGTATTCGGGAACGACAACGCTATTCACCAACTTGATTCAGCTCTCGCGGTCCTGGAAAAAAGACGGAGTGATGGCGGCGGTCGTGATCGCTAACGCAAAGAGTGGCTGGTTACTCGGTTCATCGTGATCCTCACCGGCGCACCGTGGAATCGGAACGCCCGGCGACACCCGATATGTGCGCATTCGCCGGCTCTGATATGACCGCGTCCTTCATCTCGCCGCGTCTGCCGTTGCGAGTTGCGGTACGTGTTTCTTCGGCTGCGGCGATGTGCCCGGCTTGGTCGCGCGAACGAAGCCGCTCATGAACTTTCCGTCGATTTCCTTCGCCAGGTTCGTGACGTCGAGGCCTGTGCCCGCGAGAAACGCCGCAGCGTCAGCTGCTTCATAAATTCGCGTTGGCTCGATGGTTGGATTATCGAACCCGACATCGCGCAGCAGCGACAGGAATTCCTGTTCTTCCAATGCGCCCGCCACACACCCGATCCAGAGCTCCATGCTCTTTCTCACCTCTGGCGGAGTCTCCCCTCGCACGACCACATCGCTGACGGCGAAGCGTCCACCGGGTTTCAGCACACGAAACGCTTCGGCGAGAACCTTCCGCTTGTCGCCCGAGAGATTGATCACGCAGTTTGAGATGACGACGTCAACGGTGTTGCCGGGCAGTGGAATCGCCTCGATCTGACCGCGGAGAAACTCCACGTTCGTCACATTGGCGTCGATTGCGTTTTGCCGCGCGAGTGACAGCATGTCATCCGTCATATCGAGGCCGTATGCCTTGCCGGTTGATCCGACCCTTCGGGCTGAGAGAATGACGTCAATGCCGCCTCCTGATCCGAGGTCGAGTACAATTTCTCCCTCGTTGAGTTGCGCAAGTGCCGTGGGGTTGCCGCAGCCGAGCGATGCGAGCACCGCGGCCGATGGCAGCTCGTCTGTCTCGCCGTTGACGTAGAGATTCGAGGTAATCGGATCGGTGGTGCCGTTGAATGCGGTGCCGCCGCAGCAGGAGTTGACGGGTCCGCAGCAGGAGGTGCCGGCGCCTTCCGCCGCACGGCGCGCGGCCTCGCCGTATTTATCCTGAATTGCAGCGGTGAGTTCGGAAGTCTGGTCGGTCAAATCGGCCTCTAATCAATTCATGTTGGTGGTTTGGTAGAAGGAGAATACAACAAGATTTCTTGATTTGTCAACAGTCCGGGTTACGCCTGACCGGGGTACGCCCCTCTCTGCCGTGTATACAACAATATGAGAACTTCAAGTTTCAGTTCGGAGATGGAATGCGGCGAATGATCGGTGTGGTTTTGATGGTGGTTGTCCAGCTTGTTGCGCCGACACTGCATGCGATGATGGACGGCGCGAAGGGATTCGTGCTGATGGGCCATCGAGGAGTTGAACCTCGGACCTCACGCCTATCACGCGTGAAATCGGCTTACGAAAATCAGCGATAATCCCCTCATTCATACAGGCGGATTGCGCGATTTGACTCGACTTCCAAGCGACTGTGATGAGACCATCCAATCCACGCCACAATCCACGCCATGGGGGAAGCGCTTATTTTCGGTTGACCTCGTCGCAAAAAAGCAGATTTCGTCGGAGCACACCCTGAACCCCATTCGGTCTCAGAGGGCTGCCAAACAATGCTCGAAGTCGCGTATCCGGTGCGCTTGTTCCCTCTACAAATGCGTGGTTCTGCACGACATGATACAAATAAACGGCGGCCAGATCATAAGATTCCAGCCGCCGTTTGTAGATTGAAAGTGTTGTTTTAGAACGCCAGAGCGGAAGGCAACAACATGGCGGGCGAATCAGGGCGGGCAGTGCCCCCCTGGTGCATGTTGATCGATGCGCCCTGAGCCGCCCGCCGGAACTAGGGAGGTGGCGGCCGAAACCGCGTCGATGCTTCCTTCGTTTGCGGCAAGAACGACCTCGCCACCTGTCTCGACGAAACCGGAACCGGCGGGATAGACGGTGCGCGAGCAAATCCCGTGGTGACCCGCGCGATACAACGTCAGCTCACCAGTCTTGACGACGACGATAACAGGACCCAGATGGGAGTGCCATCCTGACGTCCCCCCAGGAACCGCGACGAGAGTTGAAACTGCGACATCCGTACTGCTCGTTGTCTTGATCTGAACGTCGTATCCGTTGACCTGCGAGATGACGTCGACGACTCCAACGTTTCCGCGAGCTATTGATGTCGCGGTGAATCCCACTCCGACTGTCGACCTCGGGCCGGCGACTGCTGGCCCGGAGGTCTGTACCGGGGTTGTTGATTCCCCGCACCCAAGCAATAAAGCCGTCGCAGTGAGCCCCGTCAGTGTGAATCGGGAGTAGCGCATTACACACCTCCTAAGCGAGAGTTACCGATGCCCGATCGGTAGGAAGGAGAGCCGAGCTCGGCTTGTCTCGGATTCGAGTCGGCGTCAAACGCTGGCGTGTCAGCGAGAATCCAGGCAGTCGTGCTGCTCAGGGGCCGTTCCATGCGGAGGCACCATAGTACGACGGGAGAATGGCCGCAATAGGCACAATCCCCGACTTTGGGCAGATACAACGATGGGATTGACGCTGAGCGGCTCGCCGCGCGTCAAGCGCCTGGCCTTTCCATGACGGTAAATCGCCCGAAAAAATGGCACGCCATTGCCTCGTGCTGGAGTACTTGAATCGGTCGGCGTAATCAGGTGACAAATCGAAACCCCGCCAAAAGCCGTAGCTCGAGGCGGGGTAACGGGTTGTGATTAATGGGCCATCGAGGAGTTGAACCTCGGACCTCACGCTTATCAGGCGTG
>JBBSFT010000089.1:0-11084 GCA_038254845.1 Gemmatimonadales bacterium | reverse complement strand
CGACAAAGCTGCCATCATTGGCTACTCCCTCGGCGGACGAACAGCGCTTCGATTTGCACTCGAGCATCCCGAGCGCGTCGCCGCGCTGGTTCTCGAAGGAACGTCGGGCGGAATTTCGGATTCACGTCAGAGGGAGGTTCGACGTGAGTCGGACGATGCGCTCGCCCGCATGATCGAGACCGAAGGAGTCGAGGCGTTCGTGAACTATTGGGAGAATCTCCCGATCTGGGAGAGTCAGAAGAGTCTGGCGGAAGACGTCAGAAACACGATGAGGCGTCATCGTCTCGGAGGGAGCAGACGGGGGCTGGCCAACAGTCTTCGCGGGGCGGGTGTGGCGGCCACCGGGTCCGTCGATTCACGGCTCGTTTCGTTGACAATGCCCGCGCTCATTGTTGCCGGTGCTCTCGATGAGAAATTCGCCGCCGCCGGTCGGGTGATGGAAGCCTCGATGGGATCGGCACGGCTCGAGTTGGTCGATGGAGCAGGGCACGCTGTTCATGTCGAGCGTCCAGCGGTTTTCGGTGATCTGGTTGAGCACTTTTTCGATGAAGTGCGCACGTCGCACGGGGGCTGGCGTTGATAAATTACCCTCGCAGTTCAGGTCGCCAATTCAACTGGGAGAACGCGTGAGCGTCGAGTGGAAAACCGTCAAGACGTACACCGATATTTTGTATGAGCGGGCTGACGAAGGTATCGCCCGGATCACGATCAATCGCCCCGAGGTGCGCAATGCTTTCCGGCCGGAGACGGTGAGCGAGCTTATCGACGCATTCAATCTCGTACGCGATGACATGTCGACTGGTGTTGTCCTGTTTACCGGCGCGGGTGACGATGCGTTCTGTTCCGGCGGCGACCAGCGGGTGCGCGGTGACGGTGGATATGTCGGCGGTGACCGAATTCCGCGTCTCAACATTCTCGACGTGCAGAAGCAGATCAGGTATTTGCCGAAACCGGTGATCGCCGTCGTGGCCGGTTATGCCATCGGCGGCGGACATGTGCTTCATCTCGTGTGCGATCTTACGATCGCGGCAGACAATGCGAAGTTTGGGCAGACCGGGCCAATCGTCGGAAGCTTTGACGGCGGTTATGGCGCGAGCTATCTGGCCAGTGTGGTGGGACACAAGAAAGCGCGCGAGATCTGGTATCTGTGCCGCCAGTATTCGGCGCAGGAGGCGCTAGACATGGGACTCGTCAACACGGTGGTGCCACTAGATCAGCTCGAGGCAGAGTCAATCAAGTGGTCGCGCGAGATTCTCGAAAAGAGTCCGACTGCCATTCGTTTTCTCAAGGCGTCGTTCAATGCCGACACCGACGGGCAGGCGGGCCTGCAGCAGCTCGCGGGCGACGCAACGCTGTTGTATTACCTCACCGAGGAAGCGAAAGAAGGAAAGAACGCATTCCTCGAGAAGAGAAAGCCCGACTGGTCGAAGTTCCCGCGGTTTCCATGAGCGCGGCGACCGCTCCCGTTGCATCGCCGGCACGCGCGTGGATGCTCGCGTCGCGTCCGGCAACGCTTCCGGCTGCGGGGGTTCCTGTTTTCGTGGGTGCGGCGGCAGCGGTCAGCGAAGGGGCTCAGTTCAAGCCGTTCGTTTTTTCCGTTACGCTTGCTACGGCGCTACTGATTCAGATCGGTACCAATTTTGCCAACGACTACTCCGATTTCCAACGCGGTGCGGACAATGACACGCGTCTCGGTCCGACTCGGGTCACGCACTCGGGACTGATCAGCCAGCAGTCGATTCGCCGTGGTATCGTCACGGCGTTTGGTGTAGCGGCCGTGCTCGGGATCTACCTTGCTCTCGTCGGCGGCTGGTCGATTGTGGCGATCGGACTCTTCTCCATTGTTGCCGGGATTGCATACACAGGTGGACCGTGGCCGTTCGGGTATCACGGCCTTGGCGATGTGTTCGTCTTTGTGTTCTTTGGCGTTGTCGCGGTCACTGGTACTGCGTTCCTTCAAGCCGGTACATGGAGCGCGTTTGCGCTCGCGGCGGCCGTGCCAATCGGCTTGCTCGTCACCAACATCCTCGTGGTGAACAACCTCCGCGATCTCCCAACTGATCGCCAGGCCGGCAAGAACACGCTTGCGGTACGGATCGGTGAGCGCGCGACGCGATTGCAATATGCTGTCTTCGCCTTGATCTCATACGCCGTTCCGACGGTTCTCGCCCTGTCGACTCACGGGCGTCGCTGGCTGCTTCTTCCACTTCTCAGCGCGCCCCTCGCCGCAATGCTCGTGACGCGCGTGCTCGGCGGGCTCGCCGGTCGCGATCTGAATCCGATGGTGAAGCGAAGCGGAATGTTGCTGCTGTTGTTTGGGATTCTCTTCAGCATCGGCTTGTTCATGCAGGTGCGGTAGTATCGCGCCGCAATCAGGAATGACGGTAACGGCGGGAGACCTCCTCGACTGGCTGCTCTATCGGGCGAGCGCAACGCCAGACCGCGAGGCACTCGTTGCCGATGGACGGCGGTGGACATTCGGCGAGCTCGACCGCGATGCGAGCAAAGTTGCCAGGCAGCTGGGAAGCATTGGGATTCGCCCGGGTGATCGCGTTGCGACACTTCTTCGAAACGGATGTGGTGGCGCGATCCTGCCCCATGCAACGTTGCGCCTGGGCGCCACGGTCGTACCGCTCAACATCCGGCTGACGGAGAGTGAGATTGCCTGGCAGCTACGTGATTCCGATGCCCGAATGATCATCGTTGATGAACACACTGCGGATCTGGCGTCGAGGGTCTGCGCGCTTGTTCCCCAAATTCTGGTAGTCGGTTTCGACCCGCGAACCAGTCTCATCAAGATTGGACACCGAGCGGAATTCAGTCCGTTTACAGACGGACTTCGTCTCAGTCATGATACCGCGCACGTTCTCGCGGTGATCTACACTTCCGGGACAACGGGCAAACCGAAAGGTGCGATGCTCACCGTCGGCAATTTCTGGTGGAGCGCAGTTGGATCGTCGATGAACATTGGAGCGCGCGGCGACGATCGCTGGCTTGCGTGCCTGCCACTCTTTCACGTCGGTGGTTTGTCGATCGTATTTCGCGCCGGAATCGGGGGTTTCGCCGCCATCGTACACGACGGATTCGATCCTGATGCGGTGAATCGTTCGATTGACGAGGACCGAATTACGATTGTATCGGTCGTTCCCACGATGCTCTCGCGCATGCTCGACGCGCGCGACGACAGAGCATACCCGCCGTGGCTCCGATGTGTGCTGCTTGGCGGTGGGCCCGCTCCCCAATCTCTTCTGGAGAGATGCGCACGGTTGAACGTGCCGGTCGTTCAGACGTACGGTCTCACCGAGACGACTTCGCAGATCGCGACGCTCGCTCCCGAGGATGCGCTGCCGAAGCTTGGCTCGGCGGGCCGAGCGATTTATCCGAACGAGCTGCGGATCGTGCGCGAGGACGGAACCGAAGCAGATGTGGCCGAGCCGGGAGAGATTCGCGCACGCGGGCCGGTTGTGATGTCGGGATACGCCGGGCAGGCCGCAGCAACTGCCGAAGTGATCGTGGATGGTTGGCTCCGAACGGGGGACGTCGGGCGAATTGACAACGATAAATACCTCTACGTTCTCGATCGCCGAGATGATCTCATCATTACCGGAGGCGAGAACGTTTATCCGGCCGAAGTCGAAAGCGTGCTTCTCTCATCGCCCGACGTGGCGGAGGCGGCTGTGATCGGAGTGCCTGACTCAGAGTGGGGTCAGCGCGTAATTGCTATCGTCCGTCTCAGCGATGTCGCATCGGAGCCAGCGACTTCCAGGGTCGAAGCGATCGAGCGCCACTGTTCGGCGTCACTCGCCCGATATAAGATGCCGCGCGAATTCCGCATTGTGACCGATCCACTGCCCCGCACCGCGTCAGGAAAGGTGCGCCGCGGCGCACTACGCGATGCGCATGATTCAACGCACTGAGAAAGGAATTACGATCCGGTGACGACGGCAGTTCGAACGGTAAGGCGGTCGATTAAATCGGTGTCAACATCGACTCCGATTCCGACTCGATCGAGCGGAACACGAACGCAGGCATTTTCGTCCATCGTCCACTCGGGATGCACGATGTCGTTCTTCCAATAGCGCGAGCCGGGCGACAGGTCCCCCGGGAGAGAAAAGTCAGGAAGAGATGCGAGAGCAACATTATAGGCTCGCCCGATTCCGGTCTCGAGCATCCCGCCACACCAGACTGGAATACCCGCATCCGCGCAGAAGTCGTGGATTGCAATTGACTCCGTCAGGCCGCCGACGCGGCCCGGTTTCAGGTTGATGATCCGGGCGCTCCCCATCGCAACCATCTCTCGCGCGCTGGCGAGTGTCGTGATGCTTTCATCGAGACAGATTGGCGTCGTCAGCCGGCGTTGTAATTCCGCGTGCCCGTGCATGTCCCCAGCGGCGAGGGGCTGCTCGATCATCGACAGGGAGAAGGAGTCGAGCTCGGTCATGACATCGGCACTGTCGCGTCCCGCATAACTGCGGTTGGCGTCGACGGAAAGATCGATGGCGACGCCGAGCGAGTCTCTGACCGCGCGGACAAACGCGATGTCACGCTGGGGTGTGATCTTTATCTTGATGCGCCGATATCCCGCCGCAAGCGCCTCGCGACAGCGCATGTCGAGCGCCTCGGGGCTACTCTGCATTCCGAGCGCGATGCCCGTTTCTACCTGTGCGCGCGGAGCGAAATCAAAACCTGTCGAGGCGTTGGATTCGCCGACGAGAAGCTGAGCCAATGGCAATCGCTGCCGCTCTGATTCGAGCGCCCACGCGCCCATCTCGATTGCGGCTCGCGCCATTCTGCCTTCAGGAATTGCTGCAGCGAGGAAAGCGCTGAGCTCGCGCGGAGATTCGAACTGACGCTTGACTACTTGTCGACCGAGAGATGTCTCGATTGCGTCCCAGCACGTGTCCACCGTCTCGCGGCTGTATCCAGCGTCGGTTTGAGCGACGCACTCGCTCCACGCATGGGTGGAGTCGCGGTCAACCATCTCGAGCAGCAAAACACGACGGCGGCTCACGACTCCGTCGGCCGTTGTGAACGGGTCGACGAGAGGAAGGTGAATCTCGCGGAGAGTGATCCGCGAGATATTCACGAGGAACCCACTTCGCGCCAAATCCGACTAACGCAAACCCAGCGGATTGCGCACCGAGAGGCCGAGGTCGAACGTGAAATAGCTGACTCCCTGCGTGCGCTCGGCGGCGGTCGAGTTCACGCCGGGCACGTTGTACCTGAAGTTCTGGCCGATGTATCTCGCCTGCGGTGTGAGGCTCAGCAGGCCGAGAAATCCGATGTCGATTCCGACTCCGATCTCGTAGCCCGGTTTTCGATCGGTCTTCAGCTCTGTTGATTGGGACGTCCCGTATCCGCCGGTGAGCTGATTGAACGTCACTCCACCCTTGAGCCATGGGTGAACAAACCCGGGACTTGGCGAGCTCAGCTTGACGCCGGCAGAGACTCCCTGAAGTCGGTATTTGCCGTCCGAGTTGCAGGTTGTACTCTGACAGTCGAAGTCGATGTGGTCGAAGCCTGCGTACAATCCACCAACCCCGAGCTGAACACCTGCATCGAGTCCATAACCGAAGCCGGTCTTCGCGGCATCGAGTAGCGCCGAGCCCCCGGTCGTGGATGAGTTCTCACTGAATGCGCCAGTCGGAATTGCGCCGCCGCCGCGCAGTCCAAGATAGATACCTTGCGCATCGAGGCTACGCGCGCCGATGATCAGGCAGCCAGCCGCTATCCCTGTCAGTGCAGCAAGCTTCATTGAACGCTCCGCGGTTGTGAGATGTGGTCTTACGCGACAGCTATTTCTGCTGTCGACGGGTGTTCCTCATTATCGGTGGATACATCGCGACAGCGGGGAAGCGAGAGCGTGAATGTCGATCCTTCCCCGGGGACGCTGGCGACGACGAGATCACCGCCCATGCGGCGCGCGAAGTCGCGACTGATCGTAAGTCCGAGCCCGACACCGTCGCGCGGGCGGTTGAGTCCCCTGTCGATCTGCACGAACGGCTCGAACACCCTCGCCATATCTTCCTCCCTGATCCCGATTCCGGTATCGGTAACAAGTATTCGGGCGTCGTCATCGGCCGTCTCGCAGGAAACGGTGATGCTGCCTGGCAGCTTCGTGAACTTCACGGCGTTGGTCAGCAGATTGACCAGGATCTGCTGAGTTTTGTCGGGATCAGCGCATACTCGCGTGTTCGAATCACAACCTGAATACGAGTAGACAATTCCCGCGGCCTTTATCTGAGGCGCAAGCAGATTCTCGACTCCCTGCATGATCTCGTCCAACGACATTTCACGCGAATGAAACTCCATCTGGTGTGCATCGAGCTTCGCGAAATTGAGAACATCCTCGATGAGGCCAAGTAGATACGCGTGACTTCGCTTGATCCGGTTGAGATCCGCCTCCTGCTCAGGGGTAACCGGTCCACGCAGACCGAGCTGAATGAGCTGGACGTAACCGGCGATTGCATTGAGCGGCGTGCGCAGCTCGTGGCTCATCGCCGCGAGAAAGCTGCTCTTCGCGGCGTTCGCATTCTCCGCCGCCGCCTGAGCCGCTTCAGCCGCCTCGGTCGTCGCGCGCAGCCGCCGGTTCGCATGCTCAAGTTCTTCCGCGAGCGATCGTGCCTCACGGAAACGGTCCTCGAGCGCGCGCTGCGCGTCCGCGGTGCCCTTTGCCATCCGATTGAACGTCTCGGCGAGTCGCGAAATTTCCCGGGCGCCTGACGTCTCGACGCGTTGTGAGTAATCGCCACCGGCGATTGCTTCGGATGCCACGGTCAACTGCGCGAGGGGAACAGTGACACGGCGGCCGATGAACCACATCGCGACGGCTCCAACCAGCAGCAGGAACGTGCTGAACAGAAGAAAACGCCTCAGCATCGCCTGCGGTGCCGCCGTCAATGAGCTGATCGGGACTTCGATCGCCACCACCCACGGCATCCCGCGCACGGCAGACTCAGCGAGCAGAACACGTCCGTCTTCGCCCGTTGCCCGATGCTCCCAGGTCAACATTTCGCCGACGCGTCGCGGATTGGATGGCTTCGTTATCTCCTTGCCGCCGAGCGTGAGCCACAGCGAGCCATCGCCGTTCCTGAACAGAATCTTCGCTTGTTGCCCAGTGAGACCAACCAGGCCGCGCTCCGTTTCCGGCTGCGAGTTCAGCCTGCGATGTTGAATGAGACTGCCGATCATTCGCTTGCCATCGACGATAGGCAGAACCGTCGAATAGAAGATCCGGTCGTCGGCAACGTAGAACGCGCTCGTGACGGGGGACCGGCTCACAGGCCTGGCGAGGTCCTCTTCGACACCCTCAGCCCAGCGAACGCCCATGTCGGCGGAGCGGGCGCTCGCGAGGATGCGACCGTCCTCAGCCGCGACCGCGACACCGACTCCCGAATCTCCCGGCGCAATGGCCTGCGCGAGAGCGGTGTCAGCTGCGGCAATATCGGCGGGGCTGCGTCTGGTGTTGAGCAGGATTGCCTTGACCGCGGGATCAGCCCATGCGCCTCCGAGCTGCGTCTCGGTCCGCGGTCTTCCTGCGGCAACGAGATCGGCGAGCTGCTTCGAGACCTGGGCAATGCGCTGTTGCGCTGCCTGCGAACCCGCCATGCTCACTTCGCGATACGCCAGTGTCACGCCGACCCCAAGGATCATGACGAGCACCGCCGTCATCATCAGAGGAAGCTTTCTCTCCAGCGACATTGACATCTCGAATCGCTATTGAAGCCCGGCGGTCTTTCGCGGCAACCATCTCCCGCGGCCTTCCTTTCCGACAACCGCGTAATCGTCCACGATCACTTCCCCCCGCGAGAGAGTCGTTCGCGAGAATCCGGCAAGATCCCATCCCGAGAACGGCGACCAGTCCGCGTTCGTTTCCATCATATCGCAGTCGACAGTCATCGTGCTTGTCGGATGAATGATCGCCAGATCAGCGTCGGCTCCGACTTCGATCGCTCCCTTCTGCGGATACAGTCCCATGATCTTTGCCGGATTTGTGCTGAGCTTCATGCACATCTCTTCGAGCGTCAGCCTGTTCTTGAGCACGCCATGAGTGTACGTGACTGGAAGGAGTGTCTCGAGCCCCGGCATACCCATCGGGATCTTCGTCCAGTCGCCGTTCCACATCGCTTTCTGCTCACGCGTGAACGTGCATGTGTCGGTGGAGATGACTGACACTTCTCCGCTCCTGAGCCCTTTCCAGAGGCGAGCCGAGTCTGCGGGCGTCTTGAGCTGCGGGCAACAGGCGAAGAGGTGGCCGTCTTCACGATCGAACACATCATCATTGAGAACGAGGTACTGGGCGCACGTTTCGGCGATGACTGGAACTCCGCGAGCCTGCGCCGCCTTCACGATCTCGGTGCCTTCGGCTGTTGACATGTGGACGATGTAGAGCTGGCCACCCGTGACCTCGCTCCACATCACGGCGCGCTGGATCGCTTCGGCTTCGATGAAATTGGGGCGGGTCATGCGGTGCAGCCGCGCGCCGTACTTCTCCATCAGTTCCGGGGTGTGATGTCGCTCGATGAGCTCGTCGAGAACGCGGGACGATTCGGCGTGGACGAGAAGCATGGTGCCGTACTCTTTCATTTTCTCGAGTGTGCCGAACATCGCGCGGTCATCGGACTGCCAACCCTCCGACTCGTAAATCATGAATTCCTTGAAGGTGGTGAAGCCGCGATCCACCATTCCCTTGATCTGATCCTTGTGCTCGTTGTACCGGGTGATGCAGATGTGGAAGGTGTAGTCGATCATGGCCTTGCCTTCGGCGCGTGCCATCCACTTGTCGGCGGCGTCATTGAGCGAATCGCCGGCGTATGGAATAGCGAAGTCGATCAAGGTCGTCACACCACCGCGAGCACCGGCCCGCGTACCTGTTCGGTAGTCATCGGCTGAGACGGCGCCCATGAACGGTAACTCGAGGTGGACATGGACGTCGAGGACGCCCGGAATGACGGTGTGCCCGGTAGCGTCAACGATTTTCGTTTGCGGGGATGCTTGCAGATTCGGGCCGAGGGACGAGATCTTCTCTCCGGAGATCCCGATGTCCATGACGCTCGTGCCGAGCGGAGTGACGACGTGCCCACCCCTGACGATCGTATCGAAATTCAATTGAGCTCCCAAATGGTCGGGCGTTCACCAAATACGAGGTTCGACATTTTCATGGCGACATGGATTCGCTATTAGGCATTCTCCGATAAAGTCCTGATTTATGCCGTTGAGTGGCAGCGGAACCTAGCTCGCGACATTCCTGAAGGCAGCATCGAGCACTTCAAGCGCAAAATCCGCATCGGCTGCGGTGATGCACATCGGCGGCTTTATCCGCAGGACGGTGTTGTCGATACCTCCCTTGCCGATGAGCAATCCCATTTCGCGCGTCTCCTCGAGAACCTGCATCGCTTCCTGCTTAGCCGGTTCCTTCGTCCCGCGATCGCGCACAAGCTCGACGCCAAGCATCAACCCCATTCCGCGAACGTCGCCGATGATCTGATGCTCCTTCTGAAGCCTCTGCAAACCCGCCTTGAGCCGCGCGCCGACAACCCGCGAATTCTCCTGTAAACCATCTTCATCGATCACATCGAGCACTGCGCTGCCAGCCGCCATGCATACCGGATTGCCGCCGAACGTATTGAAATGAATTCTCTGCGTCAGCGCCTGCGCGATCTCCATTCGTGTCGTCACCGCCGCAAGCGGCACTCCATTGCCGATTCCTTTCGCCATTGTCACGAAATCGGGAACGACATCGAAATTCTGGAATCCCCAGTAGTGATCGCCTGTTCGGCCAAACCCGGTCTGCACTTCGTCCGCGATGCAGAGCCCGCCGTGTTCGCGCACAACCGCATACGCTTCCTTCAGATAGTTCCGCGCGCCGTGGGTTGCGCCGCCGACCCCTTGAATCGGCTCGGCGATAAACGCCGCAACCTTGCCTGATGTCGAGAAGCGGATGAGATCGCGAATGTCCGCCGCACTCTTGCTCGCAATCTCTTCCGGCGTTCCGTCAAACGGGCTGCGATACGGATCAGGATTGACCGCGTGATGAATCCCGGCGCTGATGTTCGTCGGATACTTCCATGTGCTGTGCGATGTCAGCGTGTTGCTCGACGGTGACGCCCCGTGATACGCATTGCGGAGGGCGATGACGTCGTTGTTGCCGGTGTAGAGGCGGGCCATCTGGATCGCCAGATCGTTCGCCTCGCTGCCGCTGTTGACGAAGTACGTAACGTCGAGCCCTGTCGGCATCTTCGACGCGAGCTTTTTGGCCAGGCTCGGCATGCCGGGGTGGAGATAGATCGTGGTACCGTGTTGCAACCTGTCAACTTGATCGTGAATCGCCTTCGTGATCTTCGGATGGCAGTGGCCGCACGACACGGTGACGATCCCGCCGAACATATCGAGGTATCGTTTGCCTTCCTCATCGAAGAGCCACTGCATGTGGCCCTCGACGATCATGATCGGCTCCTTGTAGATCGTGAAGATGGCGGGGTTCGCGTACATCTTTCGCATCGCGATCACTTCAGCGCGCGACGGGCCGGCATACGGCTGCGCGACGTGATCTGACGGCGGCATCTGGGGCCGTCCGGTTGTGGAGTGCGTTGCCTGCTCGGTGTGCGTCATTGTCGCCGTCATGCGCGCGCTGCCTGCTGGGCGTCGAGCTCCGCGGGAATTGCGTAACCCTCAACCGGCTCGTATCCGCCCTGATAGTCCGCCGTACTCGGCCGCCGGATGCTTGACTGAAGAACAACGCGATCGCGCCGCGATCCCCGGAAATCCTGAAGCGAGTGCCACCCTTCGATGGCCTCATGCTTTTCGAGGAAGGCGCTGTACTGCTCGTTCAGACGCTTGACGACATTCGGTCCGATCGCGTGATCGAGCATCGCCGACGTGCACACCTGTACCGTGCCGCAGCCAAGCATGAAGTAGCTCAATGCCTGCGACATGTCGGAGATGCCGCCAATGCCGGAGAAACTTCCGTCAGGAAATGCCTTCGTGAGCTGAGCCATCTTCGCGAGCGCCATTGGCAAGATTGCCGGGCCTCCCAGTCCGCCGCTCGAGACGTAGCCGTCGACATTGATCTCGAAGTCGAGTGT
>JBBSFT010000088.1:0-11089 GCA_038254845.1 Gemmatimonadales bacterium | reverse complement strand
CGCCGTCGAGCTGAACATTCCCGCTTCGTCGGACGCTCTTCCCTTCGCTTTCACGTACACGGCACTCGCCGCATCATCGCCTACCAGAACGACCGCGAGGCCCGGCCTCACACCGCGCTCGATCAGCCGCCGAGCGTCACCAGCAACCTCGTCACGGATGGCGCGGGCAATCGCAACACCATCGATCAGCTCAGCGGGCAAAGTCCACCGCGCGTGTCTCGCGGATGAGCACGACCTTGATCTGTCCCGGATACTGAAGTTCGGCTTCGATTCGACGCGCGATCTCTTCGCTCAGCGTCGTCATGCGCGCATCGTTGACGTCATCGGGAGTGACGATAACGCGCACTTCACGGCCCGCCTGAATTGCAAACACTTTCTCGACACCACGATAGCTCGATGCAATTCGCTCGAGCCCTTCGAGGCGCTTGACGTAGGTCTCGAATGCCTCTCGACGTGCGCCAGGCCGCGATCCGGAGATCGCGTCAGCGGCCTGGACGAGCACCGAGATCTCGCTTTCGTGCGGAACATCGTCATGATGCGCAGCGATGCAGTTGATGACGAGCGGATGCTCGCCGTATCGCGTCGCCATCTCGACTCCGAGCTGCACGTGGGTGCCCTCGTGCTCATGCGTCAGGACCTTGCCGATATCGTGAAGCAGCGCACCGCGGCGAGCCATCGCGACGTCGAGGCCAAGCTCGGCCGCCATGATCCCGGCAAGCCAGGCGACTTCCTGCGAGTGGTTCAGGATGTTCTGGCCGTAGCTCGTCCGCCACCGCATCCGGCCGATGAGCTTGATGATCTCCTGATGAAGGCCATGAACACCGCTCGCGTATGCCGCCCGCTCGCCGGTGTCGATAATCCCGATATCGACTTCTTCGCGCGATTTCGCGACGACTTCCTCAATCCGGCCTGGATGGATGCGGCCATCGGCGACGAGCTTCTCGAGCGATAGGCGAGCAACTTCGCGCCGAACGGGATCGAAGCACGAGACAACGACTGTATCGGGCGTGTCGTCGATGATGACATCGACTCCCGTTGCGAGCTCAAACGCCCGGATGTTCCGACCCTCGCGCCCGATGATCCTTCCCTTCATCTCGTCATTCGGCAGTGCCACCGCTGACACTGTTGTCTCCGCCGTCTGCTCGGCTGCGATGCGCTGGATTGCCAGCGCGATGATCTTCTTTGCCTCGCGATCCGCGTTGCGCTTGGCGGTCTCGCGAATGTCCCTGATCCGGTTCGCGGCATCGGCCTGGGCTTCATCAGCGAGTCGCTGGACGAGCTCGGCCTTTGCTTCCTGAGCCGACAGACCAGCCAGCTGCTCGAGCCGTCGGCGTTCATCGGCGAGAAGGCGATCGAGCTCCTGCTCGCGTGAGCCGAGTGCCTCCTGGCGTCGGCCAACCTCCGCTGACCGTGACGATGCTTCGCGTTCGCGCTGCTCGAGGAGGTCGTATTTGCGGTTGAGCAGGCCATCCCGCTCCTGGACCCGCTTCTCTTCGGCTTCGATTTCCTCGCGCCGCTTGCGTGCCTCGAGTTCCCAGGCCTCGCGGAGGCGAATCAGCTCCTCCTTTCCACTCAGGAGCGCGGTCTTGCGCTGAGACTCGGCTTCGCGCGCAGCCTCGTCGCGGACGCGCTTCGCGGTCTCTTCGGCCGTCGTTTTGGCATGGATCTGCCGGGCGATCTCGCCGCTCTTTCCTGTTCTTCTACCTATATAGAAAAGCGCGGAGGCAACGACGACCATCACCATGCCCACCGCGGCCAGCATCGCCGTTTGAGTCATTGACCGATCTATGTAGAGCCCGCGGAAAAGCCACAGGCGGCCCCAAACGCGCCGGAAAGTCGTCGCGTATTCGAGGTTAAGGTAATCCTATCTCTTGGCCGGGGGGAGCCAAGGCCGGATTTCATCGCCGAGTGCGGTCATTCCCGCGGTGAGTCGTGCCGAGTTCTCGCGCTCCTCAAACAGCTCACTGGCAATCCTGAGCGCAACGAGAATCGCAGCCTTGTGGCTTTCGACGCGGGAGCCGGATTCGAGTGTTTCCGTGATAGCCCGATCGACGTATTCCGCGACCGCCATCGTGTGCTCGGGACTCGTTTCGGTGCGCAACGTGTACTCGCTGCCGAGGATCGTCACTTTGACGACGTTTTTTTTGGTCGTCATGTTGCGGCGCCCTCGTGCTGCTGGCGTAGAAACCGCACCCGGTCGAGCATCTGCCGTGTTCTCGCCCTCGCCGTCTCGAGGCGTTTGCGGAGCTCGGCGTTTTCGAGCTCGAGCCGTTCGACTCGCTCCGGAGTGATTTTGGTCCCGCCGGCTGCTCCGTCAACGGCTTTCATTCTTGCTTCCGCCTGAAGTGCGCGGCGGCGGAAGCTGGTCAGCTCGTCACCCAGGTGTCGCACGAGTTGCTGAAGCTCCTGAAACGCTTCAGTGTCAGGACGTTCGCTGTCGGATTCCAAGTTTGCTCTCGAGTACGCTCAGGATTTTGCCAGTTCGGCCCTGCACTTCCTTGTCCCGTAGTGTGCGATCAGGATGCCGGAACGTCAATCGCCACGCGATGCTTCTCACGCCGTCACCGATTCCCTTGCCGCGGAACTCGTCGAAGACAGTGAGTGACTCCAGCATATCTCCGGCCGATTGCCTGATTGTTTCTTCGACGGAAGCGGCTGACACACTCTCCGGCACGAGCAGGGCAAGATCGACGTCCATTGCCGGCATGACCGGAATTTGTGCGTACTGCCTGACCGTGATCTCACCGCCTGGCACTGCTTCCAGATCGATCTCGATTCCAAATGCCGGGGCCGCCCAGACCGGCGCATCGAGACTCAGGCGCATGACAGATCCAGCAGCGATTCCGTCAACCATCACGATCCACAGCGCATCGCCGATCGAAGGGTTGCAATGAATGTTTGAACCGGGATACGCGGCATTGGCCATCAATTCCGCTATTCCCTTCGCGTCCCATTCGTCGAAACGGCCGGGATCTCCTGCCGTGAAATGGGCGGGCGCGCGATCGCCGACGATGACTGCCGCGGCGTGTATTCGTTCTCCGATAGCAGTTCCGCCGGAATGTTCGTCGGATGTGAAAACGGTGCCGACCTCAAACAGCCGGACGTTCCTCTCCATGTGAGCCATGTTGTATTCGACGCGACGCGAAAGCGTGTCGAGCAGGCTCGTCCGCAGGTATGCCTCGTCGTCGGCGATTGGGTTCCGAAGCCGATGGGCGTCGATGCCAGTCCGGACAAACGGCATCGGCCGGGCTTCGAGA
Source organism: Gemmatimonadales bacterium (assembly GCA_038254845.1). Lineage (GTDB taxonomy): Bacteria > Gemmatimonadota > Gemmatimonadetes > Gemmatimonadales > Gemmatimonadaceae > UBA4720. The sequence goes on along the minus strand of JBBSFT010000088.1, from coordinate 7,832 downwards.
ACCCCGACCGCCACGAGCGCGGCGCGAACGCGCGACGATGCGCCGTGAAGTGGCGCGTCGCGCCGGACTGCCGGGCGATATGCGCGCAGCTCGGACGGGAAATTATCGTAGCCATGCAGCCTCGCGACTTCCTCGATCAACTCAGCTTCGCCCGTAACATCCTGCCGGAATGACGCGGGTGTCACCGAGAGACTGTCGCCGGTTTGCGCAACGGTAAATCCAATACCCGTGAGGTTGGCGACGATCTCGGCAATGTCGATTCGTTCGCCAAGCACAGTGGCGACCCGCGCGGGGCGGAGCGTCAGCGGCGCAACGGCCGGTGTCTCGACGCTCGAATCAGTCGGAGATCCGACAACGCGACCCCCGGCGACTCTAACGATCAACTCGGCAGCGTAGGCCAGAAGCGATGGAATCGCCGCGACATCGACTCCCCTCTCGAATCGATAACTGGCATCGGTCGAGACATTCAGTTTGCGTCGCGTCGCCCGAACCCGGGCGGGATTGAACGCCGCTGCTTCAAGAAGCAGGTCAGTTGTGCCGGCGGTCACTTCACTTCCTTTCCCGCCAATTACTCCCGCGATCGCCTGAGGCGACGTTGCATCGGCGATGACGGTCATGTTGCTGTCGAGCACGCGATCGACACCATCAAGTGTCGTGAGGCGCTCGCCATCGACTGCCCGGCGCACGACGAGTTTGCCGCCGCCCAGATGCGCAAGGTCGAACGCGTGCATCGGCTGGCCGAATCCGTGAAGCATGTAGTTGGTGACATCGACCACGTTGTTAACAGATCGCCCGCCAACTGCCTCGATTCGTGAGGAAAGCCACTCCGGGCTCGGCCCGATCTGGACACCGGTGATAATCGCCGACATGTATCGCGGGGATCCATCAAAATCCTCGACAGTAACATCGATTGCTGGCGGCGCGGATGCACTGTCCACCCCGCGCGTCAGTCTGGCGGGCGGGTGAATCGGTCGATGCAACTCACGGCCGCTTGCTGCCGCGATCTCGCGCGCGAGGCCTTCGTGAGAAAGGAGATCTGGCCGATTTGGTAGCACATCGACAATAATCCGTGTGTCACCGACTGGCATGACATCGAGCAGACGCTGGCCAGGCTCAGCAGGCGTTTCGATCGCGAGAATTCCCTCGTGATCGGTGCCAAGTCCGAGCTCACGCGCCGAGCAGAGCATTCCCTCCGACACCGTGCCTCTAATCTTTCGCTTCTCGAGTTTGAGGCCGCCTGGCAGGACCGTCCCGACGGGTGCGAACGGATAGAGAGTGCCGACGCTGACATTCGGCGCGCCGCACACCACGTCGTGAATGACGCCATCGCCCGCATCCACTTTCGTGAGCCAGAGGTGATCCGAATTGGGGTGATGGGCCGCTTCGACGACTCTGCCAACTATAATGCCCGCGAGATCCTCGCGGAGTATCACGACATCATCGACGGTTGCACAACGTGCTGTCAGCAGGTCGCGGAGGTCGCGCGGCGACATGTCGATGTCGACAAAATCCTGAAGCCACTTGTACGATGCGTTCATCGCGCCACCTGCGTGAGGAAGCGCATATCGGAATCGTACAGGATGCGAATGTCGGGAATGCGATGCCGTAGCATGGCGATGCGTCCCGGTCCCATGCCGAAAGCCCAGCCGGTGTAGCGCTCCGAGTCGAGACCCGCCGCTTCGATCACATTGGGATGCACCATGCCCGAACCGAGAATCTCCATCCAGCCCGTGTTCTTGCACGTTGCGCAGCCACTGCCGTGACAGATCTGGCACGCCACATCCATTTCCGCGGATGGCTCGGTGAATGGAAAGTAGCTCGGGCGGAAACGCGTCTTCGTCTCGCCGAAAATCCGGTTGGCGAAATGGGTCAGGGTTGCCTTGAGATCGACGAAGCTGATTCCCTCGTCAACGGAGAGGCCTTCGATCTGCGAGAACATCGGCGCGTGAGACGCGTCGAAGAAGTCGCGGCGGTACACGTTGCCCGGCGCAAGAATGCGAATGGGCGGCGTGGTAGTCTGCATCGTTCTCATCTGCACTGGCGACGTGTGGGTGCGAAGCAGCACATCATCCCGCAGGTACAGGGTGTCGTGCATGTCCGTCGCCGGATGATTCTCCGGGAAATTCAGCGACGTGAAGTTGTACCACTGCGACTCGGCTTCGGGGCCAAGCGCGATGCTGAAGCCGAGCTCGCGGAAGATGTCGACGATCTCATCGATGACGGCGGTAACCGGGTGGACACTTCCTTTCCATGCGCGGCGCGCGGGCATGGTGAGGTCGAGCTTCGGCCCGGACGCCGTGTTCGCTGACAACGCATTGACGCGATCTGCAACAGCGACGTCAATGGCAGTCTTGACGCGGTTCACCGCTGCACCGCCGTCGCGCCTGTCATCAGGGGACAGCGCCGGCAGCACCTTCATCAGGCTGGTGAGCTCACCGCTCTTTCGTCCGAGCAGTGCCGTGCGCGTGGCGTCGAGATCTGCAGCGGTTGCCGACATCTCTATCATCGCACGGGCGCGGGCTTCGACTGCAGCGACGGCCGCAACAAGTTCATCCAGGGTCAATGTCGAATCGAGCAAAAGGGTGGAGAGACGAAAAAGGCGGCCCTGGAACGGTTTGATTCGTTCCCGGGCCGCCCTGCCGTCGAGCTAAGCTCAGGCGGCGTTTGTCAGAGCAGCGCGGGCGGCTTCGGCGAGCGCTCCAAAAGCGGTCGCGTCATTGATCGCGAGGTCCGACAGAACCTTGCGGTCGATCTCGATGCCGGCCTGCTTCAGGCCATTCATGAACACACTGTAGCTCATGTCGTGCTGGCGGGCGCCCGCATTGATGCGGACGATCCACAACTTGCGGAAATCGCGTTTCTTGTTCTTGCGATCGCGATAGGCGTACTTCCAGCCGCGCTCCACGTTTTCCTTCGCTGCTTTCCAGAGCTTGCTGCGGGCTCCAAACGCACCGCGAGCAGCTTTCATCACCTGCTTTTTGCGCTTGAGGCGCACGACGTTCGATCTTACGCGAGGCATTGTATGTCTCCTTTAGAGCTGCAAGAGCCGCTTGATGTTCTTCTCTTCACCGCGCACCGAAATGGTCGTGGACTGCCGAAGGCGGCGCTTTCTCTTTGATGTCTTCTTGGTGAGGATGTGGCTCTTGAACGCCTTCAGGCGCTTGACCTTTCCCGAGCCCGTGATCGAGAAACGCTTTCTCGCTCCACGATGGCTTTTCATCTTTGGCATTTTCTTTCTCTATTGGTTGGAGTGACGCTGATCCGGTGCGCTTACTTCGGCGCGAGGATCATCGTCATGAACTTTCCTTCGAACTTCGGCTCTGTCTCGACCTTCGCGATATCAGCGAGCTCCTGAGCGACCCGATTGACGACCACGCGTCCGAGCTCCGGATGAGCGATCTGACGCCCGCGAAACATGAGCGTCACCTTCACCTTGTTGCCTTCACCGAGAAAGGTCCGCGCGTGGCGGGTCTTCGTCATGAAGTCATGCTCTTCAATTCCAGGACGGAACTTCACTTCCTTGAGGTGGATCACGTGCTGCTTCTTCTTGGCCTGTCGCGCCATCTTGGCCTGCTCGAACTTGAACTTCCCGTAGTCCATGATGCGAACGACCGGCGGACGGGCAAGCGGAGCGACTTCGACCAGATCCAGCCCTTGTTCTACCGCGGCGGCAAGTGCGGTCTCAACGTCCATGATTCCGAGCTGCGCGCCATCGGCTGCGATAACGCGGAGCGGGCTGATGCGAATCTGCCTGTTCACGCGCACGCGTTTTGTGGTGTCCTGAATACTTATCTACCTCTAAGAAAGGGAATGCGAACGAAAAGCGCGGACCCTTGAAAGAGTCCGCGCGCAGACGGAGCCGAATGGACCTTCGGCGCCGAGTGGCTTGAACTCCAGTAGCACGCCTCGAACACGTCGAGGGCCAAAGGGTGGAACTCCCCGCCCGGAGAGCTCGCTTCTCGTTTTGTAACTGTCGAAGGATAAACGCGTTCTAGCGTTACAGCAAGCGGAACTACCATTAACTGCGATGGCAGTTCCGCAGGTCAAGAAGTCTCTGCCTTAAGCCGATATCCCTTCCCATCGTGCTCGACTCGCCCCCACGGCACAGCCGCGTCGTGCTCGAAGATCAAGAGCCAATCCTCATCCTCGGCCTGTCGAAGAATTCTTCTTTTTGTTTCGAGAGTAACGAGAGGCTCGACGTCGTACCCCATGATCCACGGCAGCGGAACGTGCGCGCTTGTCGGCATCATGTCCGCCAGGAAAAACGCCCGCTCGCCGCCCGATTCGACCAGCACGCTCTGATGGAACGGCGTGTGACCCGGCGTCGGAACGACGCGAATTCCCTTCACGATTTCCTTCTCGCGACTCACGAACTCGAACTTGTGAGCCTTTACAACGGGCATGAAGTTGCGCTCGAAATAACTGGCCGACGTTCGTTCATTGGGATGAGTCGCGTAATCGTATTCTCCGCGCTTCACGATGTATCGGGCGTTCGGGAACGTCACATCGATCGCTCCCTTCTCATTTACGAAGGTGTTGCCGCCGGCATGGTCGAAATGCAGATGAGTGTTGATCACGATTGCCACATCCGCTGTCGTCACACCAATCTCTGCCAGTCCGTCTTCCAGCGATGTGCGCCCATTGGCGCCCTCGTTTTCGATGCCGTAGATGTCCTTGAACTTCTGCTCTTCCTTGTTGCCCGCACCGGTATCGATGAGGATCAAACCCGACGCATGCTCGATCAGCACGCAGCGCATGCCGAGCTGAATCCGGTTGCGTTCGTCGGCGGGAATTCGTTTCTCCCATAGCGGTTTCGGGACAACTCCGAACATCGCACCGCCGTCGAGGCGCTGCCCGCCGGCCTGAATCGCATGGATTGTCACACCGCCGACCTTCCGCGTCTGAACGAGTGGCTCAGGCTTCACGGTGTCGTGTCTCGAGTGACAGGAGAAGGCAACGCGCCTGGACGTCGCCGTTTCTTTTTTCTGGTGCGCATCCCCATCAGGTGCTCCAGGTCGTCCCACGTCACGCAGCCACGATCCTCTGCATCCGCAATCAATCTGATGAGACAGTCTGCCGTGGCCCGCGCATCACCGCCGGCCCGGTGTCGACCAGCAATCTCGACGCCGTAATAATCGGCGACACCGTCGAGCGAACGACGTGGCAGATGAGGGAGAAGACGCCGAGCCAGCCGCACCGTGCAAAGCTGAGGACCTTCGAGACGACTGCCGGTGGCCCTTCCCACCTCATGGCACACCCAGCTCCAGTCGAACTTTGCGTTATGCGCGACGAAAACATGCCCTTCGAGCGATCGCATCACACGACCTGCGATCTCCGAGAAGGTCGGCGCATCCTTCACCAGGCTCCACGAGATATTCGTGAGCCTGCTCACGAATGGTGGGATCGATCTCTCGGGATTGATCAGCGTCTCGAACGTCTCGTCGTGCCGGATCTCGCCGTTGCGCACGATCACAGCGGCGAACTCGGTCATTCGATGAAAGGGTGGCTGCCCGCCTGTCGTCTCGACATCAACGACGACCCAGCTCAGCGATTTCAGCGGTCTCGACCCTGCGCCGGATCCCGGAACATCCCGGCCCTGATCCATCCGCGTAGTGCGCCGGCCCCTCCGGCGCGGATACTCGACTTCTGGCAGGGTGGTTGATGCGGCGAACTGATTTGCCGAGCCGGACACCGACGACAGCAGGCTCCATCTGCCGGCTGAATCACGCGCGAATTCCGTCCTCCCCGCAAACATCGCGTCAGCCATATGCTCGGCAACGATGCGCGGTGCGGCTGGGAGGTTACAGATGTAGCCGATGAGATCGACGACGTCCGCCGGACCCTGCTCGAGAAATTTCGCCGCCTTCTCGGTGAGGAACGTCGCCTCGGGGCGAGTCTGAATTCCGGCCTGGCTCATGTCCAGGGATCATCCCGCTGAATCGGACACGTCATGCATCGCGGGCCGCCGCCACCGCGAACGAGCTCGCCACCATCGAGCGTGATGACCGCCCTCTCGTCGTCTCGAATGGCCTCGCCGCCCGCGAGAAAGTCGTCAGCACTCACGATTCTGAATCCCGTCGTCCGCATCGCCTGTAGCGTAGCCTCGTTTCTCAAATAGGACAATACGAGTCCAGGTCTGAGTGCAAAAAAATTACAGCCCGACGACCACTGCTCCCGTTCCTGCGTGATGCGGCGCTGTCCTCCGCAAAGAATCGGCTCCAACTTCATCCCGCAGGCATCGAGTGCGCGAAAAACATCCGGCATCTCGCGAAGACTGGCGCTTCCCTTCTTCCAGTGGAGAATCGGCAGCCGCTCCGGCCCCATGAAATGCGGCGGATGAACGACACAAAGACCGCGATCAACCTGAGTGAAGATCATGTCGAGGTGAATCGCGCTCTCTTCACCCGGCATGATGACGATGATGAGATCGGTGATCTCAGTGTCGCGGAACAAAAGGCCGGCGAGATTGTCGATCGCCGCAGGACTTGATCGCTCACTGAAGCCAATCATCATCGTATCGCGACGGAGCGGATGCACGTCACCGCCTTCGAGGGTGTAATTCATGCGATGTTCGCGCGAGCCATCGTACAGAATGCCCTTGTTCACGACGGCCGGATGATGGCGGAAGATCGTTCTCATGATGATCTCCTCCGTCCATCGCACATTGTACCTCATTGAACCGATCATCATCTGATCGTTGATGGCCATCGCGACGTCGCGCGTGAAGAACAGATTCGGCAGCGGCGGAAGAGTATATCCCTGCTCATTCAGCGTTCTTGTAAGGAGGCCCGGAAGCTCTTCCTTCCCTTCGATGAGTGTCCTCACCAGGTCCTGCGCGCTCATCTCGCCGAGCTCCCGGGAGAGCGGTTCGAACGGCACGACGTCGAGCGTTTCCCTGATCAGATTCTGCCGCGTTGACGCATCGCCGAGAACTTCGGCGAGTAGCTCATTGACGCGATGGACGGTTGCAAACTGCTCGAGAACGGCCACGAACCGGTAGTGCTCACGCTGCGCCTCGGCGACGTCCACGATGTCATCGTAGAGATAATCGTGACGGTTGGACGGTGTCACGGCGAGCAGCTCCGCTCCTGGCGCGTGGACGAGCACTTCCCTGATCCTGCCAATTTCCGAGCTGACGTTGACGGCCATGAGGCGGAAAATAACCATGGTGCCAGCTGGATTCCCGAACTTGTTGCCGCGACAAGAGCATCCGTCTAACTTGTGAAGAAATTCACAAGCTCCGCCAATAAGTGAAACGGATAGCCGAATCAACTGTTCGCCGACTCTCGATTTACCTGAGCTTCCTGGAGGACATCGAGGCTCGAGGCGCGCTCACTACATCGAGCGACGACTTAGCCCGGCTCGGAGGCACCACCTCGGCCCAGGTGCGCAAGGACCTCTCGTTTTTTGGCTCATTCGGGAAACGCGGGCTTGGATACTCGGTGCCTGAGCTGTCGTCGCGCCTGCGCGAAATTCTGGGTCTTAGCCATCAGTGGCGCGTGTGTATCGTCGGGGCCGGCAAGATTGGAGCTGCGCTCGCTCGCTATGCGGGATTTGCCGAGCGCGGATTTCTCGTGACCGGCGTCTACGATAGTGACCCGACGAAGATCGGGAAAAACTCTGCCGGGCTCACCGTAAAGAACATCGCGCATCTCGATCGTGATGTTGCAGCCGGAAAATACGAGATCGCGGTGTTGGCTGTCCCCGCCGAAAACGCGCAGCAAATCGTGGATGCGCTGGCGAAAGCCGGCCTGAAGGCGATCCTGAGCTTTGCGCCCACGCAGCTGAACGCGCCCGCGGATGTCACCGTCCGCACTGTGAACATGGCGATG
>JBBSFT010000087.1:0-11260 GCA_038254845.1 Gemmatimonadales bacterium | reverse complement strand
GAAGGTGGCGCTGACGTGAGCGACTCCTTCGGCCTCGATGACGCGCTTGGTCTTCTTTCCGGTAGCCATTTACTTCGTAACCTTCTTCTTGCCCGCGATCGCGCGGCGCGGCCCCTTCTTGGTGCGGGCGTTCGTATGTGTGCGCTGACCACGGACAGGCAGCCCGCGACGGTGACGGTTGCCACGGTACGAGCCGATGTCCATCAGTCGCTTGATGTTCATCGCGATTTCGGTGCGGAGAGCTCCCTCGACGCGGAAGTCCTTTTCGATCGCCTGACGAAGGCGATTGGTGTCCGCGTCATTGAGATCGCGAACGCGCTGCTCGGCATTGACGCCAGTCTCATTCAGAATGCGCTGCGCGGTGGCGCGGCCGATTCCGAAGATGTAGGTCAGTCCGATTTCGAGTTTCTTCTCGCGTGGCAGATCCACGCCGGAGATACGTGCCATTTATATCAGCCCTGCCGCTGCTTGTGCTTGGGGTTTCTGCTGCAGATGATGCGAACCACGCCCTGGCGCTTGATCACCTTGCAGTGCTCGCAGATCGGCTTGACGCTGCTTCGTACTTTCACAAAAAAGCTCCTATGGACGTGCTTGCGTCCCCTCGGTTGGCCGGGGGGATTAATTCAGAGTTAGCCTTTGAAAATACCGAGCCGGGGAAACGAAGTCAATCGCGGGGAGAACATCGCGGGGAGAACACTCGCCGGCGGAACGCTCAGCCGGCAGAACGCAGCTAGGACTATCGAGCGTGAAAAATCCGCCAGTTGATTAAAGCAGAAATGTCCGCTTAGGCAGCTTTTTGTGTTAACGGCGGGCTGCACGTTGGTTTTCGCTTAAGAACTCGTCGAATTGAGAGCTGTTCGATTTCTGCTATCGCACCGATTCGATACTGGCGTTCACGGCATCCATCGCAGCTCGAGGATCTCGTGAAGCGGAGACAGACCTTCCGACCACGATGTAAGTCGCCCCTGCTTCGGCAGCCATTTCAGGCGTGACCGGCCGAGCCTGATCGCCAGCCGCATCGCCCGTCAGCCGAATTCCCGGAACGAGAAGCGCCAGCGCGCTTCCGCGTCGGCTCCTGACCGCCTCAACCTCATGGCCGCTGCAAACAATTCCGTGAACGCCGGACGATCTCGCAATTTCCGCCAGCCGCAACACTTCGTGCTCGACATCGACTCGTTCCCTGCCCCATGCCTCACCGAGGGCCGCGTCATCGAGCGACGTGAGGACTGTCACTGCCAGGATGCCCAATGATGGGCCCGCCGCCTCGACCGCTGCTTGCATCATCTTCGCTCCGCCCGACGCGTGAACGGTCGTCAGCTTGATTCCCATCTTCGAAACGTTGCGAATGGCGCCAGCCACAGTGTTCGGAATGTCGTGAAACTTGAGGTCAAGGAATACGTCGCACCCGGTATCGCGCAACCATTGGATAGTGTCAGCGCCGGACGCGGTAAAGAGCTCACTCCCAACCTTGTAAAACCGACACTTCTCGTCGAGCGTCTGCACCAGCGTCATCGCTCGCTCCGCATCCGGAAAATCCAGCGCAACAATGGGAATCGGTTTCATGCCGGCCACTCGACGGTCCCGATAAGATTGCCAATCGAAGTCACGTCATGCTGTTCGCACCAGCTCTGCAGCTCGGATAGCACGCGCGCCGGCGAACGCGGATCACGCAGCGCGGCCGTACCCATGCCGACGAGCGATGCGCCCGCCATCAGATACTCGATCGCATGAGAACCCCTTCCAACTCCACCGACGCCGATGATCGGCACGTTCACCGCCTGACGTGCCTTCCACACGGCCAGCACGCCAACCGGAAGCAGGCCTTCCCCACTGATTCCCCCCGTGCCAAAGCCAAGCGCGGGTCGCCTCGACTCGACGTCGATCGAGAGGCCCGGGATTGTGTTGATCAGTGTCAGACCGTCCGCGCCGGCATCGACAGCGCAACGCGCGGTGTCTGCAATGGACGAAAGCATCGGAGACAACTTTACGAAGATTGGCTTGCGCGTCATGCTCCTCACCCGTGTTACGAGCTCGCGAAGCGTTGGCAGGTCCGCTGCGAACTCCATCCCTCCTGCCTTGACGTTCGGGCAGCTCACATTCAGCTCGAATGCGTCAACCCGGGAGACATCATCAAGGCCAGCGACGACCTCAGCAAAATCTTCCATCATGGTGCCGATCACATTGACAATCACGCGCGCGCGCCGCAGATGAGCCGCGAGCCATGGCATGTCATCCTGCTTCACGCTGTCGAGCCCCGGATTCGCGAGACCGACCGCGTTCATCATACCTCCATCAAACTCGGCAACGCGAGGCGCAGCGGCGCCCTTCCTCGCTTCCGGACTGACTGCCTTCGTAACGAGCCCGCCGAGGGCATCGATGTCGATGACTCCGGCCAGCTCGCGCCCATACGCGGCCGTGCCGGCTGCCAGGAGCAACGGGTTTTGAAAATCAAGCGATGCGGCAGTGATCGTCAGACGCGATGCCCGCGCCGTCAACGGCTCCCGGCCCCAACCCGAGCGTCGTAGTGGTCGAGGTATTCGACCACCCCCCGGGCGATGCTGGCGGCAATGCGATGCTGATTGTCCGAGTCGAGCAGATATGCCGCCTCGACGGGGTTCGTTCCGAAACCGATCTCGACGAGAACAGCCGGCATGTACGAGCCGCGAAGCACCGCGAAGTTCGCTTGCTGCACGCCGCGGTCCTTGCCGGGATGGAAGCTGCGAAAGCCGTCCTGAATCGTCTCGGCGAGATCGTTCGATTCGCGCAGGTGCTCGTTCTGCGCCATGTCGTTGATGATGAAGCTGAGCGGATCACCTTTCGGTGCATTGGCACCTGTCTCGAATTTCACCGCTTCGTTTTCCATTTTTTCAACCCGAAGCGCGTCTTCGCTTTTCGCCTCGGCCAGGAAATACGTCTCATAGCCTCGCTCGCGTGCTCCAGCGGCGGATCGCGACCCAGTCGCGTTGACGTGGACTGACACGAACAGGTCTCCCTTGTTGCGATTCGCGATCCGGCCGCGATCGGAAAGCGCGATGAGCGTGTCTGTCGTGCGCGTCATCAGCACTTCCATTCCAGCGCTTCTCAGCTCCTGAGCCAGCAGCTGCGCGACGGAAAGCGTCACGTTCTTTTCGACAATTCGCGGGCCGTCGCCAATCGGGCCCGTCATCCCATTGTCCGGGCCACCATGACCCGCATCGACGACAATCACCCGGCGTTGGCCACGACGCGACCGCACAGCCCGCGCGTCTGACGGTGGTGAGAGGACTCTCGATGCCGGAGCACTCGAAACAGCGACGTCGGGCGCGTCCGCCGAGGGTTCATTCGGTGCTCGCCTCGCGACGGATGAGAAAATTCGGAATACGCCTGCGCCGAGGTCGTAGTTGTAGCCCGTCGTGTACCGAGGGATTACGGCGGAAGCAAGCTGAAACGGAACCAGAAACGTAGTGCCCGATCGCAACGCGGGAAGCACCAACGGCACGACCTCCTGATTCACGCGCGCGAATGGAACGCCTTCTGTCAACTCAATTCTGGAATCGCCGAGCGAGATCACGTACCGGCCTTTGGCACCGCTCGATGCCGACCCGCCAAGTGCGGTAGCGAGAAGATCTGCTCGCAAGTACGCCCCGCTGACCGTCGCGATCACCGGCACCGACTTCTCTGCCTCGCCCTGCTTCACGACAAGCGTCGTGCGATTGACGGCCGCAACCTGCAGAAAAAGGAGAGCCGCGGCGATCAACGTGTCCGCACCGCCCGCTGCATCTCGCGATCGTCGTCGCGCTTTTTTTCGTCAGCCCGCTTGTCGTAGAGCTTTTTCCCACGGCCAAGCCCGAGCGCGACCTTCACCATGCCCTTTTTGAAGTAGAGATCGAGCGGAACAAGCGTCAATCCCTGGCGCTCCACCGCGCCGATCATCTTTCTGATCTCGCGCCGGTGAAGCAACAGCTTCCGGGTGCGCGTCGGTTCGTGATTGAAGTGGCTCGCCTTTTCATAAGGAGAGATATGGAGGTTGAGGAGATGCACTTCTCCATCCTTCACGATTCCATACGCATCGGAGATGTTTGCCTTTCCATCGCGCAACGACTTCACCTCACTCCCGGTCAGCACAATTCCCGCTTCCCACGTCTCGAGTATCTGATAGTCGTGACGAGCGCGTCTGTTCCGCGCGATTGGCTCGCGCTCGGTTTTCTCCTGTGTGTCTGGCATGATGACTATCGCGCAAGTTAGAAGCAGCGCGATGGTTGAGAAAGGGCGGTTGCGTTGACTTCACTTTCTGCGCTATCTAAGTTGGACGCAGCAAGCCGGAGTGGTGGAACTGGTAGACGCGCTGGCTTCAGGAGCCAGTGGGTGCAAGCCCGTGGGGGTTCGAGTCCCCCCTTCGGCACTAGAAGAGTCACCCGATTAACAGAGACCCGAACGGGACCGGGTAACGGGTGACGGGTAACAGGTACCGGATTAACGGATACCAGACTAACGGTTACCCGGAACCCGCATTCGGGCTTAGACCGTCTCCAGGATCGGCAAGCCAACCCGCTCGCGAACAGCCGGCTCGTCCTGAAGAAGATCGGCGAGACACACGCTCTCGAGAACTGAGTCGATCTTCGTCTGAAGCAGGATCCACACGGGACGAATGCTGCAATTGTGCGCCGCATTGCACCTGTCAGTTTCGACCGGGTGGCTCACGCAATGGAGATCGAACGTCTCCAGCTCGGACGCCTGGATCACGGCGCGAATGGAAATCTGGTCAGCGGGTCTCGCGAGCATGTAGCCACCGCGCGCACCGCGAGTACTCGCAATGACGCCCGCGCGCCTCAGGCGAAGAAGAATCTGCTCGACGTAATCCGCCGGCAACCGCTCCACCGCGGCGATCTCCCTCCCTGTCACCGGCCCGTGAGCCGTGCGCCGCGCAAGGTGAAGCGCGCAAATGACTCCGTATTCGGCCCACGTGGTAATCCGCATTCCTTGAGAATACCGGAGATCACAAGCCCCGACAAGCCCGCGCCTTATCCGGCCGAGACACCGCCGTGCCCGCCACCCGGGACACCGATCTCCGTCATCTTCCTCAAATCGAGAACCTCATCGACCTCGGCGTCGGGTAGAACGTGCTCGCGCTTCACCAGCTCGCGAATCAGGACGTTCTCCTTCACTGATTGCTTGCTGATCTCAGCCGCTCTCGCGTACCCGATCTGAGGTGCAAGCGCCGTCGCCAGCGCCGCGGATCGCTCGACCCAATACGCGCATTGCTCAGCGTTCGCCTCGATCCCCTTCACGCAGCGATTCGCGAACGTCGTCGCCGTATTCGTAAGAATCAGCATGCTCAAGAACAGGTTCTGCGCAATCACCGGCATCATCACGTTCAGCTCGAGTTGTCCATGCTCTGCCGCCGCAGAAACGCAGGCATCGTTACCGATAACCTGAAAGCACACCTGATTCACCATCTCCGGAATTGACGGATTGATCTTCCCGGGCATGATCGACGAGCCAGGCTGAACCGCCGGCAAGCGAATCTCGTCGAGACCCGTCCGCGGGCCGCTCGCCAGAAGCCGGAGGTCGCTCGCGATCTTGCTCAGATCGAGCGCGAGGACCTTGAGCTGTGAGCTGAACGCCGCCGCGTCGCCCATGCTCTGCATCAGTTGAATTCGGTCGCTACCCTCTCGCAGATCGACACCAGCAGAGGCAGCAAGCTCCTTCACCATCAGAGCAGGATACTCGGGCTCGACGTTCACTCCTGTTCCAACCGCACTTCCGCCGATCCCAAGATCGCGCAAGTAGTCCGCTGCCTCCTCGATTCTCCGAATGCACCGGTTCAGCGTTCCGGCGTAGGCAGTGAACTCCTGGCCAAGGCGGATCGGCATCGCGTCCTGAATGTGGGTGCGGCCGGACTTGATGACGTCGTCGAACTCGCGCCCCTTCGCGTCGAGAGCATCGATGAGATCGTTGAATGCCGTGAGCAGCTTCGGCAGCTCCGTTATCGCGCCAAGCCGAATTGCAGTCGGAATCACGTCGTTCGTGGACTGCGCCATGTTGACGTGATCGTTCGGATGAATCGGGGCGTACTCGCCACGCTTCGCTCCGAGAAGCTCATTGGCGCGGTTCGCGAGAACCTCGTTCACGTTCATGTTGTGAGAAGTTCCCGCGCCAGCCTGATACGGGTCAACCACGAAATGCTCGCGATGCTGTCCGGCGAGAACCTCATCCGCCGCAGTGACAATCGCGTCCGCGAGTCGCGCGTCGAGCCGGCCAGTCTGCTTATGAGTAATGGCCGCCGCACGCTTGATTCTCACGGTCGCATCGACGAAGGCAGGAAGCGGCTTGAGGCCGCTGATCGGAAAGTTCTGAACCGCGCGCAGAGTCTGCACTCCGTATAATGCGTCGGCTGGAACAGCGAGCTCGCCGAGTGGATCCTTTTCGATTCGAGTTGCGGCAGTCATGGAGATTGGGTTGTCAGGCGCCGACAATTCGCGCGGTGCCATTGATGAACGGATTGGAAATCTTCTCCCGGCCGATCGACGTGATGTCGCCGTGTCCAGGATGAACGATTGTATCAGCAGGCAGCGCGACGATTCGCGCAAGCGACTGCTGCAAGTGAGCCGGGTTGCAGAATTCGAGGTCTGTCCTTCCGATTGATCCGGCGAACAGGCAATCGCCCACGAGCGCATTGCCGTGCCCGTAAAACATGACGTGACCGGGCGCGTGGCCCGGGACATGTGAAACGGTGAGCTCGAGCGACCCCAGCGTGAGTGTCTGACCTTCCTCGAGCTGCATCTCGGCCGGTGGAGGATCTTCAAATGGAACGCCGTACATCGCCGCTTTCAGAGAGCCCGTGCGGTATAACTCCTCGTCAAGCGGATGCAGATAAACCGGCACATCCCATTTGCGCTTGATTCCCGCGATTGCGCCGATGTGATCGACGTGTGCGTGGGTGACCCAGATAGCCTGCGGTGTCTTGCCCGTTCTCTCGACGGCGGCGATGATCCGCTCGGCATCATCACCAGGATCGACGATTGCGAGAGCGTCGCTGTCAGGATCCGAGACGAGGTAGCAATTCTCCGCAAATGGCCCGACGGTGATCTGCTCGACGTTCACACTGCGTACCCACCGGTCGAAACGATCGCGGGCTCGTCGCCCGGGCTGCGCATGGCGGCGAGATACTTTTCGGCCGCGATGGCAGCCGTCGTGCCGTCACCGGCGGCAGTCGTCACCTGACGCGTCAGCTGCGCACGAACGTCGCCGGCGGCGAACAGGCCCTTGATCGACGTCTCCATGTTCATGTCGGTTCGCAGGTACCCCATCTCGTCGTGATCGACGTGGCCCTCGATGATGCCGGTGTTCGGCCGAAAGCCGACGAAGATGAAGATTCCGGTTGCCGCGAGGTTTCTCGTCGCATGCGAGGTCACATCGCGAAGCACGAGATTGTGCACGAGACCCTCGGCATCCGCTTCGATCTTGTCAACAACCGTGTTCCAGATGACCTCAATCTTTGGATTCTCGAACAATCTCTTTTGCAGAATCTTCGAGGCGCGAAATTCGTTGCGACGGTGGATCAGATAGACCTTCTCGCCGTAACGCGTCAGGAAGTCTGCTTCCTCGACAGCGGCGTCACCACCGCCGACGACTGCAATCGTGTGACCCTTGAAGAAGGCTCCGTCACAAATGGCGCAATAGCTGACTCCCTTGCCGGCATACTCCGACTCGCCCGGTACGCCAAGCTTGATCGGAGTGCCGCCCGACGTGATGATTGCCGTCTTCGAGCGATAGGTGACACCGCTATCGGTAGTCGCCTGAAACATTCCTTCGGGCAGCTTCTCGAGGGTTACCACAGTCTCCTGCTGAAACTCGGCGCCGAATTTCTTCGCGTGACTCTCGAACTTCTGCGCGAGGTCCCACCCTTCGATATGCTCGAACCCCGGATAGTCCTCGATGATCTCAGTGTTGAGCAGCTCGCCGCCCGACGCTCCGCGCTCGAGGACGACTGACTTGAGCATGGACCGGCCGGCGTACATCGCGGCGGTCATCCCCGCCGGGCCTGCACCAACGATTATCACATCATAATCACGACTTTCAGACAAATTCGGGCTCAGTTTGGAGGTTTTTGCTACTGCTGAATCCTAATTTGTTCGGGAAGGACTGTCAGCGCACCCGCACCTGCAATCCTCGTTTCAGCCTATCGACAGGACGTTGGCCGCTCCGTGGCAGTGCGAAACTGTGGCGACGAGAATTTCAGCGGGGCCGACTGCGGCCGTTTCCTGGATAAACATGTCGGCACTGATAGCTTCCATGACAGGGATCATCCCAACCCCGTATGCCCGGTGCGTGCAATGAAACACGAGAGGTCCGGCCAGGGCGCGTCCTTTCGTGGAGGATTGGTCCACGATCTCGCGCATCGCGCGTGGCATCGTCCACGTCCGCTCGGATCGGGTGTGAGGACACGTCTTCGGCTCGATGCAATTTATCGGACAAGTCCACGTCGCGAAGCTCACGTAATGCGTCCCGTCCGGGGCTGCGGTCTCCCACGGCGTATCCGGTTTCGTGGCGAGCGGACGGGTGGAAATGGTCCGATCGGGCCATCGCGCGATCGCGCGGTCGCGGACCCACTCATACAGCAGATGTGGCATGAGTGGCGACGGGACAATTGCGTCTGACTCGTGCGAGTCGTGAGCGCGCCGCCAGCGCGATAAGTACTCGCCAAAGAACTGTCCCCAATCGGCGACGACGAGCTCCGGCGCGGGTGACTTCAACGTCGCGTCTTCGAGCTGTTCGCTGGTGGCAACGAGACAGTCAGCGCTCCGGTCAACAACTAGAATCCGGTTCCACGACAACGCCCCCGCGCGGTTCGCGCGGCCGAGCTGCCTCACGTAGTATGAGCCGTAACAGCCGCCGCCGATGACGACGATCGTGCCATAATGGGCACTGATCGCGGCATCCGTATCATTTTCGAATTCGACGTCCGCCATCGACCACAATTGTCTCACCGGTGACGAACTCCGCATCGATCAGGTACAGCATCGCCGCAACCGCATCGGCCGGGTCACCGATTCTCTGGAGCGGCGTTGTCGCCGCGATGCGCCGCCCCTTCTCATCATCCCAGTCGTCCGGAAGCAGGATCGCACCCGGCGCGATTGCGTTTACCCGAATCTTCGGACCGAACACGCGCGCCAGCGACTCGGTCATCTTGATCACACCGGCCTTCGAGATAGCGTGAGGCACGTACGCAGGCCACGTCTCGAACGCAGCAAGATCGGAGATGTTGATGATGACGCCCTCGTCCATTACGCGCGCGGCGGCCTGAGCCATAAAAAACGGAGCGCGGAGATTCAACGCGAACATGGCGTCCCACTGATCGACAGTCACCTCGTCAACGGGAGTTCGCATCATCACCGCCGCGGAGTTGATCACCACATCCAGCCGTTTCATTCGTTTGAGCACGTTCGCGACTAGATCCGTCGGCCCGCCCGGAGACATGAGGTCCGCCTCAAACGACTCGGCGGTCACTCCGTTCGCGGCGATTTCCTCAGTCGTATCCGCTGCGAGAGCTTTGGCCGAGTGAAAATGTACAGCCACATCGTATCCGCGTTGGCCAAGAGCAACCGCGAATGCCTTGCCGACGCGATGACCGCCGCCGGTGACGAGAGCTACGCGTCGTGTAACATCGCTCACGCGACGGCCGCTCGCCGCTCAGCTGCAACCTGATCCTGACGTCCAAGCCACGCGCCGGGAACATGCATGCCGCCAATGGCCCGCACACCTGTTGGCGCGCCATGCCAATCCGATCCGCCGCTGTACACGAGCTTGAAAAAATCGGCGAGCGCAGTCAGACGGATGACGTCTTCTGATGTATGACTCGGATGTCGAACTTCGACGCCATCAAGACCCATCGCAACGAGAGGCTCGATGCGGGCGCGCCGGCCGTCCTGCCCCGGATGCGCCCAGATCGCGAGCGCGCCAGCCGCATGCGCAATCTCGATCGCCGCGCGAATCTCGAGACGCTCTTTCGGGACAAAGCCCGGCTTCCCTGCACCGAGATATCGATCGAATGCTTCCCGTAAATCGCGCACGTGACCGCGCTTGATCATTGCGCGGGCAATGTGCGGACGTCCGACTGCTCCGCCGGCCGCCTCAGTCATTACTTCGTCAATGAGTACCGGCGCGCCGACGCGAGTCAATCGCTCGACAATGCGCTGCGCCCGAATTTCCCTCGACCCGCGGAACGATGCGAGTCGAAGCTCGAGTGGTGCGAGTTCGGAAACGTGAAGAGCCAGCAGGTGAATTTCCTGCGAGCCTTGATGAGCACTCAGCTCGACGCCACGGACGATCCGGATCCCGACACGCGTCCCTGCTTCAATTGCTTCAGGCAGTCCGTCCATGGTGTCGTGATCGGTCAGCGCGATCGCTGAAAGTCCGGCAGCGTGGGCCGCACTGACAACCTCCGCTGGCGGTAATGCGCCGTCGGACGCCGTCGAATGCATGTGAAGATCAACCTCGCCAGACGGCGCGTCGGCCGCGCGAGGCATCGTCACCGACTGTAGCCGGCCTCGGGTGACGTGAAGCTTGGCTGTGACTCCGCAAACAGCGACGTCAATCGCTCGTCGGTCAATTCGGCAAAGGACTGCGACCGGGATCTTGAACCCTGCGGCGAGTAGCGAGTAACTCGCACCTCTCTCTTGTCGCCCGAGCCGCTCGTGAAGAACAGTCCGAATTCGTCCTGATCGTACTGCGTGATGTAACCGGACGGCGTGACGGTCCACTCGTGACCGTTGACGGTAATTGATCTCGCCGGCATGTCAGCCGATCTCCGTTTCGTGATAGATGCGTGCCGCATCGAGAATTCGACACGGCGAATTAGCGTGAGCGACTGTCAGAGTTATTGGATCGTCCGCCTCGGTAAACTCGATGAAGGCCCCCGGCAGCGAGGTTTCCTCGAATACCACAAAACGGCAATTGGCGGCCGTATAGTGGCTGCGGCAGATCTTGACCCGCTCAAAATATTTTGCGCGCTCGGATGCCGGCACAGTCGTTCGCTGAATCGTCATTGCCCGCGCCATCAGACTGCGCTCTCGGGAAACTCTTCGATCGTCTTCTTGACGAATGCGAGAAACTGATCGGCGACAGCTCCGTCGATTACCCGGTGGTCGAATGAGATCGAGAAGTACGCGCACGTGCGGATCGCAATGGTGTCCTCCCCGTCGGCACCGGTGATTACCTTCGGACGCTTTTCGATTGTGCCAAGGCCCATGATCGCAACCTGGGGCTGGTTGATGATCGG
>JBBSFT010000086.1:0-11309 GCA_038254845.1 Gemmatimonadales bacterium | reverse complement strand
CCCGCGCGAATGGCCGAGACGAGGGCGAGACTGTCGCGGCTGTTTCTTCCGGGAACTGCGGGCACCGTGATACGCGGACCCTTGGCCGAGTCGGCTTTTGTCATCGGCGGCAATGCGGTCGAATCGATGGCCATGACCGTGACCGGGTCGAGCGAGGTGCCGATGGCGGCTGGTGGAATTCCGGGCTGTGCGTCGTTGGAGGCGCAGGCGGTAAGCAGCGCCAGGCCGGTCAGGCCTCGCGCGAGTTGACTGATAGTTTTCATGCTGCGGGAGCGGGTGGAGGGGACGTTCACGAAAGCTAATCCGTGAATGATTAGGGAGAATGCGCCTTGGCGGATTCCATGTCACCATCACGCACATTTCACGCTAGGAGTAGCCGGAGCCTAAGAGGGTTGCACGATAGTTTCCGCGCGACCCGTTCGAACGAGCACCGGAGCAACGCGGATTGTATTATTTGCCGCCGGGCAGGCCTGCTGCCCGATTTGACTTACTATTTTCGGAGAATTCTCGATGACGGAAGCAACCGCGACGCCCGCGTCTGCCAATGCAAGCCTGTGGGAGGACTTCATCGACATCTTCTACCAGCCGTCAGCGGTATTCGAGCGCCGGCGCGATGGCCAGTGGGGAATGGCTCTACTCATCCTCGCGGTCGTCACCGGAATTCTGGCGTTTGCGCTTCACAACGGCCTCGCTCCTGTAATGGACGCAGTCATTGCAAAGCAACAGGCTGCCGCATTGGCAAAGAATCCAAACATTACACCCGATCAACTGGCCACGATGTCTGGGTTCATGGAGAAGATGTCACAGTTCGGGGCGGTCATTTTCGTCCCGATTGCCGCAATTTTCGGGGCTGTCCTGATCTGGATCATCGGAAAGTTCATCGACGCGAAGATGGCGTTCGCAGCGGCCATGGTGATCTCGGTTTACTCGGGGGGTCCCCCGCGTCCTGCAGACGATCGTAACCGCGCTCGAGGGCTTGCTGATGTCTCCAGAGTCGATCACGTCACCGGAGAGTGTCAGCATTGGACCGGCGCGATTGCTGCCTGACACGGCGAACCAGGGTTTCGCGGCCGTGCTGAACAGCCTCGATGTATTCACCATCTGGACTGTCGTTCTCGTCGCCATCGGGATTGCAGTGGTCGCCCGCGTTTCTCTAAAAAAGGCCGGAATAGCAGCATCACTTGTATGGCTCGTCATGTTGCTGCCAGCGCTCTATCAGGGAATCTCGCAGAATTAAGGCCGGTGGATGCAAAAAATGGCGGCGTGCAGCACGCGACAGTCGATCTGGGGGCAGTGTCGTGTTGGTTTGCCCGCGCGGCCAAATGGTCTATAGTTATGTACCACTTGCCGGAACAGCCATGCCAACTATCAAAGCACACTCGCGCACCGCTGAGCAACTCAGTCATCAATTCATCCTCCGGCTGTTTCGCGGCGACGACTGGAAATCACTTTATCAGTTGATCCAGGCTGGGCTCGACAAGAAGGCGTTCAGAGCTCAAACAGTCACCGAGTTTCTTGAACACGCCATTACAGAATCGACCGCGCGCTCGGCCCTCCGTCCGTATCTTGTCACAGAGCGGTCGTGGAAACGAAGAGTCAGTGAGAAGAGCCCGCTTTCGGCTGTCGAGCTCGACCGTCTTACCGATGTGGGCGAGGTTGTTCGGGAGGCGAGGCGCATCTGGGGAGACAACGCCGCTGCCGAGAGATTTCTCACTCGCCCCCATCCGCGATTGTGCGGCAAGAGACCGGTCGAAGTCGCTGCCACCGAGGGAGGCGCGCAGGCCGTCCGTGAGTTGATGTCAAGAATCCAGGAAGGAGCGCCCGCCTGATGGTTCTGCGAGCCGTTCGCGTTACGGCCCGCGTGTACGATCCTCGGCGCGCGAGTGGCCGGGAGAGTCGATGGAACGCCGCGGGGCAAGCCGTTCTCTACTTGTCAGAGCATTTTTCCACGGCTTTGCTGGAGGCGTTAGTGCACAGCAATGGGAGTCCGGTCCCCTCCCAGGCAGCGTGGGCGAGAATTTCAGATGAGGTCGGTATCGAGGAGCTTGATCTCGCAACTTGTCCCGGGTGGGACGATCTGGACGATCAAACGCCCGCCCGCGCCGCTGGGTCGAAATGGTTTGCAGAGCGGAGAACCGCGTGTCTCATCACACCTTCGATTCCCGGAAGGCCGTTCGAGAGAAACATCGTTGTGAATACGACTCATGTGCTGGCCGCGAAGATCACGTGGGGTGCAGCGGTGCATATCCCATGGGATCGACGCCTTTTCGGATAGCAAGGCGAGAGCAACTCAGGACTCGGCTACGCGTCTCCACCTGGGAACGTAGTGACTAAACTCAAGCTCGTCCGTGTGCAGCGCGTCGGCTCGGTTGACCGCGACCGGATTGTCAGACCATGATGCTACCGTGAGGATGCCGAGCCGCTCGGCTTCATGTCCGCAACGCCCAGCTTCCGGAATGTACGCACATACTCTTCCGCCACCCGCGACGCCCGACGAATGGGAACCACTTCTTGAGCACTTGCGCCGAGTGGCGGAAGGGAATGGGGATTCGTTCGGCGGCGCGTCAGGTTTTGCGAGCGCTTTTGGCGCAGAAGAGTGGGGGCGCTTGTGTGGTTGGTGGCATGACCTCGGTAAATACAGCGACGCATTTCAGCATTATCTAGCCAGTGCAAACTCTGAAGATGACGGTCACAAGGGGGAGATGACTGGAAGAGTTGATCACTCAACCGCAGGCGCTCAGCACGCGGTATCGAAGGGTCTGTCAGGCCGCCTGATGGCCTACTGTATCGCGGGGCATCACGCGGGCCTACCGGATGGCGAAGGAGGTACAGCAGCATTGTCGGCGCGGCTTGTAAAAAAAATCGAGTCTTTCGATGCCGCTCCGCATGAACTGTTGAGTATGCCGCTTCCACATTTGCCGAGACTGAAGCTCAGCGGTGACCGGCGGCGCGCAGCGTTTGCAACAGCATTTTTCACTCGAATGCTCTTTTCCTGTCTTGTCGACGCGGACTTCCTTGCAACCGAGCATTTCATGAGTCCAGCGAGAGCCGCGCTGCGGCCTCGCGTCCGTCGGTCGCTCACCGACATGCTTGCGGAGCTTGACGCTCACCTGAACAAGATTCAGCGCGAAGCAGTTGACACGGAAGTCAATCGCGAACGCGCTCGAATACTTGTCGCGTGCAGGCAGAAAGCCCTTCTGCCGCCGGGATTCTTCTCGCTGAACGTTCCCACCGGCGGCGGAAAAACCCTCTCGTCGCTTGTATTCGCCCTGACACACGCAGCCATGCATGGGAAGCGGATGGTTGTGTACGCTATTCCTTTCACAAGCATTATCGAGCAAACCGCGAAAGTGTTTCGCGAGGCACTCGGTGACACTTCTGACGGTCTGCTTGAGTACCATAGCAACCTCGCATCGGAAGACCCTCGGGGTCAATCTGAGCAGTCACGCCTTGCGGCCGAGAACTTTGACTCGCCGCTGGTCGTAACGACAAACGTACAATTGTTCGAGTCGTTGTTCGCGAACAGGACATCCCGCTGCAGAAAACTGCATCGGCTGGCGCAAAGTGTGATCGTTCTCGACGAGGCGCAGACGCTGCCTCCCAACCTGCTCGAGCCGACGCTTGTGGCATTGGAC
Source organism: Gemmatimonadales bacterium (assembly GCA_038254845.1). Taxonomy (GTDB): domain Bacteria; phylum Gemmatimonadota; class Gemmatimonadetes; order Gemmatimonadales; family Gemmatimonadaceae; genus UBA4720. The sequence continues at coordinate 7,674 of JBBSFT010000086.1, read as the reverse complement.
GAACTGGTCCGAAATTACGGCGCGACTGTAGTGTTGTGCACGGCTACTCAACCGGCAATTGAACGTCGGGATGCATTCCCGATCGGTCTCAGCGACGTTACAGCGATCATTGATGATCCGATGACGCTGTATGCGGCGATGCGCCGCGTCGCGGTTCAAACCGTGGGAATGCTAACCGACGAAGATCTTGTTGCGCGACTCGACAAGGAGCCGCAGGTGCTGTGCGTCGTCAATTCCCGCCGCCACGCCGCCGACGTTGTGAAGCTTCTGAACGATCCGCTCTCGCTGCACCTGAGTGCTTCGATGTGCGCCCAGCACCGGACAGCAACATTGCGCCTCATCCGATGGAGGCTGAAACGTGGCCTCCCATGCAGAGTTGTCTCAACTCAGGTCATCGAGGCGGGAGTTGATGTTGACTTTCCATGCGTGTATCGAGCCGCTGCAGGTCTCGACTCGATTGCGCAAGCTGCCGGCAGATGCAATCGCGAAGGGATACTTGAGGACAGTCAGAAGCGTCGATGTCCGGGACGCGTTGTTGTATTTGACTATGATGAGAAATTGCATCGCCCGCCACCGTTTGTTCGCCGTGCCGCTGGGCACTTTCGTGAGATCGTGCCGGACCATGAAGACGACGTGCTCTCGCCGGCTGCTGTGGATGCATATTTTCGTGTGCACTACTGGCAGCAGGGCGGAGATGACGGGCGCGGATGGGATCGAGGTCACGAGCAAAAGAGCGTGATGCGCTGTTTTGGTGGCGAAGATGGCAATCCGCTGCATCATCAGTTTCGTGATGCAACCGATGCATACCGAATTATTGACGACGCTCAGACTCAGGTTGTCGTAGGATATGGAGCCCGCGGGCGGGCGTTGATAACAGAGCTCGCCTCAATGCCGGAAGTGCCGCAACCGAGTCATCTCCGTGCCTTTGATCGGCGCGCGCAACGACATGTCGTTGGCGTATGGGACAGAGACCTGCGCAGACTGCTTGAGAGTTATGTCCTCATCGAGTCACACGAGAGATATTATCTCGCAAACAGCAGCGCGTACGATCGCAAACTCGGTCTTACCTTTGATTCGGCAGGCTTTGACCCCGGCTTGTTGCTACAGTAGCCAATGCCACCCACCTTGAGGGAAGTCTAAATGGCCAACGGTATCAAGCTTCGTGTCTGGGGCGATCTGGCGTGTTTCACCCGCCCCGAGATGAAAGTCGAACGCGTGAGTTACGACGTAATAACGCCTTCGGCCGCTCGCGGAATTCTCGAGGCCATCTACTGGAAGCCGGAAATTCACTGGCGCGTTTTGACGCTCCAGGTGCTAAATCCGATTCGGGTCACTTCACTTCGTCGGAATGAGGTCGCGAGCAAGATACCAGCTGGTGCCGTGGCGAGGGTGGCAAAGTCTGGAACCGGTACGCTTGGACTCTACATTGAAGATGACAGGCAGCAGCGAGCGGCAACTGTTCTCCGCGACGTGGCATACGTTATCCACGCGCGATTTGAAATCGTCAGTGGCGAAAGCAACGCCGGAAAACACCTCGATCAATTCAACCGCCGAGCACGCGCGGGCCAGTGTTTCCACCGCCCATACCTTGGGTGTCGCGAGTTCCCCGCCGATTTCGCGCTGGTAGAGGACGCGACCACGCCTGAACATGATTCCGCTCTGAATGGCGAGCTCGATCTTGGCTACATGCTGCACGACATTGACTTCGCCGACGGAATGACACCGCGATTCTTTCATGCGGTGATGCAGGATGGCCTGATCGAAGTGCCAGGCTTCACCAGTGGTGCGGTTCGATCATGAGGGTGGCTTCCCGAAGTCCACTCGCAGCCTTGATCGGTTACTACCGTCGTCTTGAGGCGGATTCAAGCCAGTCCATCGCGCCGTTCGGATTCAGTCGGGAAAAGATTCACTTCCAGGTTGTGCTTGAGCCGGACGGGTCGCTTTCGGGCCTGGAGGATATCTGCGAAACGACGGCGCGCGGCAAGAAACTACCGCAAATGCTGCTCGTACCTGATGGCGGTGGTCGATCGGGAACGGCCGTCAAGCCCTTTTTCTGCTGGGACAATACAGGGTATGCGTTGGGATCGGACAACAAGGGGAAGGCCGAGCGAGCCGAAAAAATGTTTGCGGCGTTTCGTGACATGCATTTCTCGATGCGCGATGCAGTAGGCGCCGATGCTGGTTACATGGCACTCTGTCGCTTCCTCGAACGATGGAACCCGAATGACGCGCAGTCATTACCCAATTGGAATATTGCGGCTGGTCTCAATCTCGTATTCAGACTTCGCGCCAACGAGGGGTTCGTTCATCAGAGCGAGGCTGTCCAGCACGCATGGCTGTCGCGTGGCTGCGCTGATGATGAGCGTCCAGTGCTCCGAGGTCCTTCGCTGATCAGCGGCGAGGTTGAAGATCTTGCTCGCCTTCACCCGTTGATTGGAGGAGTGGTGGGTGCCAACACAATGGGTGCAGCGATCGCGTCCTTCAATCTAGACGCATTCGTGAGCTATGGAAAAACTCAAAGCTACAACTCGCCGGTTGGTGTGGGAGACGCATTCCGGTATACAACAGCGCTGAATCGGCTGTTGGCGGACGATACTCATCGCATTCGCATTGGAGACGCAACCGCAGTGTTCTGGGCGGACAGCCCCGTGGCAGGCGAGGCGGAATCCATCTTCGCCGAGATGTTTGGCGAGGGTATGCAAGCTGACGTCGCGGAGAGCAGCGAAAAAGTCGACCGAGTGGGGGAATTCCTTCGTTCAGCACGGCAAGGACGGATAGCGGACGTCAGAGTTCCAGACGCTGGGTTCTACGTGCTCGGGCTTTCTCCCAATGCGAGTCGGCTCAACGTTCGGTACTGGTTGGCGGCTACTGTTGGCGAGTTCGCACAAAGACTCGTCAGGCACGAGGCAGATCTGGAGATCGTGGGCGAGAGACCGGGTGATCCACCGCTGGTTATCCGGCGACTGCTGTTCGAAACAGCGCGGGAACCGAAGGACATCTCCCCTCAGCTTGCGGGCGAAATGGTGCGATCCGTTCTGGGAGGCCTGCCATACCCGCGTACCCTATTCAGCGCTGTTGTCCGTCGCATACGCGCGGACGGAGTCGTCAACCACCGCCGCGCGGCGATTCTGAAGGCTTATCTCACGCGGAACCTGAAACAGGAGGTGACTGTGGCACTGCAAAAGGACCATCCCGACGAGGCTTACCATCTTGGGCGCCTGTTCGCGACGTTGGAAAAAACACAGGAGGACACAACCGACGGAAAGTTGAACACCACGATAAAGGACCGGTACTTCGGTGCTGCCAGCTCAACGCCGGCAAGCGTGTTCCCACAGCTCATGCGACTGCACCAGCACCACATGAACAAACTCGACAACGTAGGTCAGCGCATAACGCGCGAGCGTCTGGTTGGCGAGATATGCGGCCACATTAGTCGTTTTGCCACGCATTTGCCATTGGAGAAGCAGGGCTTGTTTCATATCGCCTACTACCACCAGCGCCAGGATTTTTTCACGAAGAAATCAGATAACACTGAGGAAGCCGAACATGCATAGCGAGAAAGATGACAGTCAACCGATAAGCAACAGGTACGACTTCGTGTATTTCTTCGACATTACCGATGGGAATCCGAACGGCGACCCGGATGCCGGAAACCTTCCGCGGATCGATCCGGAAACGGGCCAAGGGATCGTCACGGACGTGTCGATCAAGCGAAAGATCCGAAATTTCGTGGGTCTCGCTTACGGCGAGCAGCCTCCCCATGAAATTTATGTCAAAGAACGCGCGGTACTGAATCGGCAACACGATCGTGCCTGGCAAGCAGTCGATCCGAACGCGAAACCGGAGGCGAAGAAGAAGCGGCCGGAAGAGCAAAGGGCGCGCGATCTGACCGCATGGATGTGTGCGAACTTCTATGACGTGCGGACATTCGGCGCGGTCATGACGACAGAAGTCAACTGCGGGCAGGTGCGCGGTCCGGTTCAGTTTGGACTTGGTCGTTCGATACACCCCATCATCAGCAGCGAATACTCCATCACGCGTTGCGCTGTCACAAATGAGCGCGATCTTGATAAGGAGCGCACGATGGGCAGAAAGTTCGCCGTGCCATATGGCCTGTATCGCGTACATGGCTATGTGAATCCGCACCTCGCGGGCGGAGACCAGGGCACCGGATTCTCGGTGGCGGATCTGGAGCTTCTCAAGCGCGCACTCGACCAGATGTTCGAGCACGACAAATCGGCGGCGCGGGCGAACATGCGTCCGGTTGCATGCATAGCGTTCAGGCACGACAATTCGTTGGGCAACGCACGGGCAGACAGGCTCTTTGCGCGTGTACAGTGTACACCATTGGAAGGCGTACAACCGATCCGGAGCGCAAATGGCGATGGCAACGCTGATGCCAGACCGCCCAGATCATTCGCCGACTATGACCTGAGCGTGGACGAGACTGAATTACCTGAAGGCGTCACCATCGAACGCTGGATTGACTGGCAATGATCGTCGCAGACCGACGTCCAGTCCGGATTTAGCCATATGACCGCGCTTGAAAACGCTCAGCTGAATCGCCAGCGGATCCTGGACCTCGCCGCAATCCACGGCATTCGCCATTTGCGGGTGTTCGGGTCGGTGGCTCGCGGCGAGGCCGGTCCGTCAAGCGATCTTGACCTTCTCGTTGATGTCGAACCTGGCCGGTCGTACCTCGACCTCGTGGCATTCTGGCATGAGATCGAGGTGGTGCTCGGCTACCAAGTCGATGTAGTTACTGACGGTGGTGTTAGTCCCTATCTGCGAAAGAAGATCTACGCCGAGGCGACGCCGCTTTGAAGGATGACCGCCTTTACCTCTTACATATACGTGATGCGCTTCAGCGAGTGACCGAATACACACTTGGGGGGCGCGAGGCTTTCTTCGCCGATCAACGAACTCAGGACGCTGTCATTCGCAATCTTGAGGTGATGGGCGAAGCTGCCAAGAGCGTATCACTCGCCACTCGCGAGCGTGCGCCTCAAATTCGGTGGAAGGATATCGCCGGAATGCGTGACAAGCTCATTCACGAATATTTCGGAGTGAATCTCGAGATTGTGTGGCGCGTTGTGGAGCGGGACGCTCCGCTCGTGCAACGGGGCATCGAGGATCTGCTTCTGTCTATGCCTGAGTCAGGCCAACAGTAGCGCGGCGCATTGTGTTCACGAATGACGCCCTCCTCCCGATATCTGCGCTTCAGCATCTGCTTTTCTGCGAGCGTCAGTGCGCGCTCATTCACATCGAGCGTGTCTGGGCGGAGAACAGGCTGACAGTAGAAGGTCAACACCTCCATCAGAAGGCGCACGACGGGCCCACCGAAACGCGCGATGGCGTGCGTATCACTCGAGGATTGCCACTTCGTTCATTGCGTCTTGGTCTCGCAGGCCAGGCTGACGTAGTCGAGTTTCGCGCGCAGCCCGCGTCCGACGGGACGCCGCAGCCTTTTCCCGTTGAGTACAAACGTGGCAAACCAAAATCGCACGACGCGGACAGAGTTCAACTGTGCGCGCAAGCTCTCTGCCTTGAAGAAATGCTCAGCGCCACTATCCCATCGGGAGCACTCTACTACGGGACGACCAAGCGGCGCGAGGGTGTCGCCTTCGACGAACGGCTGCGTGGCCTGACCGAAGCGACGTGCACCAGGCTGCACGACCTGATTGCCGGCGGCCGCACGCCACGCGCTGTACGGGAGCCGAAGTGCGATCAGTGCTCGCTTCTCAACGTCTGCATGCCCGATGCGCTGTCGCGTGGACGATCAGCTCTTCGATACACCGAACGAGCGCTTGCTGCAAGCCTCGGCTCACCAGGCTTCGGGGTCAGTGAATGAAGCAGCACCTTAACACGCTCTTCGTGACCACGCAGGGCGCATACCTGGCAAAGGAAGGCCAGGCAGTTTGCGTTCGAGTGGATCAGGAGGTACGGTTTCGCATTCCGCTTCATAACATCGGTGGCATAGCCTGCTTCGGTAACGTCTCATGCAGTCCCTGGCTTATGGGTGTCTGTGCTGAAGCTGGAGTAGCAATGTCCTTCTTCACTGAGAACGGACGATTCCTCGCTGCGGTGCAGGGATTCACGCCTGGCAACGTATTGCTACGGCGTGAACAATACCGCCGGGCCGATGATATCGCCGGAACGGCGGCGATCGCCAGCAATATTGTTTCTGCGAAGGTCGCGAATGCGCGGACTGTCCTGCTGCGTGCGATGCGTGATTATCCGGATTCCGACGGACGGTTGGAGCTTCAGAGGGTGGCCGCTCGAATGGCCCAGTGCGCATTGCAGGTGCAGAAATGCACCGACACGGATGTCATTCGCGGCATTGAGGGCGAGAGTGCCTCGATCTACTTTGGCGTATTCAGTCATCTTATCACTTCGCAGCGGGACTCGTTCAGGCTCAACGGTCGCACGCGCAGGCCGCCGTTAGACCCCGTGAATGCGTTGCTGTCATTTCTCTATAGCATGCTCTCGCATGATGCCCGATCCGCATGCGAGGCAGTGGGCCTGGACGCGGCCGTCGGCTTCCTTCACCGTGATCGTCCCGGACGGCCCGGATTGGCACTTGATCTGATGGAAGAATTCAGGCCGTTCATTGTGGACCGGCTGGTGCTTTCGCTAATCAACCGCCAACAGGTCAAACCGGATGGTTTCACGAGGACCGATTCGGGCGGAGTCATGATGAATGAAGCGACCCGGAAAACAGTGATCACGGCCTATCAGGAGCGCAAGCAGGATAGCATCAGGCACCCATTCCTTGGGGAGGATGTCACGATTGGGTTGCTTGTGCACCTTCAGGCGCGACTACTTGCGCGCCATTTGCGAGGCGATATTGACGCATATCCGCCGTTCGTCTGGAAGTGATGATCGACGACTTCGGGTGACGCGATGCTCGTACTTGTAGCATACGACGTGGCGACCGTAACGCCACAGGGGCGCAAACGGCTTCGCCGTGTCGCTAAAGCGTGTCTTGACTACGGGCAGCGCGTTCAGAATTCCGTATTCGAGTGCAAGGTTGATCCGGCGCAGTGGGCCGAGCTGAGATACCGGTTGCTCGACATTCACGAGGCAGGCGAAGACAGTCTAAGGTTCTACTTTCTCGGTAAGAACTGGGAGCGACGGGTGGAGCATCATGGGGCCAAGCCAAGTTTCAATCCTGACGGGCCGTTGTTCGCGTAGTCACTGTCCGCGAACCCCAAGTGCACGGTTCCATCGTGGGAGGTTCGCGCGCCTCAGTAAGTCGCTGTTTGACATATGCTTGCGCCATGCTCAGGCCTGCGTACTGAGAAGGTAGAGAGACAGTTGCGCGCCGTTCGCGCGAATTAACTTGTAAGTTGGTCAGTTGCACGTAGTTGCATGAAGGGAGTCGCTCGCTCACACGCGGGCGTGGATTGAAACACCATCTTCAGGTATCCGCCCTGCGAACCGGTCGCTCGCTCACACGCGGGCGTGGATTGAAACCGTCGTTTCTGATAACGAGAACGCGCTTACCAGGTCGCTCGCTCACACGCGGGCGTGGATTGAAACGGATTATCCCTGCCGTTGGCACCATTCGTGGTGTCGCTCGCTCACACGCGGGCGTGGATTGAAACCTGCAATCGTCGCCAATGATGACCAGGCTGGTCGCTCGCTCACACGCGGGCGTGGATTGAAACTTCT
>JBBSFT010000085.1:0-11350 GCA_038254845.1 Gemmatimonadales bacterium | reverse complement strand
TCGATCCATCGATCGTCACCGGTTGGATATCTCGTCGATTCGTACGGACCGCCGGACCCTCCAGGTGGCGGGAGCTGCACTCCTCTGAGGTCCAGATAAAAAAGAGCCACCGGCGCCTGTTCGACCCCGGTGGCTCTTGATGCTGCCAGGACACTAGAACGCCAGTTTGAAACCGGCGCTCAGCGCGATATTGTTCGAGGTTTTCGCGGTATAATCGAGCGAGGTTGCCTCGTTGACGTCGAACTTGCCGATGTAGTCCTTCGCCATGATGCGCAGCCCGATGTTCTCGGCCAGCGGAAGGTCGGCGCCGATGCCGGCGTTGAACGCGAGGTTCGATGCGTTTCGGTTGAAGCCCGACACCCGCACGTTGTACTTCATGCCGCCAACTCCGGCCTGGACGAACGGAATGATCGATCGCTGCCCGCTCATGACCGGCGCGCCGAACTGCAGTCCGGCGTCATACATCCACACCGAGGTCTTGCCGAAGTCGAGGCCGCCGAGGATCGGAACGCCGATCTGGAGGTTGGGCTGCGAATAGCCGACGTTCCCGACGATAGAGAGCGTCGACCCAATTGGAAGGTTGACCTGTCCGCCATACACCGGAGCGGCAGAACTGGTGAGGCGCGTTCCGAGCGGCCCATTGAGGATGTCCCCGAAGACCATGTAGCCCCCGTACGGAGTGATGGACGGCGCCGGGATCGTTTCGACTGGGCGCGACGGGTAACGCCGGGTTGTGCGCTGAGCCTGGCTGGCACTGGCGGAGAGAACGAGGCCGAGCGCGAGCGAGGCGGCAGTGACGATGCTTCTGTTCATTGAAAACTCCTGAAAATTGCCGAGGTGATGCCGCGCTGTGTGGCACGCTCCGGTCCGGAGGTTTCGATTAGCGCAAGTCGTTGCCGTTTTTCAGGTTACGGTCACGGCCCGGGCGCTCGCACCGATGATTATGTCCCATGTTGTGGACGCCCGGTTTGCGCGATATGGACACGTCCCCAAAGAAGAACGGCAACCACCGAAGCGGTTGCCGTTCTTCTGTTCTCCTTTCCTCTGCTCAGCCCGAACCGAGATACGGAAGGTTGCCGCTCTTCACTTCACGCGAGCCAGCGGCCGTGCCGAATGCAACACTCAAGGCGAACACAATCGCCGTCCCGATTCCGACAATGGGTAGCAGCGCGACCGCAACCATGGCGATCAGATAAGCCCCGATGCCGGCGATGACCGGCGCGGTTGCCCTGTGGGCGCCATCAACGTAACGAAGTCTGTCGCGGACGAACCGCTTCGCGATGTTGTATCCGAAGATCGCCGAGACTGTCGCGATAATGAAAGCAATTGTGCTGAAGATCATTTGACCCCTCCTGATGATGGCACTACGGCCTCGCCGGTCTGGAAGTTTCGGGCCGGTGTTCGACCTTCCGGCTGGTCGCGCGGATCATGGCAAACACGTTGCAGCGTTTTACTTCTGGCTGTTCCCCATCCTCATGCTGAATTTCTATCCATGGGGTTGTCGATGAATGTCCTCAATCCGCTCGGTACATCCCGCGCGCGGGTATCATTCGTATCATACGTGTTGAATGAATCGCTGCGCGGCGCCGGGTGGGAACACATCGGTTCCATCAGCTGCTTGCGCGTTTCATGAATGAGGAGAAATGACAGACACAAACTCAGCCGCAGTGAATCACGCGGCCAAGGCAACGTTCGGTGCGGGATGCTTCTGGGGAGTCGAAGCCGCTTACCGCCAGATTCCGGGAGTGATCTCGACTTCCGTCGGATACCTCGGCGGAACAATGACGAATCCCACCTATCGCGACGTGTGCACAGGCCGCACCGGCCACGCCGAAGTCGTGCAGGTCACGTACGATCCCGCGCGCGTGACGTACGACGACCTCCTCACAGTGTTCTGGGAAAACCACGATCCCACGACATTGAACCGTCAGGGTCCTGATGTCGGACCGCAATACCGGTCCGCCATCTTCTACCACGATGACGCGCAGAAAGCGGCGGCGCTCGCGTCGAAAGACGAGTGGGAAAAAGCGGGCAGATTCCGTCGCCCGATCGTCACCGAGATCACGCCCGCAACCGATTACTACGAGGCCGAGGATTACCATCAGCAGTATCTGGAAAAGCGCGGCCTCTCGAGCTGTCACATCTGATGCACCGCCGCGATTTTCTTCGAGCCGGCGCACTAGGAAGCGCCGCCGCTCTCGGCGTTACCGGGTCGGCTGAGGGACGCATCGGCCCGGGAGCGCCAGCGTTGGGTGCACCAGTTGGTGGCAAGGAAACAGGAGCAGTTCCAGGCTTCGCGCTCGAAGAAATGACAATCGCGGATCTTCAGCGCGATATGGCATCGGGGAGTCGCACCGCGCGCTCCATCACCGCTCTCTACCTCGAGCGAATCGAAGCGAACGATCGTCGTGGACCGACTCTTCGGAGCGTCCTAGAAACAAATCCGGATGCGCTCGATATCGCCGATGCGCTCGACCGGGAGAGAAAGCAGAGGGGGTCGCGCGGTCCGATGCATGGCATTCCGGTGCTCATCAAGGACAACATCGACACTGCCGATCGCATGACGACAACGGCAGGATCATACGCACTCGAAGGGTCGATCGCGCTGCGCGACTCTTACGTCGCGAAGAGGCTGCGTGACGCAGGCGCGGTGATTCTTGGCAAAACCAACCTGAGCGAGTGGGCGAATTTCAGGTCAACTCATTCGTCGAGCGGCTGGAGCGGTCGCGGGGGGCAGACGAAGAATCCATACGTGCTCGATCGCAATCCGTGCGGCTCGAGCTCGGGATCGGGCGCCGCGACGTCGGCGAATTTCACGGCGGTCTCTGTGGGAACCGAGACCGACGGGTCGATCGTGTGTCCGTCGTCCGCCAATGGACTCGTCGGCATCAAGCCGACACTCGGTCTGGTCAGCCGCGCCGGGATTATTCCGATCGCGCACAGCCAGGACACCGCGGGACCGATGACGCGCACTGTTGCCGACGCTGCAATTCTGCTGACAGCGCTCGCAGGAGTCGACCCGCGTGATCCGGCGACAGCGGAAGGCAGAGGGCGCGCGAAGCCGGATTACACCCGCTTTCTCGATGTGGCAGGTCTGAGGGGCGCACGCATCGGCGTGGCGCGAGAGAAGTTTTTCGGATTCAGTGACGTCGTCGACGAGCTGATGCAGGCAGCGATCGACGAGATGACAGCTCAGGGTGCAATCATCATCGACCCGGCGAACATTCCGACCGCAGGAAAGTTCGATGACAGCGAGCTCGAGGTTCTTCTCTACGAGTTCAAGGCCGACCTCAACGCATATCTGGCGTCGCTCGGCCCGTCTGCGAAGGTGAGGACGATGGCCGATGTGATTGCGTACAACAATCAGGACAGAGCGCGAGAAATGCCGTATTTCGCGCAGGAGCTGATGGTGCGGGCGCAGGCAAAGGGTCCGCTCACGGACAAGAGCTACCGGGACGCGCTCGCGAAGAATCATCGACTGTCGCGCAGCGAGGGCATCGACGCGGTGATGGATCGCTACAAGCTCGACGCGATGATTGCGCCAACCGGGGGTCCCGCGTGGACAACCGACCTCATCAACGGCGATCACTTCACTGGCGGGTACTCGACGCCATCGGCGGTTGCCGGATACCCGAACATCAATGTCCCGATCGGGCTTACATATGGGCTGCCAGTCGGAATGTCGATCTTCGGTCGTGCGTGGAGCGAGCCTCAGCTCATTCGCGTTGCCTACTCCTTCGAGCAGGCGACAAAACATCGGCAGCCGCCCCGATTTCTTCCGACTGTTGGCGGGGACGGAGCCCCAACCGAGCGACTTCGCTAAAGTCGCTTTTTGTAATCCGTCTGTCAGGTGACCGGGTCTAGATTGGCGCGTTAACTAATGCCAGTTGAGGAACGCGACCGCACGGCGGCGGATCGACGTTCCTAACCCATCACCGCCGGGAGATTCATCGATGACATCCAGAATTCGCGCGATCCTTGGCGGCAGCCTGATGGCCGCAGCCTTCGCAGTCGCGCTGCCTCTCGCCGCTTCGGCGCAGGCAACAGCGGCAGCCACGCCTACCAAGGTGAAGGCCGCCGAGAAGAAAGTTATGTCCGCCAAAGTTGCCGAGAAGAAAGCGGTTAAGGCCGAGAAGACTGCCGCTGCCGCCGGAGATACCAAGGCCGAGAAGAAGGCCGACGTGAAAATTGCCGCCGCGAAGACGGCCGAAAAGAAAGCGGTCAAGGCTGAGACCAAAGCTGTCGCCGACGCCAAGATGGTGGGCTGTACCGACGGAACGATGTCGAAGGGCGGACAGGGCGCGTGCTCAAGTCACGGCGGGATCAAGACCACCGTCCCCGCGAAGGCCGTCGCCAACAAGATAGCCGCGTCGCCGTCAGCGTCAGCAACAGCGATGACACATGCGAACGCGAAATCCGCGGTTGCTATGACCGACGCGTCGAACGCCATTGCCGCCGGAGCGACGGCGAAGTGCAAGGACGGAACGTACTCGCACTCGAAGAATCGGACGGGTGCGTGCTCGGGCCATGGCGGAGTCGCCAGCTGGATGTAAGCCAGAAGCTTGCAGCACATGAGAGGCGCCCGGAAACGGGCGCCTTTTTTGTTGGTGCATTGGCTCGCGTGCACGTGATGGAACGGAATAAGCATAGCTATCATGCACATCACCCAAAGAGGCAGTATGACCGCAACCATCAAATCGCTCTGCGCCGCAGGGCTGTTACTCGGCGCCTGTACATTCAGCTCGCCAACAGTCGTGCAGGCCCAGGGCAAGGGTCACGACGCCGCGAAGGTCGAGCGCAAGGTCGACAGGCAGATCGCGAAAGACAATCGCAAGGTTGAGCACGCTGCTGTCGCAGCCGAGGTGCACCGCGCGCGCCGCATGCATGCCGTCAATCGGCATCGAATGCTGTGCGAGGACGGCACGTGGTCGTATTCGTCGGTTTGTGCAGGCCATGGAGGCCTCGCGTCACGCCAGTACCAGAACGTCCCCCACGCGTCTGCCCAGGCGATCATGCACGCGAATCCGCACTCTGCGGTGGCCCGACGTGCCGCGTACGCGAACGGGATTTCCACCAACGCCATTGCCCGCTGCAACGACGGAACGTTCTGGCACGCGATTAACCGCACGAACGCCTGTTATCGCCACGGCGGTGTCGCCCGCTGGTTCTAGGGCGACAATGTGCTGACGTTGGTCTCAGCCGACACGACCCACCGCTCTGGTCGTGAAGTCGGAGAGAACCAGCGTCCCGCTCATCGCCGCTCGGGCCTCGAGTTCTGCGGCCCAGTTTTCGGTTCCCCCCCAGAAAACCGTCTTGAGCTGGGCCATCGCATCGGGATTGCTCGCCGCGAGAGTCGTGACACGTTGTTGCACTGCGGAATCGAGCGATGCCACGTCGTGATGCAGCTCCGCATACAGCCCGTGCTGATAGCCCCATTCCGCGCTTCTCCAATCAGCATCAACCGACATCGCCGCGAATGCGCCCATCCCGATCTTCTTCTGAATTGGAAGACCGACGATGAACGGGCCAAGCCCAACCGCCAGCTCGCTCAGCTTGAGGGATGCACCGTCGGCCGCCATCGCGAAATCGGAGGCACTCACGATTCCTACTCCTCCACCAACAGCCTTCCCGTGAACGCGGGTGACGACAAATTTCGGAGCCCGAATCATCGCGAGAATCAGATTGACGAATCCCATGAAAAAGTTTTTCCCGCTCGATGCATCCCGAACTGCCTGTAGCTCGGCGAACGATGCACCCGCGCAAAACGCGCCGTTGCCTTCACTCTGAAGCAGAATCACGCGCGCCGCGGGATCTTCGCCGGCGCGCGTGACAGCGCGGGCGAGATCGGCCAGCAGCTTGCCCGGCAGTGAGTTGCTCTTGGGATGAGAGAAGGTGAGTGTCGCGACGCCGTTCTCCGTTGTTGAATGGAAACGGCCGGCGTCAAGCTGCGAATCTGATTGAGTCACGGTCGAGTCAGTCCTGCGGTTGGTGAACTTCGTGCATTCCCGGTGGTAAGCAATGTAGCGACGGCCGAGCTAACGTTTTGCGGTAGTCGCCGATACGTTTAGAAAGAAAGCGCGCTGTCGCGACATCGCTCTGGCAGCCTCCGAATCGGAGAATCAATGGACCAGCAGGCTCAAACCAGCACGGAAGAATCTCTCAACGCGGCATTCGAGGCCCGGATTGCGGCCGGAGAGACCATCGAGCCGAAGGACTGGATGCCGGAACGGTACCGGACCCAGTTGATCCGGATGATGTCGCAGCACGCGCACTCCGAGATTGTCGGCATGCTGCCCGAGGGCAACTGGATCACGCGCGCTCCGTCGCTGAAGAGAAAGATGGTGCTGCTCGCGAAGGTGCAGGATGAAGCCGGGCACGGCCTCTACATCTATTGCGGTACCGAGACTCTCGGCATCGACCGCTCCGAGCTGGTGGACCAGCTCCTCTCGGGCAAGGCGAAATACTCCAGCATCTTCAATTATCCCACGCTCACCTGGGCAGACATGGGCGTCATCGGGTGGTTTGTCGACGGCGCTGCAATCGTGAACCAGACCGTGCTCGCGAAGGCCTCATATGGTCCGTACGCGAGAGCGATGATCCGCATCTGCAAGGAAGAGAACTTCCACAAGAAGCAGGGCTACGAAATCATCGCCACGCTCGCGAAAGGAACACCGGAGCAGAAAGCGATGGCGCAGGATGCGGTGAACCGCTGGTGGTGGCCGTCGCTCATGATGCTTGGCCCGAGCGACACAAACTCACCGAACACGGCCGAGCTGATGCGCTGGCGCGTGAAGCGAAAGACGAATGACGAGCTGAGGCAGCGCTTCATCGACATCACCGTTCCGCAAGCCGATGCGGTCGGGCTGACACTGCCAGACCCGAACCTCAAGTTCAATCCCGACACTCAACACTACGATTTCGGTGAGATCGACTGGGACGAGTTCTGGCAGGTCGTGAAGGGTAACGGGCCGTGCAATCGCGAGCGCCTCCAGGCGCGGCGCGATGCGCACGAAAATGGCCGCTGGGTTCGCGATGCCGCCGAAGCCTACGCGGCCAAGCACGCGCGGCCGGCGCAATCGTCCGCCGCCTGATCATGGCCTCGAGCGCGTCGCTGGGAATTGGCTACGATGTTCAGGAGAACGCACCAAAGTCGGAGAGCGAATCACAGTGGCCGCTGTGGGAAGTTTTTACGCAGCGTGACGGTGGAGCACCACACGAGCATGCCGGCAGTGTCCACGCCGCAGATGCCGAGATGGCACTTCAGAACGCGCGTGACGTCTACGGCCGCAGAGGCAACGTTGTCAGCATGTGGGTCGTTCCGTCGGTCGTGATCACGGCGAGTCCGAGCGACCAGGCCGGACCGTTCTTCGAGCCCGGCGCGGAAAAGATCTACCGTCATCCGCAGTTCTACAAAATCCCCCGCGGTCTGAAGGGGTTCTGAGCGCGTCCGCGCTCTGCTGATGATAGACACCACGACATCCATTCCGTCTACAACCGGGTCCGCGACAGAGAGCGCCGCGGTTCTCGCCGAATACCTCCTTCGGCTCGCGGATGACCGCCTGGTGCTCGGCCACCGGCTGTCGGAGTGGTGCGGACATGGCCCGATTCTCGAAGAGGACATTGCGCTCGCGAACATCGCGCTCGACCTGATCGGCCAGGCGACGCTGCTTCTCAAGCTTGCGGGCGAGACCGAGGGCACCGGCCGAAATGAAGATGCACTCGCGTATTTCCGCGACGCGATTGGCTATCGTAACATTCAGCTCGTCGAGCTCCCGAACGGTGATTACGCATTCACGATCGTTCGACAATTTCTATTCGACGTCTTCAGCTATCACGTACTCGAGCAGCTTCAACACAGCTCCAATCACGAGCTTGCGGGGATTGCCGCGAAAGGCTTCAAGGAAGTTCGGTAT
Organism: Gemmatimonadales bacterium; assembly: GCA_038254845.1. Classification (GTDB taxonomy): domain Bacteria; phylum Gemmatimonadota; class Gemmatimonadetes; order Gemmatimonadales; family Gemmatimonadaceae; genus UBA4720. Next base: position 3,437 of record JBBSFT010000085.1, on the reverse strand, counting down.
CACGTGCGTCACAGCAGCGAGTGGGTTGTGCGGATGGGGGACGGCACCGACGAAAGCCATGCGAGAGCGCAGAAAGCGCTCGATCATCTCTGGCGCTTTACCGGCGAGATGTTTCAGGCAGACGATATCGACAGACAGATGGCAGCGACCGGGGTCGGCGCCGACATCGAAGCGATCGAGCCGAAGTGGAGGGCGATCGTCGACGATGTAATGACACGCGCGACACTCGTTATTCCATCAGACCCACCCGCGATGACGGGCGGGCGCAAAGGCCGGCACACCGAACACCTCGGCCACATGCTGTCGGAGATGCAGATCGTAGCGCGGTCTTTCCCCGGTGCCGAGTGGTGAGCGAGGTGCTGACTGCGCCGACGCGCGACGAGATCTTCAGGATATTGGCCGAGGTTAAGGATCCGGAGCTGCCGATGATCGATGTGGTCGAGCTCGGTATCGTTCGTAATGTGTCGATCGACGACGGCCATGTCTGCGTTGACATCACGCCGACGTATTCCGGATGTCCGGCGATGCAGGTGATCGAACGTGAGATCGTGACGACTCTCGCGAGTCACGGGTTGGCGGATGCGCGGATCCGCATGGTGTACTCGCCGGCGTGGACGACTGACTGGATGACTCAAGGCGCTCGCGACACATTGCGCGAACATGGGATCGCTCCTCCGCATCTGGTTGACCAGAGCGGAGGAGGGATCATGGAGCTTGTTTCGATTCGCCGGGCAAAGCCGGCTACAACGTGCCCCTTCTGCGGCTCAGCGAATACAGCCGAGAGGAGCGAGTTCGGATCGACGGCGTGCAAGTCGATTCATTTCTGTAACAGCTGTCATCAGCCGTTTGACCACTTCAAGCCCTTCTGATCAGGCTTGACCCGTAGCCTTGTTAAGAATTCCTCCGAGGATGCCGCCGTATCGCGGATTCGCGGCGTGAGTCTCCGCTTCCTGCTGGAGCACGTCACCCATCGTTGACGATGATGCAGAGGAGTTCATCGTGGAGCGATGACGGGCAACGGCCGCGAGAACGATCGGTGCGAGGATCATGAGAAGGCGAGTCGCCTTCTGCGTGTCGAGCCCTGTCGCCTGAGTAACGCCGTTCGTGACTGCTGAATGATTCGAGCCGAGCACTCGCCCGAGGATACCGCCGGCGGCGGCGCTGCCGAGCATCCCACCGAGGCCGCCCATGCCGCTCGAGCCTGAGCCACCCATCATGCCGCCGGAGTCATTCGCGCTGCTGCCGCCGCCCATCATTCCGGCAAGGCCGCCGAGAATTCCGCCGCCCGATCCGCCCGAGAGCATGCCGCCGAGCTGACCGAGAATGCCGGAATGGTTTTCCGATTCCGTCGCGATTGCCGCAGCGCCATCGGGAGTTGCTGCGTGTGCTGCAAGGCCGCCGATCATCATTGGCACAGCGGCGTCTACCGCCTGTTGGGTGGTGGCAGGATCGGTACCGAGTGCCTGGCTAATCTGATTAATCGCTTCGGGTGTGAGATGCTGCTGAACAATGTCGGCTATTCCACTCATTGCGTCCTCTCGTAGCGGGGTTTGTGACTGGTGTCCACCATGAGATGAGTGCACGTATTGGTCCGCAGGAACGGGGGTCCTTCTCGGAGCCGCACACAGGGGTGGTGCCGGCGGTCTACCCGGGCGGGTTCTGGAGCGAATCCACCCACGCAGTCAGGAACTGATTCGCCTGATACCCGTCGAGCACGCGATGATCGATCGTGAGCGTGACATAGCACATCGGCTTCACCATGATGTCATCACCGCCTACGGCCGCGGGAACAACGCGCCGCTCCATCTTCCCCACGCCGAGAATCGCTGACTGCGGCTGGTTGATGATGATCGGCGACGCGAAGAGGCTACCGCTCACGCCATGATTCGAGATCGTGAACGTCCCACCCTGCACATCGCGCGCGTCAAGCGTCTCGCCACGAGCGCGATCGGTAAGGTCCTGAAGGCGGCGCGCGGTCTCGAACAGGTCGAGATCCTGCGCCTTCACGATCACCGGTACGATCAATCCACCTGAGCCGAGTGCCGTCGCGATGCCAATGTTCATGTCGTCAAAGATCTCGAGCGAATTATCATGCCGGCGGCTGTTGACTTCCGGCACGGCCCTGATCGCGGCGACAGTCGCTCTCACGAAGTACGCCGTGTACGTCAGCTTCACCCCGCGCGATTGATATTCGTTCTTATTCGCATCGCGGTGCAACACAACCTCGGACAGGTCGGCGTCGAACACACTCGTCACGTGCGGTGCCGTCGCGACGCTCTGCACCATGTGATTGGCAATACTGCGGCGCATCTGGCTGTGCTTCACCATGCGCCCCGTCGGCCCTGATTTCACTCGTTCGGCGCCAGACGCCGCGACCGACGAGGACGCAGCAGCTCGCGATTCCACGAACGTCGTCACGTCCTGATGCGTGATGCGACCGCCGCGGCCCGAACCGGTGATCTGAGACGCCTCGAGCCCATGCTCCTTGAGAAGCTTCCGAACAGCGGGACTCAAGTCCCCGGCCGCAGAATCGCCAGTCGCCGCGGCAGGCTTCTCTGTACCGTCAGCCTGAGGCGCCGATTCGGGCGGCGCCTCGGCGGGGGCGTCAGCACCACCTGAAGAAACGGATACATCAACCCGGCCGAGCAGCTCCCCCTGCTCCACCTGCTCGCCTTCTCCCTTGAGGATCTCGACAAGCCTCCCGCTCGCCGGAGCGGCGACTTCCATGTTCACCTTGTCGGTGCTGATCTCGAGGAGCGGCTCGTTCTCGGTCACATCGTCGCCGACGGACTTGAACCATGTCGACACGACCGACTCCGTCCCCTCGGCCTGACCGACAGGGACCATCACATCAACCAGACTTGCCATTTACCCGTTTCCTAGGCTTCGAGAACTCGAGTCATACGCTCGGCGATCGACTCCACCGTTGGAACGACGGCATCCATCAGGCCGAAGTTGTGGGGCACGGGAACGTCGGGAATGGCGAAGCGCTGAATTGGCGCGTCGAGATTGAAGAACGCCTCCTCGGCGACAACGGCCGCGACCTCGGCGCCGAATCCAGCGGTGATCCCGTCTTCATGAACGATGAGACAACGGCGCGTGCGACGAACTGACTCGAGCACACCATCGCCATCCCATGGCGAGATCGTGCGCAGATCGATGATCTCGATCGACTCGCCAAGTTTTTTTGCGGCGAGCTCACAGCGCTCGACCATTGCGCCCCACGTGACCACCGTCAATGAATCGCCTGCCATTGTGATGCGTGCCTTGCCGAGCGGCAGCACGTAATCGTCGCCCGGATAAGGGCGACGCGCCCACGGGCCATCGAGCAGGTGCCTGTGCTCAAAAAAGATCGTCGGGTTGTTGCTTCGCAATGCAGCGCGCAACAGGCCGACAGCGTCTTCGGCATTTGATGGGAATACCATCTGCCAGCCAAT
>JBBSFT010000084.1:0-11456 GCA_038254845.1 Gemmatimonadales bacterium | reverse complement strand
TTTGGCTTGGACGATCGCCTGGAGAGCGACAAACCTGGTCGCGCTTTTTAACCATCCTCGTGGCACTCGTTCGTAGTAATAGCATATGCGAGGCCGACCACACCTCGCTGGTTGGCCTTGGCTACAACGTAGTTGAGCGCCCCTGATTGCCCATGTCGACACTGGTGAGAGGTCTCCTTCACGCAGCAACCCTGTGGTCATCACCATCTGGCCACGGTTGAAGACAAAACCCGGATAGGTGAACGAGGGGTCGAATTTTTCCATCTGCGCCATGTCAACGTAGTGAGCGTTGACAGTCTGGCTTCCCTTGTCGGCGCGCTCACCAGTTACGACGAAATCTTGATCGTATACTGCAAGCGTATCCAGAACATAGCCCAGAAAAACCACGTCGGAGTCGAGAAAAAGGATCCGTTCCCGCTTGTCCGATAACAGGATTTCCAGCTTGCTCCAGCCCCACCCAAATGCGCGTCGCCGCGGTGGAAACAGGCCGACGTTCCACGAGCGCTCAATCTCGTGAGTGGAAAACGCACCGCTCGCTTCGTCCTTGACAAGGAGAATTTCAACATCTGGATACCAGTAGCGAATGCTCGCTACGCATGGTCGCAACAAAAACAGATCCTTCTTGAAACACGCAATTACGATCTTGTCCATTTTCACGCGTCTCGCTTCTCCGCAATCACGCCAAAGGCTGCCCCGGTAGGTGCCGGATCGCGCTTCTCGAGAGCGATCTTCGCGACGCGAAAAGCGACGCGCAGCAACGCTTTCACGCCCCAGAAGGGCGTGGCCAACAGACTGGTTGGCTTACCCAGCGTGACAAACCGCACGGTAACAAATCCGTTGTCCGCGAGTAGGCGCTGGACTATGTGCCTCCACGGCGTAAATACGTGATGAGTTTTCTCGAGGTCCATCAGGTGTGAACATCGTGAGAACTCAACGCCCAAGAAGAGTCAATCTGGATCCGCACCATGATGGATCTGGCGTGCTGAGAATCAGATAGCCGCCTGGCTTCAAAACTTCCGCGACATTCCGCATGCCGAGCCACGGCTTGCTCAGGTGCTCGACCAATTCGAGCAGGACGACGACCTCGGCGCGCCCGGCGCAAGGAAATCGCTCCTCGATATTCCACCGGCGAACTCCCGGGCTGACGGGGTTAAGGTCCGATGCCGGATATTCGAGCCTCCATCTCCCCGATCGATGCCGCCAGTGGCTCATTGCCGGAACCTATATCGAAAACCGTCCGGACTTCTGGATCGGCGGCCTTTAGTTCCTTCAGTGTTTGAACGGCCCAGCGAAATCGGCTGTCAAGGCGAGATCGGCGTCACTCGTCTGCACTAAAGCGCCTCATTGCTACGTAGTCGAAATCGAGCTTCCCGAGATCGTAGCCAGCATTTCGAAGCCGTTGCTGGAGCGCGTTCGCGGTCCATGAGCGGAGCCACTCCTTCGATGTTTCTGAAAAACGTCTCCCGGCCTAACGATGCCACCTCAGAGGCAGAACCGTCTTATAGGTCCACCAGCGTTCGAACAGCACGAGAGCCGTCGCGAAGCCTCTCAGGCCGTCGAGGCCGCTGTAGTGCGCGCCGCCTCGCAATTCGTCGGTGACCGCGGATTCAGCGCCAACCGGTCAGCCTTTTCCAGAGGGGAGGCTGCCTGGCCTTGAGCGCAGGCACCGTGAACGGCAGCGCATCGTCGAGAATGCGCCTGGGATTTACTGACATGAGCAGCTCGTATTGTTCGGCGCTGCCGCTGTCTTTCATCAGGTTGCCCGCGGCTTCGATCGAACACCGGCCCCGCGAGTGGTAGTCGCTGGAGAGATAATCTGCAAGTCCGTGCTCGAGGAGGGCCCACGCGATTGCCCGCGCTGTCGCGCCATACTGCCCCGCAAGTGAGCCGGCGTTGACTTGAATCCCGGCGCCGGCCATCCGCCATTCCTCGACCAGCTCCATACTCGAGCCCATGCCGTTGTAACGCTCCGGGTGGGCGATAATGGGACGCCAGCCGTTCTGCGTCATGTTCCGAATTGCGGCCGAGCTGTTGGGCGGAACGCTCATGAACGGAAACTCGACGAGTGCGAATGAGCTTCCGGCAAGTCGCACGCGAGGATCTGACAGATCGGGATTGGGCACATCCAGCATGAGCTCGACACCGCGTTCCAACCGGAGGGAGTTAAACTCCTCGTCCTTGAGCTTTAGCAGCGTGCTCCACGACTCGTCGAATACTTCGAGAGCGCGGCGGAGGTCGGCGGGTTTGCGAGTGGACGATCCGCGCAGATGGGGCGTCGTGATGATTTCCGCGATCCCCTGGCTCATCATCGCGGACAGGCCTTCCCGCGATTCTTCGATGTTCGCGGCGCCGTCGTCGACGCCAGGCATGAGGTGGTTGTGGAAATCGAGCATCGCCTGACGAATCTAACCCCTGTGAGCCTGGCGTTCTGAAACGAGATGGAAACCTGCACCTGTAATCGGGATAGGGGCAGCGAGTTATCCTCGCGGCTCCCCTCCCACACCACCGGACATGCGGGGCCGCATCCGGCGGTTCGGAGTGTTGAGGTTAGTGCGTTGCAAAACGCGGGATGCCGAGTTTGTAAAAATGCTTATTCGGCATCGCCGTTTTGGACGCGCCATGTGCGGCCATTCTCCACCAGCGATGAGCGCTAGCGGACGTCCGGCTTCACCGCTGCGCTCTGCCTTCGGGGCTTCGCCCCTCTTCTCGCCCACGAGCTCCAGTTGTTCTACATCTTTGGGCATCTAGTGCATCGCCTTCCCAGATCTTACACGGGCAAGAGACGTTATTTCGCTACCGGGAAGTCGGGGGTCTGCGCCGAGTTCGGTAACGCAAATTTTCAAGCCTTGTCGCAATTTACTGACGAGTAGTAAACATGAATCAAAAAAGCAGCAAGCGAGAGAGTCATGATGCAGTAACATTTTTTCGCACAATTCGTGACGCGAGGCGCACCGGCCGGCTCAACCAGCCGGCAAAGCCACGACGCGTATCGGTGTCAGTCGGGACGAACGCTACCCACGCCAATGATACGATCCGGTCGGCCAATCGTTCCCTGACGCCCAGCCAGAACAACAGCGGCCGCATCCCTGGTCCGAGACGATCGAGCCTGCCCCGTCGTAATTGAGCCTGACCCGGACGAAGGCCGAGTGACTCCTCGATCGACAGCATGGCCCGGCTCGTCTTACGTTCCGATGCCAGTTCGCCAACAGCGAATCTCGTTACTTCTTCGCTGAGAATGTCGTGTGCGAGGCGTAGCCCCAAGGCCAGAAGTCTCCTGGCGCCAAGTGTCCGCGCGAGGGCGACTGTCGCCTTCACCTCGCCGTCGCTCATCCGCGATGATAGCTGCGCGACGTCACAGATCCACCGAAGCCGCGCCCACTCATGCTTGGCGGCGTGCGCACACAGGAACAGCATGAGGTGCGGCCGGCTCATCGCTCTTAGATCCGACCCCACGCATTCGATCATGGTGCTGTCGGCCCATACGTCGTCGAGCTTCATCCCGAATCTCAGGTGGCGCTCAATCAACGCGAAATGCAGTTCGACCTTCGCTCGTGTTCCCGAAAACTCCAGCGCGTGATCGCCACTCAACAGATTCCACTCGGACCCCGGATCGTAGTCCCGCTCGAATCCCATTCCCAGCAGAAGAGCGCGCGAATTCTCCAGATCACGGCGGCGCACGAGGAAGTCTACGTCTGCAAACGACCGCATCGATGGGTCGTCGTATGCGATCACTCCGACACTCGGCCCCTTGAGAACGAGGACATCGATGCCCGCCGCGCGGAATTTCTTCTCGAGATCGACGAGCACGAGCGTGCGGGCGAGCGCATATCCACGCGATTCACGCTCGCGAAGAGCGGCGCGCTCGATTATGGACGGCTCGACCTTGCCTTCCAGAAAGGGACGCAGATTCGAGAACACCACCGGCTCGACCTCCCACTGAGCGGTGAGCGCGAAGACAGTGGCCCAGTCGAGACGCCCTGAGAGAAGTGCTTCGATCCGCGACTTCGCTCTCTCTCCAAGTGGAGTGCGGCTAAGCGTGAGGACGAGCTCAGTCTCGGCGTTCATGACGCGATCGTTCATGACGCGATAAGGTAGCGCGTCCCCCATGCAAAAAGCCTCACGCGGTAAGCGTGAGGCTTTTTTCCGGACGCGACGGCCTCACCGCGTGCCCTGCACGCAGACCCCTCCGTCGCAGTTGTTCGAGCAGCAGAGACCGTTCCCGTTGCAAGGGGAGCCGTTCGGAAGCTTGTTGGGATCGTTGCCGTTTCCGCCCTCGCAACTCCCGCTCCTGTTACAAGTTCCTGAGATGCACTGAGCATTGGTCGTGCAGAACGCGCATGGACCGCCGGGAACGCTGCCCTGCGCGTAACCGCGTGTGGCGGTGAGCGTCGCTACTGCCGGGATGAAAGCCGCGGCGGCTCCGACCATCGCAAGCTTGCGAACGAGATCGCGTCGCGTGACGTCGGCATCGAGATGCCTGTTCGTCACTTCCATGAGTAGATCGGCGCGGCGCAGCTCGTCGATCGCCAGCTCTACGAGACCGGTATCCGACGGCAGGTTATGACGTTTCGAAAGCTCGCCCGTCATTTGGTCAAGTGACTGCCCTGCCTCGAGAAGCTCGAGGACACAAGCAGTCGTCGGATCGAGAAGATGCACCTGATCGTTCAATTGATCGTACACGAGCACCTGTTCGTCGAGCTGATGACGCTGAAGACCTGGTCTGACGCGTGGTAGGGCGGTCATTATGAAATACCTCAAGCAGTGGTTCGAGCAGTGGGACCCCGGAAACAAATCTTGTGCATCTGCGTGCAAATACACAAGTAGCAACATAAAATTCGACTACCAGAGGTCTCTGAGCAAGTCGGCGGCGGAGCCCGGATTACTGTAGACCAGCTCGTGCATCGGGACTCTCTCTGCAAGATTCGCGGCGCGGCCAACGGCGGCTGCCTTGTGATCAACAAAATTGGTCGCGTTCCTCAGCAGCTCGAGGGCGGCCGCGCCCATGTCGAGCTTTCGAAGCGTAGCGTCTGCGCCCGGCGTGTACGCCACAAAGACAATTCCCCGAATCTCGGTCTCCAGTCGACAGATCTGACTCTCGTTCAGGTCGGGCGCTTCGCGCTTGAGCGTCGATAACTCGTGCTCCTCCACCTCGCGCCCCGGATGAAGCCGACGCACCGGAGCCTGGAGAAAAGGGATGATTCGATCGGTTTCCATCCGCACGGGAGCGACGTCGTCGGTCATGTAACGCCATCCGTGCTCGACGAGCCAGGTGGTCATCGTGCTCTTCCCCTGCCCCGATCTGCCCGATACGAGCAGCGCACCGCCATCCCTCTCCACCGCGCCAGCGTGCATCCATAGCAGATCGGGCCGGGAGCGCATAAACTGCAAACGCACCTCGTCCTTCACGAGCGGAAGCAACAGGTCTACCGAAACGTCCTCGAAGCGATTCGATGCAGCACCGTCGAGACGCCATACTTTGCCGTCGCGAAAAAAAGCCAGCTCACCTGCGCTCACCTTCGCGCCGGGGACCAGCATATGTTGGAAAGTCTGCGTCATCTGTTCCAGCACTTCGCGTACATTTGTCCGGAACGTGAGCTGTCGATCGTCGAACTCGATTTGCAGTTGCACGAGAGGAAGCTATTCAAAAATGGCACGGCTGGCAGGCAGCGCGAAGTAAATGCCATCGTCGGCCCGGCTCGGCTTATCTTGTATCGTCATCAGATGAAATCGCTCAACGCCATCACCACTTCTATTTAATGACCTTCGGATTCGAAGCCGGTCCGTCTACCTGGCTGACGATTGGCCCGCGCCTCGTGGGCGCGACCTTCATCTACACCGGCATCATCAAGGCAATCGCGCCGCACACGTTTCAGAACCACCTGAGCTCGCTCGGCTGGATTCCGTGGAAGCTTCAGCGTCCTGCGGTGACAGCAGCGGCCGGAGTCGAAGGCGCGTGGGGAATTGCGCTCCTCGCCGGCGCTGCGCCTGCTCTGTTCTACCCCGCAACGATCGCGCTCCTCGTGGTTCTCACAACGATCAGTTGGTGGGGCGTGCGCAGCGGCAAGGCGAAGGATTGCGGATGCTACGGCGGATACATCCAGCCGTCGATAGCGCAGAGCATGGCGATCAATGCCACCCTCATCGCCTTCCTCGCGATCGCTTGGGAGTTCACGAATCCGACGATGGACGCCGCGCTCTGGCAGATCACTCTCATAGTTGTCGCAGGCATCGCGCTCGCCGGGCTGGCAGAGACTGCTCAGCGGTTCGAGAGCACAACGGGCAAGCCGATGTTCGACACAAATCCGCTCAAGGTCGGCGAGCCATGGAAGCATCGCTGGGCCGACGGAGCAACTGCCGGCATGGACGGCGAAGTTCTCGTCGCATACCTCGGGACCAACTGCCCCTACTGCTCCCAGTTCGTGAAGGTCGCGAATGCAATGGTGCAGTCGCCGACACTTCCTCGCGTAATCGGCGTGATGTCGGCGCCAGATCCGCAGGTGGCCGAGTATGTGAAGAATTACGAGGTGCGGTTTCCGGTGGTGACCGTGTCGCAGTCGTTGATGGGGCGGCTCACTCGCGCCGTTCCGACCGCCGTCATCGTCGAGTCGGGAAAGATTCAGGAGATGTGGGTCGGCAACATGCCGCCTGCAATTGTCGACCGGTTCCGCGACGCGTTCTTCCCGAGCATGGCGAAGCCGGTGCCGGAGCCCGCGCACTGAGAGACGCCGGACTGACCTTTCGCGGCAGGCATGCATGACGGCCTCTTCACTTCGCGTCAGAGTAATCACACCGCACTCGGGACTTGACGCCTTCAGGGTGGCGATCGCCTCGCTCACGGGCCAAAGAAGATCAAGCCCGATGCTCTTCTGCCTTTTGTCGGAATCCACAGCAAGACGATGGCGCTCGTATGGCCGCAGAGCGGTGCGCGTTTCTGCTGGTGGAATCAACAGGCCAATGGGCAGGTACCCCCTGCGTCCAAACCACAGGCCGTCTAGTCCCGCATGAGCTCCGCTACTTCTTTGCAACGGCGCCCCTCCCAGTATTGTTGGCTCGCCACCGGATGTTTTCGACTGACGCCTAACGCTCCCGGCATCTGGGCTTCAACCATGAATTCATGAGTTCTGCCTTTGCGCGACCGGAACCTGTTTCGGCTGACAAGTCATCGCCGATCGTCTCGTCGTCAGCCGCGACTTCAGCCCGCGTGTCTTCCGCCGTACTCGTCGGGCTCGCAGTCGCATATCTCCTTCAGATGGCCACGCAGCTCCGACTCGATACCGACGCGGTCAGGTACCTCGCGGCCGCCGCCAGCATGGCCGATGGACATGGCCTGCCCCCCATCGGCGTCCCGCTCGGCTACCCGGTTCTGATCGGCGGGCTCGAGAAAATCGGTCTGGGATCGGTTCCATTCATAGTTCTCTCAAATTGCATTTTCCTCGCGGTCGGTTTGTGGGCGGTCGCCTACTTCATGCCCGAGTCGTCGGTCTCTGAAAAGCGTTGGGTCGTCATTCTCTCGCTTCTCTCGCTTCCCGTGGTCAAGAGCGTCGCGATGCCTCTGCCGGAAGCCGCCTTCTTTGGCACGTCACTGGGATCGGTGCTGCTCATGACGCTGGCCACGGAGTTACACGGCAGGCTTCGCGTGTCTCTTCTGGGAGCGGCGACACTGCTTGCGGCGATCGCAGTGGCCCTTCGTACTGTCGGTATCGCCCTCGTCCCTGCGCTGATATGGGCAGTTTATCTGGCGCTCCGATCTCAGGGGACAAGCAGACGGCTAATCCTCGGTATTTCATTGGGCGGACTTGCGATCATCACGACTGCGGCTGCACTGTTTGACGGTTCCTCGTGGCTGCGTTATGTGACTGAAGGTCTCGAGCGTTACGGCTACGGCAATCTCGCGGCGAACGTGTATTATCGCGTCTTGTCCGTGCTTCACAGCGTCGGAGAGTTGGCCGCGAACATTCCTTCCAACCGCTTCAGCCCACGCAGCCCGGTGTTCTCGATCATCGGAATCCTGGCACTACTGTCGTTCTTCCCGAGAAGCAGGCGCCAGCTAACGCCGGCAAGAGTGTACCTGGTCTCGTACCTCGGGATCCTCCTGCTCTGGCCATATACTGCCATCAGGCTTTGGATGCCGATTATTCCGCTCCTGATCAGCGAAGCGTGGCTCACGCGAGCCGGCAAAAACACGACGGGCTTTCGACTAACGGCGTCGCGCCTATATCTCGGCTGGTTCATGCTCACGGGCCTCGGCGCGATTGCGTACACAACGCGCATCAGCCTGGCTGGGAAAAATTTTTCACGGGTTTACGGCATATCAGGCGGAATGGCATTGCCAATCGTCAAGGTGAAGGATCCAGCCTACTACGATTCCTACAACGCGCAGGTTGGAAGGCTGATCGCGCGATACGGCAGGAACGGAATACCCCTCGTCAGGTGAGCTATCCCCGGTTCGCAAGTGCGTCCGAGTAGAGCTGGATAAAATTCTTGGCGATGTGATCCCAGGAAAAGCGACGCGAAGCAAATTCCTTTCCGGCGATGCCCATGCGAGACAGCGTAGCCTGATCCAGTGAAGTCACGGTCCTGAGGCCGCGCTCGATTGCATTCACATTCGGTTCCACCAACCAGCCACAGCCTTGCGTCGACAATTCATTCCACGGCGTCGCGGTGGTCGTAAGCACAGGAACACCGTACGCGAGAGCCTCTGCCACTACGACTCCGAAACTTTCCGACAACGACGGAAGAATCAAAACGTCCGCGCCCGTCAACTCTCGTGCTTTCGCCTCTCCCTCAACTCGTCCGGCAAAGGTCACGACCTCGCGCAGACCTTCCCGCTCAACTGCTGCCACCAGCTCACGCTTGTGACCAGCTTCATCCGGCCCGGCGATTCTGAGCTTCCATCCTCCTGGACGAGCCCGCGACCAGGCCTCGATGAGCATCGGCAAACCTTTCACCGGATACAAGCGGCCGAGGAACAACGCAGTTCGGGCTGGTTCGCTGGTGGGTGGACATCTTACGTTGCTCGCAGAGTTGCCCGGAATGTCGATCCCATTCGGAATCACGCGCACAGGCACATTCAGCGCAAAGCGCTCGATTCCGGACGCCTCTGGCTCCGCCGCAGCGTGGTGAAATATCGCACGCGACAGATCGTACCTTTGATATAGCGTCCATGCGGCTTTTTTCTTCAGTCCCTTGTGACGGAACGCCCATGGCTCGAGCATGCCTCGCATGCTGACGACACGTGGTGTCGACAGCTCGCCGGCGATCACCGCAATCCGGTGATTGTGAGGCAGCCACAGGCCGTTGTCGTGAATTACATCCGCTCGGCCGAACGCTTTGAGCGCGTCGACCAATGATCCCGAAAGACGCGTTACACGTGAGTCATTCAGCAGCGGCGAGGTAAGTGACGATCCATCCGGCGTCCAGAAGCCGACGCAAATTCCCGCTTTCGCCAGCTCAACTCCAAGCCTCGAGACCGAATAAGCGGGACCGCCGTAGTCCGTTCGCAGACTTGTGCCTGCGAGAAAAACTTTCATGCTCGCAAAAGCGCCGCGTCAACCGCCGAATTCTTCGGGTTGGCCTCGAGCAGAACTACAGCAAGCGCCCATCTCCGGTACCATTCGCGAAGGGGCACGGGCGACATTTCGTCAGCAACGTCGAGCAGATTTCCGAAACCGTCCAGAGTCCAATCTTCGAAAGGAAAACGGAATCCCCGTTTCGGCTGCCCGCGAACCCATTCGGGAATTTCGGGGACCGCGTCGATCAACAGTGCCTTTCCGCTTCTCAGTCTCGATGACGCAGGTATGATCGAAATAGACTCGAAAAGTCTGGCGTCGACGAAAGGAACTCTCAGCTCCAGACCGCTAGCCATGCTGAAAACGTCGGTGTCACGAAGTAGCTGATTACGCATATAGCGTGTGAGTTCGAGCATGCTCACCTGGTCGAGCGGCTCGCTTGTCTCGTCGAATGCTCTCCAGTCGGCCGGGCCCGGGTCAGTGCCCGTGATTGATTGGGCAAGCTTGCGCGCTTCAGGCTCCGTAAAGATTCCCCGCTGGGCGTGAAATGCGCTCAGTGCCGTTCCTGGACCGAGAAGGAATTCTCCGAGGCGTCGCCAGCGTGATCCGGCCGGTGATCTTCCCAGCGCGGCTGCAGCCGTCGAACGAAATACTCCGAGCCGGCGAAAAAGATCGAGAAACCCCGGAACGCGACTGAACGATCCATAGCCTCCGAACATTTCGTCGCCACCCAGGCCCGACAGGACAACCTTCACGCCTTCGCGCTTCGCAAGCTTGCTCACGCACCATGTGTTGAAGCCGTCGACAGTTGGTTGATCTATTGCCGCGAGGTAGCCTGCAACTTCTGCCCTGCCCTCTTCCTCGGTCATCATCCACTCGGTGTGAGTGGACCCGAAATACTCCGCGGTGCGGCGCGCTATACTCGATTCGTCATAAGCAGGGTCGTTGAAACCAATCGAGAAAGTTCGAATGTCCGCGTTCGGACCGAGAACAGTTCGCGCGAGCGCCAGAACCGCGGTGGAATCGATTCCACCGCTCAGGAAGAAGCCGACGGGAACATCGCTTACGAGATGACGTCCGACCGATTCGAGCAGTGCGGCGCGCGTGTGTGCGACCGGATCGGAAGGAACCTCGCCATCGCCGAATGAAAGCTGATGCCAGCGCCTAATTGTCGCCGAGCCGGTCTTCCAGTGGAGGTAACAACCCGCGGGCAGCTCGTGAATACCGTCCCAGAGCGTCGCCGGCTCCGGCACGCTTCCCCACATCAGCGTATCGCGAACAGAGCTCGGTGATAACGTCGCCGATCCGAGTATCGCGCGAAGCGCCTTGACCTCCGACGCGAATTTGAGCGAGCCCGATTCAGTCGAATAGTACAGCGGCTTGATCCCGAACGGGTCACGCGCAAGCAGCGCCGCGCCCGATGAATGATCGAAGAACGCGAACGCGAACATCCCGGCGAGGCGAGGGAGTACCTTCACCCCCTCGCGAGTCAGTAGATGGAGAAGAATCTCCGTGTCAGAGCTTCCATTGAGAGCGAAGGGGTCGATGCCCTCTCTCAGCTCCGCGTAGTTATAGATCTCGCCGTTGTAGATCAGTGAGTAGCGCCCGACCTGCGCGGAGCTGCACTCGTACGTCATCGGCTGACTGCCGGTGTCGCTTATGTCGATCACTGCGAGACGCGTGTGAATCAAGCCTGCGTGATGAGGCTCATCGAGCAGGTAGCCTTCGCCGTCCGGGCCCCGGTGCCGCAACGCCCGCAGCAGAATCTGCGGATCTGCCAGAGTGGGAGTTTTGCCGATCCAGCCACCAATGCCGCACATCAGCCGTTCACTCGGTGATTGGCCGCGACAAGTCGAGCGATTGCTGAAGTCTTCTACGAAATGCTTCTCGCCCGAACCGGCCAACTACCGTGTCGCGAAGAGCAACTTTGTCGAACCACAGCTGCGG
>JBBSFT010000083.1:0-11517 GCA_038254845.1 Gemmatimonadales bacterium | reverse complement strand
TCGCACGTGGACGTAGAGCAATCTATTCCAAGCGCAGCGATCCTCATCGCCCGTGAGGCTTGATCTTCTTTTTCATTGCAATGGCTTAAATGCCAACGCAATCCGAACAAATGCAATCGCAGTCTAACCTGTTGATTCAAGAGTCACACGATCACACTACATCTCCGTCTGTCATTCCTTCACCGGAATGACACCCATGCGATAACTCCTATCGCTGGCGACTAGAGCGCAGGGGCCACACCCGTTCCCATCCCGAACACGGACGTTAAGACCTGCAGCGCCGATGGTACTCCGTCCGAGAGGACGCGGGAGAGTAGGCCGTCGCCGGCACCTCAAAAAGGCATCATCCCGTAAAGCGGGTTGGTGCCTTTTTTTGTGAGCTTATCTCAACCGGTGATTGAAACAGATTCGCGCATTCAAAGGCCACAGCAAGACTGCGCCAGTAAAGGTAGCCGCTCGCAAACTCCACACGCGGCCACCCGGGACACTCAAACTGGCAAACGCCGGCGGAGGCACTGTCCGCTGCCGTTGCGTCAACCAATTGAGTTCCCCGATCGCTAGCAGCAAAGCCAGTATGGATCGCAACTGCCAACAAAAAGAAGAGAGCGGCAACTCCGACCCCGGCTCCACGCCCTCGCTTCATGCCATGGGCGCGAACTCGATCAGGAACGGCCCAGCTGATTCCTGCCATTGGGCCAGAATCTACCGGCCGCCAAGGCCCTTCGTAGACCCTTTCACGCTAGTCAGCCCGCCTGCAGAGAGCGACAAGCGCTCGACCCATTGGCAGTCGCAGCCCTGCCCGCACCGCGCGGCCCTCGATGCGAAGAATTCCTCTCTTCAGCGCGGTCGACACCCGATTCGGAACGGGAGGCGCCTCCGCTGGAACGATGTCATAAGCGGTATGCCGCCTCGGCTGCCTTGCGCGCCGAAGCTCGGACGGGATCTCAGCCAGGCCGAGCAGCGCGTTTATCCGGCTCAGCCGGACAACCGTGAACCCCGCCTTGCCGAGCTTGTCTCTCAGCTCCTCCACATCATACTTGTGCCATACCGCTTCGGGATCGTCCTTTACGCGCGGAAAGCTTTGAACGTTCGTGCGGACGAAAAGATGACCGCCCGGCTTCAACACCCTGTGAACCTCACGCAGAGCGTCATCGTCACCACCGCCGAGCGGCAGGTGCTGAAGGAGATCGAGCGCGATGGCAAGATCGACTGACTCTCCGGCGATCGGCAGCGATGTAGCGGTTCCAAGCGCCACGCGGCGTAGGCCGGACGCTTTTGCGGCGACGAGCCCACTCATGCCCAGATCCATACCATCGATCGTCCAGTCCGGATAGCGCGCCGCAAACCAGTGCATCCCCTGGCCTGAGCCACATCCGACGTCGAGCATCACACCGTTGCGTGGCAGTCTCGCAAGATCGATGAGAGAAGATGCGACGTCCCGCATCCCCGCAGTCCACCAGTGATTCGCGTCGAAGTTCCGCCAGTGTGCATAGTATTCGTCGCGGAAAATTGGAGGGAGAGTCATGTAGCGTGGTAAAACGTAGGAAAGGAAGGCTAGCCGACGACGCGAATACTGCAGGGCGGTGTAGTCGGCCGAATGATACCAGAATAGGTTTCACGCTGCCACCGGCCGAATGTGTCGAGGCCTGCGCGAGACTTCACGCAGTTAACGCTCATGACACAAACGGCGATATGAACACCAAGATTGCGATTGTCGGACTCGGCGACGCTGGACATTCGATGCATCTTCCTGCGCTGTCCAGTATCGGTGGCGCCACCGTCGTCGGCGTCTGCGATCCCGACGCTACGCGCCTGTCACGAAGCGTCTCCCGATACAGGGTTCCCGGGTTCGACTCATTCGAGGAAATGTTGTCGCGCGCCAATCCGGAATGCGTGATTATCGCTACTCCGCCGGATACACACCCGGCGCTGTGCCTCGAGGCGATCGGCGCGGGATGTAATGTTCTGTGCGAAAAGCCGTTCACGCCCACCATCGAAGACGCAGATATCGTCATCGAGGCCGCGAAAGTTGCCGGCAAACGCATAGCGGTGAACCATGAGTTTCGCGAGATGCCCATTTTTCGAAGTATTCTCGACGGTCTCGAAAAGAATCCGGCCAGCAGGGTGGTGTTCGCCCAGGCTTGGCAGCAGGTGGATCTTTCCCCAGCGGCCGAAACGAGCTGGCGCGGCGCGATGC
The DNA here is from genome assembly GCA_038254845.1 of Gemmatimonadales bacterium. GTDB lineage: Bacteria > Gemmatimonadota > Gemmatimonadetes > Gemmatimonadales > Gemmatimonadaceae > UBA4720. The sequence continues at coordinate 9,320 of JBBSFT010000083.1, read as the reverse complement.
GGCGACGTGTACTCCCCGAGGCTGGAGTTCACCTCATCGACTTCATGATGGCCGTATTCAAGGAGTGTCCCGTTGAAGTCTCCGCGGTAATCTCGGACGGCGATGGCGTCGCAGCCGGTTCGGACGCGGTAAGCGCAATGACGCTCAAGTTTTCCGGCGGCCGACTCGGCAGCATCGTAATCAACAGACTTGCCAAAGGAGAAAATCATTACTTCGATGCGCGAGTCGACACCACCACTGAGTCGTTTCGCGCTTCGTTCGGAGGCCGGGCGCGTGTGACCGCCGGGCTTCACCGCGCGAAGTCGCCGCACCTTCGATTCGACTACGGCGTGTCTGGCCTGGCGTGGAAGGAAATGGGGTCGACGAGACATCCTCTTGGAAGGAATCCCGCAGACCCACGCATGGTCGCGACGAAGGAAGTGATCAGTCGCACGCTCGCTGCGTTCGAGAACGGCACAGAGCCACCTTGCAGCGCGGAATGGGCTCGCGACGTTTCGCTTGTGATCGACGCCGCATACAGATCGGCGGAGCTCGGTCGGACTGAGAAAGTGAATGGCAGCGCTCGAACAGCCCAATAAACCGAAAGCCTCAGCGCGGCTGGCTGAGGCCTTCTTTGTGGGGCTTGAGAGCGACTGTCAGGCGCGCTGCATCACCGGAAGCTCAGGACGCTTCTTCCAGACCTTGCCACCGACCATGCCGCGCGCAAGCTCCATCGGCTGGAAGGTAATGCTGGGCCACATGAACACCTCGGTGGTGCAGTGGCATTCTCGCGCGAGGATTGACCGCCTCAGTTCGCGCGCGGCTTCGGACTTCCAAAGAGTCATGAAGCTCTTCTCGCGGAGATTTCCGATCGGCGTGTGATTCTCGCATACCGAAACGTCACCGTTCGCATAGACGACGCCAGTCAGGCGCCCGGCAGTGCAGGCGACCACCTGCCTCGATTCTCTCGCCGTCCGGATCTTGGCCCACTGCAGCATTGGCTCGACGATGGAGCCAAACCGGCCTTCTTCTCTCGGTCCCCACAACGCGCGAATGTAGTTGTAGAGCTCCTCGTACTCCTTGAGTAGCGGGCCGGCGAGCGTCGGGTTCTTTCTGTCCCCGCGGATGATGGCAAGATTGTGGTGCTCCATCTTGGGGCATCGCTCATAGAGATAAGCGGTCAGCTCGCGGATCTGCTGGATGTTGACATCAGTAGCAGTTGAGATGCAGTGAATCTTCAGGCGCGAATCAGACTCCTGAATTTTCGCCAGCGCGTCGTACGTCTCCATCGCCTTCGTGAACGCGTTCTTGGCACCCCGGAAGTCGTCATGAAAAGAGGGCATTCCATCGAGCGAAAGCTCGACCACGAATAGCTCGAGCGGCGAGTCCTTGAGGGTTGCTGTGACAGCGGCAACGGTGCGCTCGGTAAAGTAGCCGTTGGAGGGCACGTAGATCTGCTTGACGCCGTTGTGATCTACGAACCGGCGACAGATCTGGGCGAACTCCTTTCGAAGGAAGGGCTCACCACCGGACAGATTGAGATTCTCGATCGGTCCGAGCTCTGCAGAAAGTGCGAACAGCTCCTCGACGCTCAGGTCGTCGCGGCCATTCAAAGCACGCCAGTAAAAGCAGTGCTCGCACTTCATGTTGCAGATCGAATTTATGAACAGGACCAGAAACGGCGGCGACGGCGACTCTTCGCGGGCAACCCGCGAGAGGCGTACGTGTCGCTGCAACCGCTTTGTAACGTTCATTAAGGCCAGCCCGTTATATTCGATGAGAAAAGCTTGCCCACGAGGGAGGAACAGACGTTGAAGCAAGTTAAGACCAGTCCGGAAGGTGAACAAGCCCGAATCCATCGTGGATCGACGCATGGTTTGCCGGCGTGGCTCGCGAGCAGGCTTGTCTGTCCCGTATGCAAGGGAGAGCTGAGCGTCGTCTCCGGTGGCTGGGAATGCGAGCATTGCGCGCGTGAATATCCGGTTCGCCGCGGAATTCCTGATTTTCGCCTCGCGCCTGACCCCTACATCTCTGTGGAGAACGAGCTTGGAAAGATCGAAAAGCTCTTTAGTGGTCCGAAGAAGTCGTTTCACGAGCTCCTGACTGCCTACTACGTTCTGTCGCCGGAAAACCCACCGTCTCTCAACAAGCATTACATCGACGCCATGGATGCGGCCGTGGCGAGAGGCCGAGGTATGCTGACCCGCCACGCGCTTCTATTTCCAAATGGCAGTCGCCAGATGCTTCTGGAAGTAGGGTGCGGAACCGGCGGCCTCATGGTTTCAGCCGGTGAACGGTTCAAGCGGTGCGTGGGAGTAGACGTAGCACTTAGATGGCTGCTGATGGGCCGCCAGCGCCTCGAGGAACATGGCGTCGTTGTGCCCTTGATCTGCGGGAACGCCGAGAGTCTGCCTTTTGCCGGCGACTCGTTCGATGCGGTGGTTGCGGACGCAGTGATCGAGCACGTGAGGGATGTCGAGGCAGTGCGGGATGAGGTGTTGAGGACGCTGAAGCCGAAAGGGTCGTTTTTCTTTGTCACCAACAACCGTTACAGCATCATGCCCGAGCCGCATCTCCGCATTCCTGCGTTCGGCCTGCTTCCGCGAAGTGCGATGGAGCACGTGGCCTGGTCGGTGCGGAAGACACCCTACAAGGCGCGCCTTCTCTCGCTCCGCGAGATCCGGCGGATCTTCAGGGACGTTGCGACGGTAGCACTCCCGTCGTATGGACCAGGGGAGCTCGGTCAGCACAACGAGCGTATCCGCCAGTTGTGGAGCTCGACGTCGCGGTCGGCGTTGGTTCGCGGGCTAGTGTGGCCGGTTGCCCCTCAATATTTCATCAGCGGATCGAAACGGAACGGAATTCGCAAGGAGGTTCGTGAGATGACTTCAAGATTTTCAAAAACCGTCGGGTCTCGCGAGGCCTTATGATCCGCTTGGCCTTTGCGCTCGCAATGTCCGCAATGCTCGGCTGTGGGGCAGGGCCGACGGGTTCGGGCGTCGTGTCGCCTGACCCATCGTCGCCTGGGGGCGGGCCGGTCGTGTCTCCGCCGTCGAGCAACCCGATCGTTGTCACCGTGGACGCCGGGAAACAGCATCAGCGAATCCAGGGTTTTGGAAGCTCGACGAGGATATTCAGCGATCCGCACCTCATCGGTCAGCAGAGCGCGCTTCAGCTGCTGATCCCTGATGAGAACGCGGTTCTCGACAGCGTTTACAGGACTATCGGGCTCACACGCGCGAGAGTGACTTTCCAAAGCAACGGGACAGAGGCTGCGCCGGGTGAACCGCAACGCAGAGACTGGGTTTTTGCCGACGGACACATCGATCTGGTGAAACGCGCGAAAGCCAAGGGGCTTCAGGAGTGGTGGCTGTCGCCGATCAAGCTCGAGCCATGGATGAACGCATCGACGGTAAGTCAGTATGTCGACTGGAGCATGGGTATAATCCGCTACTGGCGAACGCAGGGGGTAGAGCTCACCTGGTATTCCATCGCCAATGAGCCGAACCCAATGGGAGTGTCAGGGGACTTCCTCAGGGAAACCGTCAAGCTTCTTGGAAAGAAGCTCGCGGCCGAAGGATTCCAGACCAAACTTGTCATCCCCGACGACATCAACCCTCAGGTCGCAGCCGAGAAGACGCGAATCGTGCTGAGCGACCCCGAGGCAAGGAAGTATGTCGGCGCGCTCGCTTCCCACTTGTACGACCTCCCGCTCTCCGCAATGAGTGAGATGACTGCCCTTTCGTCGCAGTACGGTTTGCCACTCTGGATGAGCGAATACTCGGTTCCGGGAAAGTCTCCGCTCGATTGGGGGGAACTTGTCCACCGGCTGCTTACCGAATACAACGTTTCGGCAGTGGACTACATGTGGGGCTTTTTTGGAGACCGTGATCAAGCGCAGCTTGTGGCAATTCACGATGAGTCACGGCGGTTCACCGGGGCGTCGATAACGCCTGCCGGCTACGGAATGGCTCAATATGCCCGTTTCGTTTTGCCCGGCGCGACGCGCGTTGAATCAGTTTCCTCGGATAGCACAGTTCTGGCGACCGCATTCGTGCGAAACGGCAAGCTTACCATCGTCGCGCTGAATAAAGGCATCATTCCTCGATCGGTACGATTCGCCGTCAAGAACGCTGACGGGCTTACCGACCTCAGGCTCGTGCGCACCTCCGATCAGCAGCACCTCGCAGAGATTGGCCGCGTGACCGTCACCGGCGGCGTTTTCGACCTGGAATTGCCGGGGCGCACTATTTCGACCTTCATCCAGTAGGAAGAGATAGCAAGGCGGGCACCGCCTCTGTCCGATGTGACAAAGGGCCGTCCCCGTCGCTTAGATTCACCGGATGACCAAAGCCGGAATCGTCACCGTCGCGGGCAAGCCCAACGCTGGGAAGTCCACGCTTCTCAACCGGATCATCGGCCAGAAGCTGGCTATTACCAGCCAGAAGCCGCAGTCCACACGTGACCGGGTGGTGGGAATTCACACCACAGCCGAGATGCAAATGGTCGTATTCGACACACCTGGGCTGCTCGAGCCGAAGTACGCGCTCCAGCAATCGATGCGATCGACCGCGCTTCGCGCCCTCGCTGATGCGGATGTGATCATTTATCTCGCGGACGGGACGGCTGGGTCGCCCGTACCCCTCGTGGAGGCGGCGGGTCTGAACCGTTCACCAAAAGCACCGATCGTCACCGCGATCAACAAGAGCGACGAGCTCAATCCCTCGCGGCGGGCGGAGCTCGAGGCCGCAAACCCTGATGCCGTCATCATATCGGCAACGACAGGTGATTCGGTTTCCGAATTGATGGAGCGCATCTCGGCGATGCTTCCCGAGAGCCCGTTTCTGTATCCCGACGATGATGTCAGCACGCAATCGGTGCGATTCTTCGTTGCGGAAATGGTTCGCGAGACGGTGCTGGAGCAGCTTCACGACGAAGTACCCTACAGCGTTGCGGTGGGAATCGAGGAGTTCCGCGAGGGGCGCTCGCCGGTATACATTCGGGCGGTCATCTACGTCGAGCGCGAGAGCCAGAAGCGAATCATCATCGGCTCCGGCGGGTCGCGGATTCGCGATATCGGTAAGGTGTCGCGCGGAAAAATCGAAACCTTCGTCGACGAGAGCGTATATCTCGATCTGTGGGTAAAGGTTGCGCCAAACTGGAGACGGAGCACGCCTGCTCTCGAGCGTTTTGGCTATCACGTTGGAAAGGATGAGCGAGCATGAGCCTGGACGAACAGCTGCTGGAGATTCTTGTCTGCCCAAAGTGCAAAGGCGATCTCGAGTACCGGGAAGCAGAGTCGAGCCTGATCTGCGAGGCCTGTCAGCTTCGATATCCGGTGCGCGATGATATTCCCATCATGTTGATCGATGAGGCGACCTCGCTGTAGCGTGCGTCCGCGATTTCCGGCGATCCTGGCGCGACTGGCCAGCGTCGCGGGCGTAACAGTTGCGTCGATGTTTCCCGCAGCGGCCGGGGCGCAGTCATCGAGCGCAACGGGCGCGCTCTTTCTCCTGCTGCCGGTTGGTGCCGAGACCGTCGGCATCGGACAGGCCGCCGTCGCCGGGACGTTTGGCAGTGAGTCGGTCTGGTCGAACCCTGCCGGGATCGCCCGGCGCGCGAGCCGCGAGGGAGCGATCCATCACTCCGAGACTCTCGGGGCGCGAGGGGACGTCGTGACCGTCGTCATTCCCAACAAGCACCTCGGTGCAATTGCTCTTTCCTTCAATCTTCTCGATTTCGGCAGCCAGCAAGTGACCGACGCCGATGGCACGCCGGTGGGCCTCGTCCTTCCGCGCAATGTCCTGTTTGCCGCCACGTACGGCGCCGCAATTGGGAGGCAATTCAGCATTGGAGCGAACTTCAAGCACCTGCAATATCGGGTCGATTGCACAGGCCAATGCGTGAACGTGTCAACGTTCAGCGCAGGCTCGAGCGCCGTCGATGTCGGGGCCCAGTACGAAGTCCCGGGCGACAGCACTATCCGCTTCGGCGCTGCGATTCGCAACATGGGCACGAAGCTTAAGGTCAACGCAGGCGAAGTGGCCGATCCACTTCCGACGCGCATCGAGATCGGCGCCTCGTATGGGCTCTCATTCATCAGCCGGTACGTGTCCGACGTCTCGGTCCAGGTATCAGGCGACGGCATCGCAACCAGATCGGCCGATCAGCCATCGGCCCGGTTTGGTGCCGACCTGACCTACGAAAACAGCGTGCACCTTCGCGGCGGCTATCTCATCAACGACGCCGACGGCGCCACGGCGGCTGTTGGTTTCGGCCTGGAAACCGGCCGCCTCACCTTTGATATCGCGCGTACGTTCGGTGGGTTGTCCGAGGATGCGGGAAAGACCCCGGCCTACGTCTCGCTCCGGTTTACCTTCTAGAACGCCACCACGTGTTACCGCGCCGGATTGACGCAGTGCTGTCGGAGTCGAGCCGCGACCTTGGCGTTCACCCGTCAACACGGCTTCCTCGAGCCGCCGCAATCGAGCTGGAAATCGCGCGTCGACTGAAGCAGCCGGAACTGTTCGCCGTGTGCTAGGCCGATCCCGATCACTTCAAGGAATACAACGATCGTTACAGCTACAACGAGGGCGACCGCGTTATCCGCATTCTGGCCATGATCTCCCACGATGTTGTGAAAGGTCTGTGCGGCGAATGCGCGTTTGTCGGTCACATCGGCGGCGACGACTTCATCTTTATCGTTCCCTAGATTCGATCGCCGACGCGTGTAGAGCAATCGCCGACACTCGACCTGCTCGTGCCTTACCAATATTCGGAGCCGGACCGCCGCGCCGGCTATTTTTTCCGAAAGGATCGGCGCGGATTACTCGATCGTGTGCCGATGATGACGCTTTCGATTGGTGTAGTGACCAACGCCCAGCGTACTTTTACTGAGCCGAGGCAGGTGAGCAGGCTTGCGACTGAGATGAAGACGTACGCCAAGACGCTCGACGGCTCGGTCTATTCGATCGATCGCCGCACGGATGACAGGCCACCTGTCTTCGATGCAAACTCAACAGGATTCGCAGCAGGATTCAACGAAGCTGGAGAAATGGAATGAACGTCAGCTGTCCCGAATGCTCGACGGTGTATCGCATCGACCCGGAAAAAATCCCGGCGGCCGGAGTGCGCGCACGCTGCTCCACATGCAGCGGGGTCATAGCGATCGCCAGTGTAGCCGGCAATCAGGCGAGGAGCGCGCCCGATCCGATCGCCGGCGCGTTCGCGCCCCGGCGGCCCACACCGCCGCCGTTCGCGCCGCAGACGCCGCAACCGCAGCCACTCGTGCGCTCGACGCCAGCGTATGGCGCTCCGGCGGCGAGAACGCCGGCCGTCACGCCGCGAATTCCGACTCCCCACGTTCCGCAGCGAGTCGTGACGCCACTGTCGGCGCCGCGGGTGTCAACTCCGCCTGCAGCGCCAGGAATGATGACGCCGTCTCTACCAGCGGTGCCGATTGGCTCGCCGCCAGCGTTTCGCGCTCCATCGCATACCCCGGCCCAGCCCGCTCCGGCACCGCAGGCGGCCGCAATCTCGCCTGTGGCGGCGTCGCCGGTTTCCGTGCCACCAGTCACACCGCCGCGGCCGACGCCTCAATCTTCGACCCCCGCTTCTGCGTCGTCGCCACCAGTCGTGGCGACGCCGGTCTCAACCGAGCGTCGGCCGATCAATCCGTTTCTCGCCCGTGATCCGGGTCTGCGGGCGAAAAGACTTGCGCGCGCACTCGTGTCCGACATGGTCGCGTATTATCCTGCGAAGCACTCGGAGGGCCTTGCAAAAGGTACACTCAAGGAGCTCTTCCGGGACGAGATCAAGAAGAGCTATGACGAATATGTCGCCCGGATGGGAGCCGACTTCGCGCGTTCGACGACCCACTTTCATGAGTCGCTGAACGAAGTTCTCGGTGTTGGCAAGAAAATTTTCTAAGCGAGTCGAAAGAAATGGCGGAAACGAGTGGGGAGCGAGGCCGGGAACTGGCCAGCGCATCGGCGCGGCTTGCCGAAGTGCGGAGGTATCTTTGACATCGAGACCAAGCGCCAAGCACTGACCTCGCTCGAGGCCCGCATGTCGGAACCTGATTTCTGGAACAATCAGGAGGCGGCGCAGGTTTCCGTGCACGAGGTGAAGGAGCTCCGCGGATGGCTGGAGCCATATGATCGGCTTCGCTCCCGGATCCAGAGCTCGCAGGAGCTCGACGAATTGCTTCGCGATACTCCCGACGCCGATCTGGAAAAAGAGCTCGATGCCGAGATCGAAGGCGTGGAAACGGAGCTCGATTTATTCGAGCTCAAGACGCTGCTGCGGGGTGAGGACGATCATCGCGACGCGCAGCTCGAGATCAGTGCGGGAGCCGGCGGCACCGAGGCACAGGATTGGGCATCGATGATCATGCGCATGTATACCCGATGGGCGGAGCGAAAGGGTTTCGAGATGGAGCTGCTCGACGAGAGCGAAGGCGAGGAGGCCGGAATCAAGGGCGCTGTGATCGAGATCCGGGGTCAGTATGCGTACGGTTTTCTCCGTCCTGAAGCCGGCGTTCACCGCCTTGTCCGCATCTCGCCATTTGACTCTGCCGCACGCCGGCATACCAGCTTCGCGTCGGTGTTCGTGTATCCTGTCGTGAACGAGGAGATCAACATCGAGATCCGGGACGAGGATCTGAGAATCGACGTGTACCGGGCCTCAGGCGCAGGCGGCCAGCACGTGAACAAGACCAGCTCGGCCGTGCGCATCACTCACATTCCCACCAACACAATCGTAGCGTCGCAGGCGCAGCGATCGCAATTCAAGAACAAGGCTCAGGCAATGCAGATGCTGAAGAACAAGCTGTATCAGGCGGAGACTCAACGGCGGGAAGAGGAGAAAGCAAAGATCGATGCCAACAAGCTCGACGTGAGTTTTGGAAGCCAGATTCGCAGCTATGTGTTTCAGCCGTACACGATGGTCAACGATCATCGAACAGATCTCAAGATTCCCGATGTGCAGAAGGTCATGGATGGCGGTATTGACCCGTTCATCCGTGCGTACCTGAAGCTGGCAACGACCGGGGTCGCGCCGTGAGCGACGAGCCAAACTTCGTTCTCAAGGCACGTCGCGAAAAGCTCGATGCGTTGAGGCGTGCTGGTGTGAATCCCTTCGCCTACTCGTACGACCGCAGCCACACTGCGTCAGATGCGCTCGGCTCGATGCCGGCTGGTGACTCGCACGGGGAGAACGATGGCCCGACGGTCGCGGTTGCCGGGCGAATTGTTGCCTGGCGCGCGCACGGAAAAACCGTCTTCGCCCATGTCGCGGATTCAACCGGTCGGATCCAGCTCTATTTCCGAAAGGATCAGCTC
>JBBSFT010000082.1:0-11594 GCA_038254845.1 Gemmatimonadales bacterium | reverse complement strand
GTAATACTTCGCGCGCGGCAGTGGCTTGCCGGAACTATCGACAACGGCATCCGCGATCGGGACGCCGAGCTTGTAACCGATCTCCGCAGCATCGCCGAGAGCCAGGAGCGTTCCACCGTTGTTGACGAAGGAACGGATTCGCGGGAGCGACTTCGCGGCAGTGATGCGCCCGAGATGCGATCTCCATTCGGCCGGCACCTTGTCGGGTTGCACGCGAGACTCGAATCCCCGTCCCAGCGTGTCAATCGCGAGCGTCGCACCGTCAGGACGAATCAGGACATCGTATTTCGACGCGAGGTCGGAGTTGTCGATGTCGTTGGCAAAGACGACCTCGAACGGGAATTCAAACTGGTCGAACACAAAGCGCATCCAGCCCGACGAGATCGCGCCTCCGTACATATCCCAGAGCGCAATGCGCGGCAACTTCAGCCGGATCGCTCCGGCCGACTGGATCGAAGCTCCTGCTTCAATCGGACTGAATTCGACGCCGCGTTCGCTCGCGAGGGCGCGGAGCAGGTTTGTCGTGCCCGCAGCTTCGCGCACCACGAACGATCCTGCCGGCCAGGAATTGCCCCCCGCGGAAAGCGGCCGGCCAAGCGTGTACACCTCCTGGCCATTCTTCAACAACCGGTTGGCGGCGGCGAAAGCGTCGTTGGTTTTACGGCTCCATACGTACCAGGCAGCTTGCCCTGTAATGGACGAGGCTCGCGACGGGATCGGCGCGAAGCCGTTCAGCTTTACGAACGGGCCCGAGAACGAATCGAGTACGCGATCGAAGTTGACTCCCATCAGATAAGCGAGTGTCCAGCCAGCATTGTCATAAGGAGGCGTTGGTGGACCGCCGGGATACGGAATGTCGTCGGGATGATGCTGGGGCTCGAACATGTCCATCACGTGCGGCCGAAATGCCTGGGCGCCCATCACCACGTACGAGTTGGCGGGATAAGATTTTCCGGCGGCTGAGAACGGCGCCGTCGCCCGTTGGATGTCCACACCATTCTTGACGAGCGTGTTGATGAACTTGACGGCGGTGGGAAAATCTTCCTGGTCGGCGGGAATGATAAATCCGCGCGGATCGCGGTGAGCCGGTTGATGGAGAGCAGCGATGTAGTCGGCGGCTGAGGCCTTCTGTTTCGCCGCGCGATTCTGGTCGAACAGCTTCTTCACCGCGTCGACTTTGTCGGGCGTGAGAGTCCAGGTATCGGTGTTTCCGCGATCGATCGAATTGCGGCCCATGCGATACGCATTGAAGAGAAAATCCTCACGATACTTCGACGCGACATCCATCACCGCGCGATTTGCCGACAGCTCGTACTGAATCGATTGCGCGAAGTGCCACGGCTGCGGCATGATCGGATACGGCAGGTCACCATTCGGCAACAGCTTGTCGGGCGTAATCGTGATCTCGATCGGCGTCGGATTGCCGATCGCCTCGGTGAGCAGGCCGATCATATTATGGAAATAGACCGTCGTGCGCAGGCCGCCATTCCACCACGTGGAGTAATTCGAGCCGCTGCGCATTGTTGCGCCGGGCTTACCCTCCTCGATGAAGCGGCTGTGAATCGCAGCGCCGACAAGATCGATCTCCACCGGAATGAGTGGATCGAAGTTGTAGTTGAACGGATTGCGAAACGGCGGAGCAAAGATCACCGTACCCGGCGGACCGGTCTGATGATGGTTGTAGACGATATGCGGATACCATGCGCGATAGAGAATACTGTCTACTGCCTGAGTCTCCGGTTGCGACGCCATGTACGAGTCGCGGTTGTTGTCATGACCGGCGTATTTCTGGTAGAGTCGCGGTACTCCTGCCGTTGACCGGCTGGTGGGATTGGGTTCGCGCATGTACCAGTCGGACACGAGGTCCATTCCATCGGGATTCACGAGAGTCGCGAGCAGAATGTCGTCGCGGAGAAATCTCATTGTCTCCGGGTCGTTCTTCGACACCATCTCATAAACCCACTGGATGAGCTGCTGCGCGCCAAGAACCTCCGATGCATGCAGTCCTCCGTCGATCCACACGACTGCCTTCCCTTCCCGGGCGAGCGCGTGGGCCTGGTCGTCGGTGAGGTCGCGCGCATGGGCAAGTTTCGACACGATCTCCTGATAGCGGCCGAGCTTCCGGAAATTTTCCGGGGCGGTGATGATCGCTGTGAAGATCGGCCGGCCTTCGGCGGTCGTCCCGATATCGACGACCCGCATCCGGTCGGATTCGCGGTCGAGCTTCTGCCAATACGTGGTGAGCTGCCGGTAGTTGGCGAGAAAATAATCGTCGCCGATGTTGTGCCCGAATTCCTGAAGCGGACTGGTGATCCGGGATTGCGCCGAGGTCGCGTGGCTGAGCGCGACAGAGAAGATCAGAAACAAGGTGACCAAACGTGGCTTCATGAGGGCTCGATTGCGCTGTTGAACACGGTGGGCCGACGGCGAACGGCCACGGCGGCGCGGCTAAAACTAGCTTCGCGAAACCTTGCCGGACACCGCCGCCGAGGCCGCGAGAAGCACGCCAGTGAGCACGACTGCGCCACCAATGACGGTTGTCGGCGATGGAATCTGTCTGATGCCGGGCAGAATGGCGCCGAGCATCGTCGCTCCGAGCGGTTCGCCGAGAATAACGAGATTTACCACGTACGCGGGCATGTACTTGAGTGCCCAGTTGAGACCGGTGTGGCCAAATAGCATTGGACCGATTGCGAGCCCGGTGAAAATCGCTATCTCGCGAGGCGGCTGGGGCGCGAGGCTGATCCCTGTCACCCACGCCATGACAAGCAATGTCGCCATACAGGCGCCGTAGCAAAGCCCGACGTAGGCCCAGAGTCCGTAGCTTCGCCGCAAGTGGCGGCCGATCGTGTAGTAGATGGCAGCGGTGATTGCCGCGGAGATGGCCAGTGCGTTTCCCAGAGCTGCGCCGTGCGGGGCGCCGGACGCGCTCATCTGCCAGGCGGGAATGGCGATGATTATCGCACCGGCCACGGCGATACCGATGCCGGCGAGCTGGCGGGGCGACGGAGTCTCGCGAAGAAACAGCGCCGAGATCGCGATGACGATTGGTGGCTGGAGACTGACGAGCGTCACCGAGGCGGCGATGGTGGTGAGGTGAATCGATGCGTTCCACGCCCAGAAATGCAGCGCGAGCGCCACGCCAGCACCTGTCGCAAACAGCCCTTCAGCGAGCGTCAGGCTGATCCACTCCCTCCATTGTCCAGTCACAAGGAGAGCGGCGGCCACAATCAACAGTGAGAAGCCGAGTCGCCAGACGGCAATCGCGAGCGGATCGGCGTGGGAGAGACGAACAAGAGGCCCGGCAAACGAGATCCCGAGCAGCGCAGCGGCGAGGACGAGACCTGCCGAGCGAGGTCTCGCCGGAGACTGCGGTTGGTCGACGATGCCGGCAGTCACCGGCGGCAGCGGTCTTACTCCTGCGGCGTGCTGTTGGCCACGGTCAGAATCTGCTGGGCAGCGCGGTCACGCGCAGAAAGGACTTTCGACGAATAGCTGTGACAGCCTGGCGTGTTGCGGCCACGGACGCAGCCGTTGTAGCGCTGAAGCGCGACGTTGAGCGTGGGCGCGTTCCGGATGGCTTCCGCGAGGACACTGACACCGTGACAGATGTTGCCCTCGATGCTGTATAGATCCTTCGATTCGCAGCCCCACTGCCCGCCGTGGAATGGCATCACCTGCATCAGGCCGCGAGCTCCCATGAAGCTCTGGGCGCGCGGATTCAACGTGTTGTCTTCGACGAGCATGACACCAACAAGCAGAGTCGTATCGATCTTTCGCCGATGACCTTCTGTCACGACGGCTTCGGCGATCCGGTCGGCGTTCTCGCCATTGCTGGTATAGTGGCGAAGCACCTGACCGATGCGGAATGCTTCCTCGGTTGGCGATCCGGGGGTGATCACGGCGCCGGGGAGCTTCAACAGCGCGACAGGATTTGTGAATTTCGGATGCTGCTGCTGGAGAGTCCAGACAGTTCCGGCGGCGAGCAGTGCCAGCAACGCGGCGCCGTGAAGGACGGGGGCGACGATCTTGTGCCACCACGGACGAAACAGGTTCTTGACCTGGTCCGGAGTCGTTACAGTCTTGAGGCTGGTTTTCCCCTGAATCACGCGGGAAAGACCTCCATCAGGCCGCTGGTACAAGAACTCCTCCCTTTCCGTCGGAAAATGCCCTGCCGAGGCGATCGGCAAACCGCTCCAGGGCAGCAAAGTCCTTCTCGAAGACCTGATATTCAGCGGCCGTCGTCGGAGACCGGTGAAGCGTCCCGACCGAACCGCCAGCATTCTTCTTGAGCTGCTTTCTTCCCTTCACGAGCTCCGCACCATGAGATTCGGCGAAACTCCACATGCGACGTCCAATCTGCGAGTTCGTCAGCGGACAGTCCGGGTACCGACCCCGGATGTACCGGATGAAGTATTCGTTGTCCACCACCCGTCTTCCCGCCGGCAACTCTCCTACAATGGCTTCATCGACGCCGGTATCGAGTGTGACTCGAAGGTCGGCACCAAGGACCGTGGCAATCTGGCGCAACAGGTCGAGCGAGACGTTATAGCGATCGTCGTGCTCGATGTTGCGGATTGTCGACGGTGAAACCGGCACTGTCAGTTGTGCGGCAACATCTTCGCGTCGCATGCCTCTGAGCTTGCGGAGCCGTTCGAGGTCGCGACCGATCCAGTGTGACATACGTAATCCGGTAATGCTGTTGTCGAACAACGTATAACAGTAATCCGGATGACGGGATAGGTCAACCATTTTAGGGCTTTTAAGTCGGGCTACTCGACTGGGGTAGGCGTCGGGAATGGCGCGGCCAGCATCTGAGATGCAGCCTTGTCGGCGTATCGCAGGACCTTCCCCGAGTAGCTGTGACACTGCGGGGTATTCGTGCCCCGAACGCAGCCGTTGTAGTTGAGAAGGGCTTTTTCCAGCGACGGCGCGCGCTTGATATAGTCAGCGAGGATGGCGGTGCCGTAGCAGATATTCGAAGCGATATCGGCCAGATCTTTCGAGGTGCAACCCTTCCATTTGCCGGCGTGGAACGGCATGACCTGCATCAAGCCGCGGGCGCTGACGTTGCTCCTTGCCTGCGGATCGAGCTTGGCGTTTTCGGTCAGCAGAATGCCGATGAGGAGCGAGGGAGACAGGTTCTTTTTCGAGCCTTCGGCGACGAGCGCGGTAGCGATTGTATTTGCGCGTGTCGTGTCTTTTGTGTACCGGCGGAGAACGGCGCTTACCCGGAATACCTGCTCGCTGAGTGGTGGGGCGGCGGGCACGAGAGAAGGCGGCAGCTGAAGGAGCTCGCCGGGATTTACGTACACTGGTTTTTGCTGCTTCAGGGTCCAGATTGTCCCGGCGACGAGAAGAATCGTCGCGGCGACGCCGTGGGCGACGGCCTTGAGCGCACGTTGCCAGGGCTTGAGCGGAGGGCGCTCGAACTCCCGGCGGCGCACATTTGTATAGATATTCCCCGCCGCCTGTCGTCGGTCGTCGGGAGGCGCGCTGGAAGCATCGTCCTCTCGGCGATCGAGGTCCGCGGGGTTGGTCATATGCGTCTGTACCTGCACCCCCCATGCCAGCCGGGGTACGGAGATTGCCCCTGGCGGCTCGGCTTGACGGTTCAGGCACCCATCGATCGACACGGATCGTCGGTAAGGAAACTACATTCACTAAATAATGAGAGAAAGTGAGGGCCTGTATCGCGGATTTCGATTCATCCAGCGAGCCATCATCGGCCTCGTCGTCGTGGTCGTCGGGATCATGGTGTTTGGATATGCCGTGTTCATGCGGCGCGTGGACGCACGCGGTGCGTGGCAGGCCGCTGCGCGCGAGCTCAACGGCGGGATGCTGCGATACGGCGAGCATGTCGAGCGCTACGCGAAAGCGTTTCAGCGGCGGCCGGGTGACTATTACAGATCCACCAACGGTCTTCTCGTGGCAACCAACGATCGAGTGTTATTCATCGGCATCGCGCCAACCGACAAGCTCGAGAACGAGGATGCCCCCGCCACGATTCTTCAGTACGAGTATCCAAACGACACCCTGCTGACGATGACGCAGAAGCGCCTCTATTTTCTCACCGCTCACGGAGTCCGGATTTCGCATGGTCCCGGGACCGCGCAGGAGTTTGCAGCGTCGCGCGGAGATGAAGCATCGCTCGACAGCGTGCTCGATCACGTCACCCGGAACCTCGACGCTCAGCGCGTCGAGGCGATCCGCGAGCGACGGATCCGCGCCAACGTCGCGAAGCTGATCAACGAGCCCATCTACTACGTGGTGAAACGGGGCGATGCGATCTCGAGTATCGCTGCGCGCTTCGATACGACCCCGGAGGTAATCCGGAAGCTGAACAACCTTCCGAATGACAGGGTGCGGATCGGTGAGCAGCTGACCGTCAAGGCGAAAGGTCCACGCCCAACGCCGCCCCCTCCACCGCCACCGCCAGCACGTCGTACCAAGAGGGCAGCCGGACCGAAGATCTAGACCTCGAGCCTGTACCCCGCTTTCCACACCGTCAAAATGTGCGCCGGTACCCGGACTCACGTGCCAGACAATCGGTTACCGGATACCGGGCATCGGGTTACCGGAACCCAGGAATCCAGAAGGATCACGGGTCTCGGCCGTCCTCATCTTCTTCGTCATCGCCGGGAACGCCACTGTCTTCGGGAATGTCCCCGACTCTCTCGATATGGACGACGCGCTTCATCGTGACCCCGTTAGCCGTGATCGTCACGAGATAATCACCCTCGGTGACTGCATTCCCGGCACGCGCTGCGCCGCCAAAGCCTCCTCCTCCTGCGCCTCCGGGGAAACCTGTCGGTGGGCCGGGCGGCGCCTCGGCCGGCCGAAGATTGATTCCGCCGCCAGCGGTGCCACCAACGCCCGCGCCGCCAGGGCCGCCTTGCCCACCGCGGCGTCCGCCACCCTGCGCCGTCAGCCGCTCGCGCATCGTACGCATCCCGGCAGTATCGCCGCGCTCACGCATTACGCTCATGGAGTCCCGCATCACCTTTGCGACCGTGGTATCCATTCCCGGCATGCCGCGTCCCGCGCCAGTCGTATCGCTCGTACCTGCACTCCGCAACGAGTCCTCGCGCACGCGACGCACTCGCGCGGCGTTGATGCTGTCGCGGATCCCTGTGGGACTGAGCGGACGCGCCAGCCCGCGCAGATCCCACGTCACGCGATGGACTCCAGCACCGCCCGGGCCCATGAGCCTTCTAACAACGTCGCCTTTGACATCGGTAATCACGATCCGCGTCGAGTCGCGACGGGCGTCGCCACCGGTGAGACGATACGCGAACGTCGCACCATACGGCGGATTATCCGAGACGAACAGCTTGTTCCCGTTCCATTGCTGCGTATTCACGAGCGCGTACTGGTAGGCCTGGGTCGGCTGGAAGAAATACGAGCCCTTGGCCATTACACTGTCGGACATTTGCTCGAGCGGCGAGATGTCAGCAATCCACAGCGATCGGCCATGCGTCGCCGCGATCATTTCGTGATCGCGTGGATGAATTTTCAGGTCGTGAACGGGAACAGTCGGCAAGTCGGTCATGAACTTCTGCCACGTCGCGCCGCGGTTGGTGGACACATACGCACCCACGTCGGTTCCCACGAACAGGAGATTGCGGTTGGAGGGATCCTCGCGAATCACATGAACGAAATCAGGTCCACCCGTTGGCAGATTGTTCGCCAGAGATCTGAACGTTCTACCGAAATCGGTGGACACGTACAGATACGGGCGGAAATTGTTGTCCCGATGCGCGTCAATCGCCACATATACTGTTGCCGTATCGAAATGCGATGCCTCGATGCGGCTCACCCACGCCTTCACCGGAGCTCCGGGAAAACGCTTCGTGAGATTCGTCCATGCTCCGCCGTCGTTGGTCGTCATCCACACGTTGCCGTCATCCGTGCCGGCGAACAGAATGCCGGGACGGATCGGCGACTCGGCGATTGCGGTAATGGTGCCGTAGGTCTCGGCGCCGGTGGCATCGGAGGTGATTCCGCCCGTCGTCTTTGTGCTGACCTTTATTCGCATCGAATCAGCCGTCGACAGATCGGGCGAGATCGGATAGAAGTTGTCGCCGCGGTCGAGCGACCGGAGGAGACGATTGCCGCCCATGTAAATCGTGGACGGCGAATGGGATGACAACATGTACGGAGCCGACCAGTTGAACCGGTAACGTCCCGCCGAATCCGAAACGGCGCGGGCGCGCACAGCAGCGACCGCTGCCGAGATGCGCGGGTTGACCGGCTGCATGGTGTCACCGCGAGCAACGATGAGCGAATCTTCGAAGTTCACGCCGCGGCCGCCGCTGCCGCGCATGATCGGGTAGCGCGCGCCGGACGACATCTCGAGCCGCGACGCATTACCGCCCTGCGACTCACTGTAGAGAATATTCGGGTTAGTTGGATCCATCGCGGAGTAGAACCCGTCTCCGCCGCCGATGTTGAACCAGTCCGAGTTTGTTCCGCCGAGACGGTTGCGCGTGCGGCTGGGACCACACCAGGTGCCGTTGTCCTGCAGCCCGCCGCAAACGCGATACGGCTTGCTCATGTCGAAGCTCACGCCATAGAACTGCCCGATCGGAAATGTGTTTGGGAATTCGTACGTGCCACCTTTGTCCCACGTGATCGCGATGCCGCCATCGTCGCCGATGATGAAGTGCTCGGGGTCGCGCGGATCGATCCACATTGCATGCCAGTCAGTGTGGATCGACAGCGCTCCCCGCCGCTCTGTCTTGCCGCCATCATCGGAAAACCGAAACACCGACGACATCCAGTAGACGCGGTCCGGATTTTTCGGGTCGACACGGACCTGTGAGTAGTAGAAGGGGCGCGCGTCGCGCGCGTTTCGCTGCATGAGCGTCCACGTCGCTCCGGAGTCAGTGGATCGGTAGAGTCCGCTGTTAAGTTTCTGCGCCTTCGACGTGTCGGCGACTTCGCCTTTTTTCAGCGCATGCTTCAACGTGTCTGCCTCGACCCAGGCATAAACCATTTTCGAGTTCGACGGCGCGATCGCGAGTCCAATTCGACCCTTCATCGTCGCCGGGAAGCCGCCGCCCTTGGTCTCTGTCCACGTCGCGCCTGCATCAGTGGTCTTCCACAGTCCGCTGCCGGGCCCTCCACTGCTCAGAAAGTACGGACCGCGAACGCGCTCCCAGCTCGACGCATACAGCGTGTTGTGATCGGCCGGATCCATCGCGATGTCAACAAATCCCGCCTTGTCGCTGATGAACTTTGACAGCTTCCACGTCGCTCCACCGTCGGTTGTCTTGTAGAGCCCACGCTCCGGATTGCTCGACCACACATGACCGAGCGCGGCGACGTAAACGATGTTGGGATCCTGCGGGTCCACGACGATCCGGCCGATCTGCTGCGTGTTCTCGAGCCCCATGAGCTTCCACGATTTGCCCGCGTCGGTGGACTTGTAGAGTCCGCCGCCCGGCGAGATGGAATTGCGGGAATCTTCCTCACCGGTGCCGGCGTAAAGGATGTCACCGTTGCTCGGGGCGATTGCGAGGTCGCCCATCGAGATCACTCGCTCCTTGTCGAAGAGCGGGAAGAACATCGTGCCGTTGTTGACGGTCTTCCAGATTCCGCCGGCGGCGCTCACGACGTAGAAGATCTTTGAGTTGCGCGGATCGACCTCGATGTCCGTGATGCGTCCAGCCATCACCGCCGGGCCGATGTTGCGCCATCGAAACGCTGCCAGCGATGCTGAGTCGAGATTCGTAGAGAGCTGACCTGATGCCGATGTCGCGAGCGAAACCAACGCTCCGGCAGTGAGCAGAAGTGCGCGTGAGGGTCGCATTTTTATGGCGGGTACAATGTGGGGAGATTGACGGAAACGCCTGTCAATAGTGCAACTACGGAAAACGGGTCGGAAGTGTTGACGCCCCGGTACCCGTTGTCTGATAGCCCGTTGCCCGCGTAGTTTCTCCCCGCCAGCGTGGAGCCCTCTCCGGAAAAGCAACGATGCCACAGATGACAACGAGCACTCCGCAGGGCGAAACGATCCCCCTCGCGGCTCAAGTGACGCCGGGCCAGCCGTTCGATCCGGTAGCCGCCACGAACGCCTACCTCGCCTCGCTTCCGCCGGACAAGAAAGCCGCATCAGACGCCTATTTCGAAGGAGGCTACTGGATCGGATTGTGGAGCACACTAATCCAGCTCATCATCCTCGTCTTTCTCATGCGGTCGGGGATGTCGCGCGCGATGAGAGACCGCGCCGAACGATGGTCATCGCGCAAGCCGCTTCAGACTTTCATCTACCTGGTGGAGTTCTTCGTCGTCACAACATTGCTCACGTTTCCGTTCACGCTTTACGTCGACTATTTCCGGGAGCATCAGTACAAGCTCTCGAATCTGACCTTCGCTGCGTGGATCGGTGAGCAGGCAAAGGCACTCGCGCTCGGGGTCGTGCTCGGCGGCCTTGTCATCGTGGCACTGTACGGAGTGGTTCGCCGGTTTCCTCGCACCTGGCATTTATGGGGAGCGGCGGTTGGAATCCTGTTCGCGATTCTCGGCATTCTCATCGCGCCGGTGTTCATCGTTCCGCTCTTCAACAAGGTCACGCCGCTCACGGATGCGCGCATTCGCGATCCAATTCTTTCCATGGCGCGGGCTAACGGCATCGACGCAAAGGACGTGTTCGTCGTAGACGCCTCAAAGCAATCGAAGCGCATCAGCGCCAACGTCTCCGGGCTCGGCAACACGATGCGGATCACGCTGAACGACAATCTGCTGAATCGGTCGTCTCCGGAAGAAATCGAGGCGGTGATGGGTCACGAGATGGGACATTACGTGATGAATCACGTCTACAAGGGCGTGATGTTCTTCACGATCGTGATCGTGCTGCTCTTTGCGTTCATCAAGTGGGCGTTCGAATGGGCATTGCGTCGATGGGGTACG
The DNA here is from genome assembly GCA_038254845.1 of Gemmatimonadales bacterium. Classification (GTDB taxonomy): domain Bacteria; phylum Gemmatimonadota; class Gemmatimonadetes; order Gemmatimonadales; family Gemmatimonadaceae; genus UBA4720. The sequence goes on along the minus strand of JBBSFT010000082.1, from coordinate 680 downwards.
CGATGGGGCTTTCACAGCATCGGCGATACCGCAAGCTCAACCCCGGCCATCTCGAGGAGATCCTGTTCTTCGATCATCCCAGCGGCCGCAACCGCATCTTTCGCTCGATGGTATGGAAGGCCGAGCATCTCGGCGGCTATACTTCGTCCCAGATTCGCTGAGTACTTGTTTCGGGCAGCGTGATCATCCCGATGATGAATGTCATCAGCGCGATCGCCGTCGGATACATCAACCCGGCGTAGATATTCCCGGTTCGGGCAACGAGCGCCGTGGCGATCAGTGGTAGAAATCCCCCGAACCAGCCGTTGCCGAAGTGATATGGAAGCGACATTGACGTATACCGCACCTTTGCCGGAAAGCTTTCGACGAGGAACGCGGCCACCGGGCCGGTGACCATCGCGGCGAACGCGATCATCACGACGATGATGGCAATCACGGCCGGCGCGTTCATTGGCGTTGAGAATGCCGTCATTGCGCGATAGAGCTCGAAATACGACAGCGCAGACAGCAGATTGCCAGCCATCATGATTCTCTTGCGCCCGTATCTGTCAGACAGCCGGCCGAACAGCACAAATGCGGGAGTCCCGATCACGACTGCAATCGCGACAATTGCATACGCCTGCGACGACGGAATTTTCAGGACTGTCTGAAGAAAGAAAAGCGCGTAAAAATGGGACGTG
>JBBSFT010000081.1:0-11678 GCA_038254845.1 Gemmatimonadales bacterium | reverse complement strand
GAATACGATCGGCAGAAGAAAATCGCGAGAGAAATAAAGTGTGTAGAGGATCGCGAGAACTGCCAGGATCGTCAGGTCGATAGATCGCGCACGCGGACTCTCGATCGCTGACCCCGTTTTTGAGATGTCGGGATCGGCGGCCAAAGCGTCAACCGGTCGTGCATCCGCGGTCGGATTTACATTCGGCTCGAGGATCGAATCGTGGCGTCGCTCGTTCTCGCTCAGTTCCCGCTCCCAATGAGTTCAAGCAATAAGTTACACCAGGAGCGGCAGTCAACGCGGGGAGAGTATCTCTTCGAACAAGACGATCGGGCGCGGGTCGAGGGTCTCACCGAGCCAGGAAAGCGCTGATTTCTGAACCTCGGGATCACAGTTTTGGCGAGCGACGGCGATCAGCGCGGGAATTGCTTTCACCGTTGCGCCGCAGCGACAGCGCAAAGACCGCGGACTTCTTCACAACGGGGACCGGCTCGTTGTTCGCGAGATGATGCTGCGCGGTGTCAGTTGTGCGCCAGCAGTCTGGTCGAGCTGACTCTCGCTCACCGCTTCGTGCACCGGGAGTGCTCAATGCCAGCAGCGGTAGCTCTGACACAGGGAGACGGCAAAGGGTTCTGTCCTCAACTACGGGAGTTCAAAAGCAAACCCATACTTAGAACTACCCGGCCACCGGCTGACGGCTACAAAGTGCGCTTTGGGCTTTGTGCCTGCTATCGACGGGGAATCATGCTGGAGGGGCTGAGATGGTGATAGACACGCCAACGTCCCGGTTCACACTTCAGTATGGCCGACTTCAAGAAGCTCAAAGTGTGGGAGTACGCGCACACCCTTGCCCTCGATACCTATCGCGCTGCGTCCGACATTCACGGCGCACATAACCTTTCGCTTCGAAGCCAGTTGATTCGTGCCTCAGGGTCAATTCCTGCCAACATCGTTGAGGGGCGCGCAAAGAAGACCGACAAGGATTTTGTTCGATTTCTCGACTATGCTCTTGGGTCGGCCTCGGAGCTCGAGTACCACTTTCTACTTGCGCGCGACATAGAAGTGATCAAGCCCGATACGATAAATGCGCTGCTGAGCCAACTGACGAAAGTGCGAAAAATGCTCAGCGGCCTCCGGGCTCGCTTGACTGGAGAAAAGCCACCAAATGACGACAACGGCAAGGAAGACGATCCGGACACAGAGGCACAAAGCCCATAGCGCCGTGTGTAGCCAACGGCCGGTGGCTGGGTAGTTCTAAGTGTGGGTCTGCCCGCCGTTACCGTCTTAGCCGCCGTTAACCGCCCCTTCAGAAGTTCAGATGATTCCAGTTCACAATCGCATTAATGGCCATCGCAAACGACCCCTGACTCTCCCACCTCCACAGCGGCCGAATCCCGAACAGAACCACATGCCCCTTCCCAACCGGTGCATCGACGACCGCCGCTTTTCCCGCGAGCTCATCCCCGCCGGCAAGCAGCCCCGAGACAAGGAGCGAATCAGCTTTCTCGTGATACTTGAGGATCACGCGAGCCCGCTGCGCTTCCCGCAGACTCACAATCCCCGGATCGATCCCCTCATTCTCGGCGGTTGTATCGCGCGGAGTGACGGTCATGACGGGAGCCTGATTGAAGTAAATGGGAAACGTCTTGTCGTCGTACCCATACAGTATCGGGCTGGCCGGGGCAGCGATCTGAGCGCGATAGATTCCGCCGCGTGCATTCAGCCGAGTTGTCGGCACGACATTCACAGTGGTGTTGAAACCCATGTCGATCGGAAGCCGGCTCGAATTTCCCGTCGTGATGAGCAATCCTCCTCGCTCAATGAATCGTCTCAGCGCCGCAAGACCGTAAAGCCCCATCGCCGGCCGGATGTCATCCGTTTCATCCCACTGGCCGAGATTCGGAGTCGCCGCGGATTTCTTCCACGGAATCGCGGGCCCGATCATCGGCCTTCCATTGACCATCGTCGTCGCCGATCCGTTGACGTGCGGATAGACAACAACGTCGAACTTGTCGAGAAACCCCGGCTTACCGATCGACTGATCGGAGATGGATGTGTACGGAATCTTCATCTGGTCGAACGCAAACCGCACCCAGCCCTCGTTCTGCGTCTCGATCCATGTGTGCATCAGCGCAATCCGTGGAAGCGCTAGTGCGTGCTTTGCCACCGCGACTGGCGATCCAGTGGAAACGGCACGTCCGCCAAGCGCGGCGATCGCATCGCGCGACGACTGGCTCGCGTTCTCGACGATGAACGTTCCGGCGGGATACCTGGACGCGCCAACGGTAAACGCGGCATCGGCGACACTCACCGTCGAGCCTTTCACCCTCCACGGAAGAGCAGCCGAGCGCCAGTCGCCGAGCGGCTTGATGAGCAGCGTGCCGGTTGCGGGGACTGTCGAACGAACCGACGCATCGGCCGTGAGCATCTGCATCGGTCTCGTGAAGACCGTCGAATCGGCGACCTTGATTGTCTCCACGTGCCGCAGTGCGTCGAGGGTCCAGCCGGTGTCATCGTACGGTGGGGGATCGTCGGCCTTGAACTTCTGAATCGCGAGCAACGTCCGAACCGATGCGGAGTACGGTTGGTCGAGTCGGACGATCCAGTCGCCGGCCTTAACATTGACTGACGCAATATCAGCGATGCATCCGGCCAGGACGGCGGGAGGATGGGCGGACGAGTCAGCGCTGCTCGATCGACCGGTGCATCCCGGTTTTGACGGAGTCGGCCCCATGCCCGCGCTGCTCGTTCCACTGCCACCCAATCCGAGCGTGAAGTCGGACGTGGCCACACTCACTTCCGTCCCCTGCGCACGGAACAAATTCACGAGATCCGCGGCCTCCGCCGCATGCCGCTGCCCGCGCGGAATCACGAACGCATACGGCGTCGACGTTCGTCCGCGCTCAATCATCCGCTCGGCCTTTGCGACATAGTTGGTGAGGAATGTCTCACGGTGATCGGCAACGTACCGCAAGGCGATGAGAACGCCCGACTCCTGATAGTTGATGTTGCTGCGGATGCACCACTTCACGTTGTTCACGGGCGGATTCGGCCGGTCCCAGCGTCGCTCAGTATCGGCTGGCCGCAGCTTCACGATCGCGCAGTCGGCGCCGTGCGATGTGTAGGTCTCGTAGAATCGGCCAATCGAGTTGTGAAGGTTTGCAACGGACAGAAGCGTGTAGTTCGGCGCCCATCCGTCGTAGAAACCGTGCGTCCACACGCCGGGCAATCCGCGTCGCGTCAGCTCGGTAATTTCCTGGTACGCAAGCGTGTGCCACTCATCCACGACGATTGGATCGTATTCGTCATTGTACGGACCTGTGCCAGTGCTCGTGTACAGAAACGGAACGGACTCGTGCAAATCGTGCACGACGACTGGCTTCCAGTGAAGGAAGGCGGCCATGATGTTTTGCGACAGCTTCTGCGAGAGAACAATTCCGTCGCGATTGTTGTCGTGCGCGGTGTACTTGCCCCAGTAGATGAGCGGAACTCCACCTGGCCCGAGCTTGAGCTGACGCGCCTCCTTGTCGGCATCGACCATTCTGTCACGTCCGTCGACTTCGCTGACAGGCGTGATGATCGTGATGACGTTGTTGCGAATCGCCCGCGTGTTTTCTGATTCATCGACGGCGAGCCGATATGCGAGCTCCATCAGCATTTCGGGACTGCCAGTCTCCGGCGAATGGATCGAGCCCGATATCCAGTAGATCGGTTTGGCCTCGTGAATGAGCTTCGCCTTGTCCGCTGCGCTCAGTCCACGCGGATCCGCGAGACGCGCGAGCTGCGCACGATAGCTCTCGAGACTCTGGATCGTCGCTTCGTCGGCGATGACGAGCCCGATCATCTCCCGGCCTTCGTCACTTTTTCCAAACGAGAAGATCTTCGTACGTGGTGAAGCGCTTGCGATTGCGTTCATGTACCGGTTGATGTCGGCAACGTATGAAAGTTTCCCGATCGTTCCCGGGACGTAGCCGAGAACCTTGAGCGGTGTCGGAACGGTCGCCGACGCAGGGAGCGCGTCGACGAGCTCGGTCGTGAACTTCCAATGCGGGTCAGTCGGGGTCAGCTCCTTGATGCGGGCTGAGTACGCGCTGTCGATTGCCTGCTGCCCATTGGCCGAAACCGGAGCAATGAAAACCGCCGCAAGAAGCGCGACAATCCGGACTGATTTCATGTAGCATTTATCGATGAGATGGTGGGGGGCTGCGAACGTGTCAGTCGCATCGCGAAATAAATCAGCGTCGCCGCCGCGAGCATAACGGAGATCGCAATAAACTCCTGCCTCGTCGAGCTGGTCATCAGCCAGATAACCATTGCCGACGCGAGGACGGGGATAACCGGCCCGCCCGGAACCTTGAACGGAAGGGTTCCTTCGGTCCGAATGTTCTTGCGGCGAAGCTGAATCGCCGCGAGACAGCAGATGAGGTAAACGATCAGGGTTGACAGAACCGCGAGAACAAGCAGTGACGTGAAGCTGCCGCTGATGGCGAAACTGGCGCATAAGACTGCGTGAACGGCAATCGCAACATACGGCGTCGCGAACTTCGGGTGAATCAAAGCGATCGGGGCCGGCATGAGCCCGTCGCGACCAAGCGCGTACAATGCGCGCGGGGCCGCAAGCATGTCGCCGGCCACCCATCCGAACGTCGAGATCGCCGCACCGACCAGTATCAGCAACCTGCCCCCGTTGCCAAACGCGCGGCTGGCGACTTCAGCGAGTGGCGCTTTCGTGCTCGCGGCGAGCGCGCTCCCAAGCACACCCTGAGAGACAGTCTGGATTCCGATGTAAACGAGAGTCGTGATTGCGAGCGCCAGAAAAATCGACCGCGGGACCGTCGTCACCGGGTTCGTCACCTCTCCGCTCGGCGTCAACGCTGCTTCGACTCCGAGAAATGCAAAGATCAGCAGGACAGAGGTTCGCGCGAGGTCGGCCATCGGCGGCATATCGGTCCACGCGAGATTGCTGCGGTGGATGGCAAAGCCGCCGAGCACAACGAGAACAACGAGGGGAATCAGCTTGCCGGCGGTGACCGTCTGCACAACGCGGCTCCCGGTTTTAACTCCGCGAATGTTGATTACCGCGAGCACGGCGTACGTCATCAGGATGATCAACGTGCGAATGCCGCTGCCGCTGAAGACTGGAGATAGCTGGGCAAGCGCATCGACGAAAACATTCACGACCGCTGCGCTTGAAAGAACATTTCCGCCGAACCAGAGGCAGATCGCGACGATGAATCCGATGTACGGACCGAACGCAAGCTCGGCGTATGCGTACGTACCGCCCGAAAGGGACACGCGGCTTCCCGCCTCCGCGAAACAGAGAACGATAAGGCCCATCGCAACCGCGCAGATGAGATAGACAATCGGCGCGGCATTTCCGACTTTCCCCGCGACAACCGCCGGCAGGACAAAGATCCCGGCGCCGATGGTGTAGTTGATGATTGCCGCAGTAAGACCGCGCACCCCGACGGCGCGGACGAGCCCTTCTTCTGTTTTCATTTGCCCTGCTTGACGGTGAGATGAGCAACTGCGTCGGCCTGGGCGCGGAGGCGGATGTTCCGGCGCGTGGGATGGACAGAGAGGCCCTGAACCCGGCTGACCTCCGCCGCGAGGTGAACACCATCGGCAAGATCGCGGTTCAATCCCTTGAGAAGCTGCTCCTTGCCCTGCCCCATGACGTCGCCGATCGACCACCTCGCCTGCTTGCGAATGAAATCACGCACGTCGTCGTGCTTGACCCATTCAACGCCGCTCACGAGAAGATTGGCTGAGCCGATGTCGTAGTCGAGATCGGGAACATAAAGCTCGTTCGAGCTCGCGTCGTACCGGGGAGTGCCCACGAGATAAATGCGACCCGCTGCCGCGCCGGCAAACCGCACTTCGAGAGCGAGCTTGCCGCCGCCGATCCCGAAGATCCGCACATCCTTGACCTCGAAAGCCTGCCGCGCTCGCTGGAATTTCTTGCCGACGAGATGGGTACGAAGGAGATCCGTCGCCACGTCGTACCCGACAACGCCCTCGAGAAGAATATGAAGCCCGTTTCCGACCGCGGCTGGATAAAGTGATGGCAAGGACGTCTCGGTAACGGTCGGCTTCGGACCGGTGACGACACGCGGCGACGCCGAAAAACCGAGGGCTGTGACGAGCGTTTTCTTCACGCCGACATTCTCGCCCATCCGCACCGCGCTCGGATTGATGGTGAGCCAGACGCTGTCGGTGAGCGGAATTGGCTGCTCCAGGAGATGCCACCATGCCTCGAAACGCGAGCGGATGTCGAGTGCGGCGATTTTCTGATCGATCAGCGGTCGCTTTGCTTCGAGCGCGTTCTTCGTCGCATCGATGACGCGGTCGGTCACGTTGATATTGAACACCGTCACCCGGCATTGGTCGCGCGTGTCGTTGCTGTATGGCTCTACGCGCGTAATCCGGGTCTTTCCCCGCAGACGCCAGTCCGGGTTGATGCGCAGATCGGAGGCGAGCGTAATCTTCGCGCGCGGCCTGACGCCGCCGATGCCGCAGGAACCGGTTACCTCCCCGACGACGGGAGGCTTGTACCAGCCCTGCCCCTTGTAATTCACAACGGCCGAGATGTATGCGGTCTGGCCGTCGAGCGAGACGGAGAACGGGTCGCGGCTAGCTTCGAACGCGACCGACATTCGCTTGTTCGAGAGCTGTTTGCGCTCGGTGATGTTGCCGAACTTCTTCGGGACGGCTGCCTCGAGGGCGCGAACAACCGGCGAGAGGTCGTAGGTCAGCGGAATGTCGAGCGTGGAGCTCGGCAGCGCCGGAAGAGTGTCGGTGTCGGCCATCATTGCCGGCGCGGGAGCATCGACGTCGAGCTTGCCGTCACAGCCTCCAGCCAGTGCGGCCGCAGCAGCGACCAGACCAGCAACGGCCAGACGAAACGAGCGACCTCCGCCGTGCCTAGTGTCAGCACGCGGGGGCTCTTCAATCAGCTCACGCCGGTTCCGATGGCTCATGTCTCGCGACGAACCTGCGCTCAGGCGTCGCCATTATCAATAGCGACACCCGGCCGCGAGGGTATTTTAATAACGCGGGCGCACACGGTCGTCCGATTGTATTTCTGACATTTCTGCAAGAGAGGCGTTCATGTTCGGCTTTCTTCTGCTCGCTCTTATCGTCGTTGTCGTTCTGTTCGCGATCAGCTCCTACAACCGGCTCGTCTCGCTCAAGAACCAGGTCGCAAACGCGTGGAAGCAGATCGACGTGCAGCTCAAGCGGCGCCACGATCTCATCCCGAACCTGATCAACACGGTCAAGGGGGCGATGAACTTCGAGAAGGGTACACTCGAGGCAGTTGTCGCCGCGCGGAATCAGGCAATCACCGCATCGACTACGGGCAATGTAGCGGCGACGGCTGCGGCCGAGGGCCAGCTGACGGGCGCGTTGTCGCGGTTGCTGGCGGTGGTCGAAGCGTATCCGGACCTGAAAGCGACGGGCAACGTCGCGCAGCTGCAGGAAGAGCTCACGGGAACGGAGAACAAGATCGGGTTCGCGCGCCAGCTCTACAACGATACCGCGACGCAATACAACACGGCGCAACAGAGCTTTCCGACGATGCTCTTTGCGGGAATGGCCGGGGCGTCGCCGGCGACGCTTTGGGAGATCACTGACGACGCCGAGCGCGCCGTGCCGAATGTGGACCTGTCATTAAACAGTCCGTCGAGCTAGCGGTCAGGGCCTCGCGGGCGGCGTCGCAATGATTTCGTAGTCCTTCGGCGGCTCGACGCCGAGCAGATACCTCACGAAATAGTCCCAGCGACGCCGCATCATATAGGTGCTTGCTTCGCCATAGCCATGTCTGGCGTTTGGAATCATCAGCAGGTCGAAGTCCTTGTTGGACTTGATCAGGGCCTCGACAACGAGCTCGGTATTTGACGGCGGCACGTTGTCATCAGTCGTTCCGTGCGCAAGCAACAGGTGACCCTTGAGATTCTTTGCGAAATTCTGGTTGGCTTCCACGGCGTAGTTGTCGGTGTCACCAGTTCTCACGTCGAGCCCCTGATAACGCTCGCCCCAATCGTCTTCGTAGTTCCGCTGGTCGTGATTGCCCGACTCAGCGATGCCGACCTTGAAGAAATCCGGATAGCGGAACATCGCATCCGCGGTAATGAACCCGCCGCCGGAGTGCCCGTAGACTCCTGCGCGATCGAGGTCAATCCACGAGTAGCGGGCGGCCAGCTCCTTCATCGCGGCGACCTGATCAGGAAGGGTATTATCCCGGCCCATGGCGCCGTAATACGCGTCATGGAAGGACTTGGACCTGCCCGGAGTTCCCATGCCATCGAGAATAATCACGACAAACCCGAGCTGGGCCAGCGCCTGACGGTCGCTGTGCGCAGCACTGAAGCTGCGTGATCCAACGCTCCCCGATTGCGGCCCGGGGTACGGGTTGTTGATGATCGGATATTTTCTCGTCGAGTCGAAATTCGTGGGGCGAAACATCAGCCCGTAAAGATCAGTCTTGCCGTCCCGCGCCTTTGTCGTGAATGGAATCGGAGGCTTCCATCCCGACGCAAGCAGTCGCGATATGTCGGAAGTCTCCAGCCGCATGACAATCTTCCCGGATGCATCGCGAAGCACGGCCGTCGGCGCCACAACCGGTGTGGACCATGTATCGACAAAGTATGCGCCGGTTGGCGACATCTGCACCGAGTGATCTCCGATTTCAGGCGTAAGTGCGGCCATGCTCCTTCCGTCGAGCGACACCCTGTACTCGTGCCGGAAATACGGATCCTCGCCTGGCGTATGGCCGAGTGCTTCGACGACCACCGTGCGAGCTTTTGCATCGATGCGGCCTATCGATTGAATCGCACCGGCCCCGGTGGTCAGCTGACGCTTGAGCTTTCCCGTATTGAGATCGTACAGGTACAGCCGCGACCAGTCGTCGCGTTCCGAAGACCATACGATTTCATTCGTTGGCCATATGACGCGCCATCCGGCAACAGATTCGAACTGAGTCGGCGACGTTTCCCTGAACAATATGCGAACGGTTCCGGTAGCCGCGTCGGCAAGCTTTACAGTCGCACTCTTGTGATCGCGGGACGTGCTCACGTAGGCGAGGCGCGAGGCATCCGGGCTCCACTTCAGGTCGTCCATATCGAGGTCGTCGCCGAGCATCGCCCGGTGAAAATCAGGCGGTGTCTGGAGGCGGATGATTTTGCCGGCATCGACGTCGATAATCACGCGGTGGATCATCGCTACGACGCTGTCCCCGGGAAGTGGTCCCTTCCAGGTCTGAAGGTGCTGGTGACCGACACGTGTATCCAGGAGGTACATGTCGCCGACGTTCCGCTCGTCCTGTTGCTGCGTCGCGATCTTTCTCGAATCGGGCGACCACAGAAGAATCGGCCGGTCGCTGTGAACCCATCCGGCATTGTCGGTTGCGTATCCAAAATTTGGAACACCGTCGGTCGTGAGCTGAGTCTCGACGCCGGTCGCAAGGTCGCGAACCCAGAGATTCCAGTTGCGAATGAACGCGGCGCGCTTTCCATCCGGCGAGACCGCGACCGGCGCCGTTGCGGCATTGCGACGAACTCCGCCTTGAGCAACCGAATCCGCCGCAACACAGCTCCCTCCGCTTACTTCACACGACCAGCGGCGATTGCCGATAATAAGCATTATGCGCACACCGTCGCTCGAAAGCTCCGCCCGTTGCGCAGGAATGTTTCTCGGATCGATGGTGCCGGCGCCGGCGCGTGTCAGCGCTTGTGCAACTTGAGGCGCGCGGAACAGGGGCGTACGTGATTTTCGCACAGGGTCGACGAGTATCCATTCGAAACCGCCTGCCGTCCCAATTCTATAATAGAACCTGTTATCCGGAAGCCAGGTCGCGGTGAAGCTCCCCCCAGTGACGAGAGGATTGACATAACCAGCCAACATTTTGACGGCGCGGTCGTAATCGGTCGACGTAATTGTTTGCTGTGCGAAACCAGCCTGAGGAATGACCATCGCCGCAGCTGAAGCCAGGACGGAGGCAGTCCTGTGAAGCTTGTGAGTTTGCATCGACTATTGTGGGGGAAGTAAGAGAATACCGAATATTATGAGTCGGGCGCCCGCTCGGTAACGTCCGAATTCAACAGCGCACGGGAACTCATGAGCTCAGCAGTGCAGCCGATGGCGACGTACGGAGGGCCCAACCGCAATCTGTTCGCTCAACAGGAGGCGAACAGGAAGGCCAGCCGCCGTCTTGTTGCGGGGTTCGTGATCTTCATCGCCTGGCTTGGATTCGGAGGCGATCTGATCTGGTACCTGGCCAGCAGAAACGCGGCTGAGCCCGGGAGTCTTGCCGGTGTGCACATTTTCCCGGGCCTTGGCCTTCTGCTCACGATGATCGCCGGTGCGATGGCGTGGTGGGGGTATCGGTTCGGCGCGACGTCGCTCATCAAGACAACCGGCGCGCGCGAGATCGTGACGCCCGAAAGCGACACGGAGCGGCAGCTCGTGAACGTCGTCGAGGAGATGGCGATCGCTGCCGGTGCGAAGAAGCCGCGCATCTGGATCGTTCCGGACCCAGCGCCCAATGCATTCGCCACTGGAGTTCACGCGGAAGACGCGCATCTCGCCGTGACTCAAGGCCTGCTCGATACGTTGACACGTGAAGAGCTTCAGGCAGTTGTCGGTCACGAGATGGGGCACATCGCCAATCTCGACGTGCGGCTGATGACACTCCTCACGGCGCTTGTCGGGGTCGTCGCACTCATTCACAACAACGCGTTTCGGGTGATGCGGTTCGGTGGCTCCGGCGGTGGTGGAAGACGCTCGAGATCGTCGAGCAAGGACAGCGACGGGATGGGTGTCGTCGTCATCGTGCTGCTCGTTGTCTGGATCATCAGCTGGCTCATCGCGCCGATCGTCACGCGATACATGGCGATGAAGGTCGGCCGCTCGCGGGAATTTCTTGCAGACACAATGAGCGCGCAGTTCACGCGAAATCCGGGAGCGCTCGCGCAGGCGCTCGAGAAAATCGGCGGCTCGACGATCAAGCCGACAATGATTCCGAAGAGCTCATCTCAACTGTGCATCGCCGATCCGTTTCATTCGGTCTGGGGAGATCGCGAAGGAAAATTCGCCGATCTCATGGCGACGCATCCGCCCCTTCGCGAACGCGTCAACCGGCTTCGCGAAATGGCATATCAGAACGCGGGAACCGCAGCCAGTCTCCAGAGCCCATTGAGCATGTCGGACGCATACAACTTGCCCCCGGCAAACTGAACGCCCCAGACGAACACCGGGCCGCCTGTATTGCTGGTCAGTCCGTGCGCAACGTCCCGCCCCATGAGGCCCAGATCGCAGCGTCCGTCAGTCGCCCTCTGGCTGCGGGCGCAGGAGCTCAGATCCCCCCGGACGCTGATCGCCCGGACTCCCGCGTTGTAGTATGCGAGGTAAAGAATACCGCGCTGCTCGTCAGCCGAAAAATTGTGAGTTCCGGCTCCCGTCACTGAATAGAACCCAACCTCTCTCGGTTTAGTCAGATCGCTCACGTCCACCACGTGCACGTCACCAATCGACGACGACCCGATATTACCCGGCCCCTCTTCACCGATGAATGCGTACTTCTTCGATCCAGTCACCGCATCGTGGAACCACACGATGTTGTGTACGTTGCCGCCAACGGTTTTTACGTTGCCAAGCTGCACAGGGGCAGCCGGCGTTCCACCTTTCCCGCCCCCGCCGAT
>JBBSFT010000080.1:0-11746 GCA_038254845.1 Gemmatimonadales bacterium | reverse complement strand
CTGAACGGATAACCCTGCGCCGACACAGCCAATGCGGAGAGCGGCAGAGCCATCAGGATTAAGAAACATCGTACGCATTTAAAAACCATGGATTACCTACCCCGCGGCGTAGTGGTGAAAAATGCATCAGGATCCAGACCAGGAACTTGGCGCACCCCGCTGCGAAAGGCGGTGCTTGCACCTCGCCCATCTCGAGCACTTCGCAGAGCAATGATACAGCGACGAGGCCCGATGCTGCACCTACGCCAAATGCGCCGGGCAATCCGCCGCGTTCACCAGCGCGGCTGGCGGTCACGCCAGACCCCCGGCGATCTGATGCATCTCGCCGCAAGCGAACTTCGTGCGCACGGTCATCCCACCGACACGGTTTTCGGAAGCGCCATCTCGTGGTACCGTTCGCGACCGGCAGCCGAAGTGGAGCGGCAGCAAGCTGCTTTCGCCCTGACACTGTATGATGCAGGCCGGTTCGCCGAGGCGCAGGCATTGTACGAACGACTCTCCGCGAGTAATGGTGACAGCATCGCGATGCTTGGCCGGCTTGGCACTCTGGCTGCCAGGCGCGGCGATCGCACGAAGGCCAATCAATATTCCGAAGCACTTTTGCCGACCACCCGGCAACATCTTCGCGGTTCGAATACTTTGTGGCGCGCACGGATCGCGGCGCAGCTTGGTGATCGGCCGACCGCCGAGAGGCTGTTACGCGAAGCGTTCGCGAGCGGTGTTCATTACGGGCTGTGGCTGCACACGGATTCGGACTTGGCCCAGCTGAAAGACGCGGATGTTGCGGCAAAGCGGTAGCTGATCCTCCAAACCGGCAATCGATTGGCACTTGTCCATTGCCGGTGGTGCCTCAGCTCGGGTGGCATGGGCGATTGTCGGCGAAAGATTTACAAGATTGAATCAGGCCGACTGGGCCTTGCGCCCCACGCGGAGCCGCGACAGAGTAGACAGTGAGATAACAAAGGTGAGCCCCGTGTCACGCATTCTTGCTGCACTGTTGTTGCTTGCGTCGGCGTCCGTAGTCTCCGCACAGGAACACATTCATTCGACGGAGCGTTCCGACAACCGGACCGGCCCGGTGCACTTCCGAACCTCGTGCAGGCCGGCGGTGGCGCCGCAGTTCGACCGCGCCGTGGCATTGCTTCACTCGTTCGAGTTCGGTGCGGCGATCAAGGTATTCGATGGAGTACTCGCCTCCGACTCGTCGTGCGCGGTGGCGTACTGGGGAATTGCTCTCAGTCGCTGGGGCAATCCGATGGTGGCCGGAAATCGGTCCGCCGAACAACTCCGGGTGGGTGCACTCGCAGCAGATGCTGCCAATCGCCATGCCGCACGCGCCACTGATGGTGAGCGAGGATACATCGAGGCCGTATCTCAGCTTTACAAGGATGCCGGACACGCGAGCCAGCGCGCGCGAGTCGTCGCGTACGAACACGCCATGGATGACTTGGTTTCAAAGCAGCCGGCCGATACCGAGGCGAAGATCTTCTACGCCCTTTCACTCGCAGCGTCAGCCAGTCCAACCGACAAGACGTACGCGAATCAGAAAAAAGCCGGCAGCATTCTGGAGGCGCTCTGGGTAGAGCAGCCGAACCATCCGGGAATCGCTCACTACATCATTCACACGTACGACTATCCCGCGCTCGCATCGAAGGGGTCTGCGGCTGCACAAAGGTATGCGTCCATTGCTCCTTCGGCTGCGCATGCGCTGCACATGCCTTCGCATATTTTCACGAGAACCGGACTCTGGCGCGAGTCGGCCGATGCGAATCTGCGGTCGATCGGTGTCACCAAGGGCTTGTCGACTGCGGAGGCGCTTCACGCTTCGGATTACGCGGAGTACGCGTATCTACAGCTGCACCGCTACCCGGAAGCAAGAAGAATTCTCGACAACCTTCCCGCGCTCGAGGCTCGCTTCGACGTAAACGCTGTAACTGGCGCAGCTCCGGGATCTGCCGGCGTGTTCGCTCTCGCAGCGATTCCTGCCCGGTATGCGCTCGAGCGCGACGCGTGGACAGAAGCAGCGGCGCTTATCCCGAAGCCGAGCGGGTTTCCGTGGACCGAAGCGATGACGTACTTCGCACGCTCACTTGGTGCTTCACGCACGAAGGATTTCGTCAAGGCCCGAAATTCTATCGATTCACTCATAGCGATCCGTGGTCGACTCGCTGCACGCGAGGAGCCCTATTGGGCCGAGCAGGTGGCGATCCAGACGCTCGGCGCGGAAGCGTGGCTGGATCTTTCGGAGGGTCGCACCGACTCGGCGTTATCTCGAATGCAACAGGCGGTGTCAAGGGAAGATGCGACAGAAAAAAACGTCGTCACCCCGGGTCCGCTCGCTCCGGCTCGAGAGCTGCTCGGTGACATGCTGATGCAGCTGCACCGACCGGCTGAAGCATTGCTTGAATATCAGGGGACGCTGGCCAAGGAGCCGAATCGCTATCGGTCCCTGGCGGGGGGAATGCGGGCGGCGGAAGGGGCGGGCAATGGCCAAGCGGGCAAAGTTTTTCGCGCGAGGTTGAACGCGTCAGGGATTCGGTAGATCGCCTGCCGTTGGATATCGATACACAGACGTGGGAGGGCTAGGAAGCGCGAGAGTGGCTTGCCCTCTCCCGGATCGCGGCCGAATTTCGGGGTCGTGCACCACCCCACCGTGCCGGACTCCAGTGCACCACTGTCGCCCAGGGCGCACAGGCAGGGTGATTCGAACAGCGAGTGGATGATGAGAGTGACAATTATCGGCGCGACAGGCCATATCGGATCGTGGCTCACTCCTCGGCTCGTCAGGCGCGGCCACGACGTCGTCGCGATCTCGCGCGGAGTTCGCGAGCCATATCATCCGAGCGCGGAATGGCGTGTGGCCGAGCACGTCACGCTCGACCGCGCTGCGGCGGAACGGGATGGGTCATTCGCCTCGGCCATCGCTGACACAGAGCCGGATGCTGTCGTCGATCTCATTTGCTTTACGCGCGATTCGGCGGTGAATCTTGTCGACGCACTTCGCGGACGTATTCAGCACTTCGTTCACTGCGGCACACTGTGGGTTCATGGAGTTCCGCGCTCGAGGCCCTACAGCGAAGCTGCGCCGCGCGAGCCGTTCGGCGAGTACGGCGTTCGCAAGGCCGAGATCGAAGCGTATCTCATGAAAGAAGCAGCTTCCGGGTTCCCGGCGACTGTTCTTCATCCGGGCCACATCACCGGTCCAGGATGGACCCCAATCAATCCTGCAGGCAATCTCGACCCTGAGATTTTTTCTCGTCTGGCGAGTGAAGACCGCGTCGCTCTTCCTGATGACGGCCTCGCGACACTGCAGCACGTCCACGCTGATGACGTCGCTCAGGCATTCGACCTTGCACTGGAAAAACCTGAGGCCGCTATTGGCGAGTCATTTCATGTCGCCGCGGCTGGTCCGGTGACGTTGCGAGCGTACGCGAAGAGTGTCGCATCGTGGTTCGGCGTCGAAGCGAACCTCTCATTCCTTCCATTGGTCGAATGGCAACACACGGTGAGCGAGCGCGACGCGGCGTTAACCATCGATCACGTGGCTCACTCACCGCACGCGAGCATCGCGAAAGCGCAGCGACTCCTTGGGTTCAGCCCGCGCTATGACTGCGGGAGCGCAGTCCGCAATGCGATCGGCCTGAATCAGGAAGTTCCTAGGACAGCATGAGGGCATCCACACTCAGACGCCCGGGACCTGCGAGAAGCAGCCAGAACAGAATCACGAAGTAAAGCACTTCCGGCAGGTAAAGAAACGCTGCCAGCCACGCGATGAATGTCTTTTCCTTGACACCCGGCAGAACCGTCGTCACCAGCGCTCCGACCATGACCCCCATCAACATGATGCAGGCCAGCGGCGTGAGGAATCCGACGGTCAGCAGAGCGCCGAAAATGAACTCGATCGAAGAAAGAATTTTCGCTGTCACGGCGGGCGCCGGCAATCCCGCCTTTCGCAATGTTTCCTCCATCTCCTTTCCCTTCTTCGCGACAAACAACTTTCCGCCACCGCTCAGCAGAAACAACACGCCGACGGACACTCGCGCGAGGAAGGCGCCGAGCCATTCGAGTCGATGTAGATCGGTCGTGAGTGTAGACAGGAACTCCATTCTTATGCCTGGGCCCGGTGGTTGCTATTTGTCGGCGCCAGCCAGCGCGTCGGCCAGCTGTGAGTTATTCAACTGCGAAAGCGCGTCCCGTTCGCTGATGAGGCGTCGCGCAAAGAATATGCGGCGTTTCGCGAATGGCGCAACAAATCGAGTCCCTGTGCCAGGTTGACTAATCCCCATTTTTCATCCGCTTTTCGTCCGCGATGAACTAGCGGGACCCGGGCATTTTATTCCCGCGACGATGTTGTCGCGTATGGGAGGGGCAGAGCTATTGCGCTGTCGATGTACCAGACTGCGTTGATGCTTCATTCAGCCTCGTGGATTCGAGTTCCACACCCAGTCCGTCGGCGGTGTGAAGAGCAGGCGCGACTGCGAGTGACAAGCCTATCGCCCAATGCGAGTGTCGGGCCGGAATACTGCCCACGCGAACCAGAAGAAATCCCCGTACGGAATCCGCACCAATCGCTGGCTGCGAAGCGGCCGGAAATCCGTCCGCCATTCAGCCGATTGTTGGCCGCAGGCGTATTAGAGCGGGATGCGGCGAGAAACGCACCAAACAGAAAGAGAGCAGGATTTCGCAAATTGACCGTCAGGGAGCAGGAAAATGTCTACACGGTACGCCCCCAATCACCTCGTACGGCTTTCAGCCGTACGGTGACAGTAGTCCCGACTCCTTCCTCACTTTCCGCCTCCAAGTCGCCGCTCATTGCGCGCGCCAGCGCGCGGCTGATTGCCAGTCCAAGGCCCAGGCCTTCGTGACGACGGGTGGTGGACTGATCGAGTTGCACGAACGTCGAGAAAATCTCCGTCAGTCTTGCGGCCGGAATTCCTTTGCCCGTGTCAGAGATCGCCATGCGTACGAAATCATCGGCTGAGGAGACCGAAATCGATACCGATCCACCGGACGCCGTGAATTTGATTGCGTTTGCCATTACCGCGCTGACTATCTGGCCCAGGCGCTCCTTGTCGGCTATCGCAATTGCCGGCACAGGGCTGTAGTCAATCTTTAAATCGAGACCCGCTTCAGCACAGTCCGCGCTCAGTCTGGGTGCAAGGCCGGCTAGAAACTCATTGATGTCCACATGAGCGATAGCTGCTCGATCTCGTCCCGATTCCAGCTCCGCGAATTGAAGGATGCTATCGATCATCGCTAGAAGCTGCTGCTGGCTATCGCGAATTCTTCCAAGCCACTCGCGCTGCTTTGCCGACAGGTCGCCATCGAGCCCCTCGAGCATCAACTGCGAGTACCCGCCAATCACGTTCAAAGGTGTTCTCAATTCGTGGCTCATTACGGCGAGAAATTCGGACTTGGCGCGGTTTCCAGCCTCCGCCGCCAGGCGCGCTTCGCGTTCCCGTTCGCGTAGCCGCGCCGTCTCGATTGCAGTGGCAGCTTTGTCAGCCACCATTTCCAGCATCTTCACATCGTCTCGGTCGAACTCGCGTCCTGACCGACTTCCGACATGCATCACGCCGTAGATCTTGCCTTCGACGAACAACGGAACGCCGAGCAGCGATCCGACTTCAGCTCTCAGTCCCGGATTCATGACTTCGACTTTGGAGATGTCGTTGACGATGAGTGGCTCGCCGGTAGCCGCGATGCGGCCCGCTATCCCCCTGCCGGCGGGTACAGTCACCTGCGTCGAGGCATCATTTGTGGCGCCGATGGATGCCTTCACCACAAGGTGGCCGCTATCCGGGTCGCGAAGCAGCAGGGTTGCTGTGTCGGCATCGAATGACTCCTGAACGCGGTCCAGAAGCTTTTCTAACAGAAACTCTACGGGCAGGTCCCGAAGCGCGACATCGTTGACCCTCTGCACCGCTTCCAGTCTGCGCACCGCAGTCTCGGCTTGGGCGCGGGCCTCCGCTTCGTCGAGTGCATTGCGAAGTTCCAGCTCGGTGGCGGCACCGGCCGCGAGGTCCTCAAGTACTTCGATCTGTTCCGCCGTCCATTGCCGCGGAACGTAGTCCAGAACGCAGAGCGCCCCCAATGCCTGTCCCCCTACCATGAGCGATCAACGGCATCTTGCGGGTATCGCTGACCGCGAATGCGGACGCGTTCGCTACCGTATACTGGCAGAACGAGTATTCAATTCCGGCCTCGTTCCCGGTCACATACCGGTCGTCAGGGTCGAATGCGCTCGCCAGAATCTGACGGTCGAAATCAACGATCGTTCCGATCGCCACGGGGGCGTTGAGAAGACGCGCCGCCAGGCGGGTCATGCGATCGAATACTGGTCCGGACGGTACACCGTCCACGCACATTGCGCGAAGTGCCGCCAGTCGCGCAGGATCCCTCAGTATAATGTCGACCCGATTCTGGTCGATGTTGAAGGGAGTTGAGAGCCCCATCGGCTCTTTACCATCCACTGCGTCTTTTCCTTTGAATGTCACTTTTTTTTCGCCGTCGATTCGGCGCGCGGCATTGTCATCGAAAACGTGGTGCCCTTTAGAGGAGCGGCCGATGCGGTGAGCTCGCCGCCCATCAATCGTGCGAGCTTCCGACCGATGGCCAGACCAAGACCGACACCCTGCGGGTTCATCTTCTTTTGACCGGGAACCTGTACGAACGGCTCGAACACTGACTCGATCTGGTCGGCCGGAATGCCGATCCCGGAGTCGGTAACGGTGATGCAGACGAACTCCCCGCCTGGCACCCATCCGAGAGTAATCGTTCCACCGGGCTCCGTAAACTTTATCGCGTTAGTCAGGAGATTGGTCAGAATCCGAACGACCTTCTCGCTGTCAGCAAGCATTCTCGTGCTCAGGCTGCCGCCCGCAAAAACATAGGTTAGCTGTTTCTCGTCGAGCTGGGGACGAATCAGTTCCTCCAATCCGTTGAGGACGCTCTCGACAGATACGTCGCTGAGATCGAGGGAGACGGAGCCGGATTCCAGACGCGCGAAATCCATGACCTCGCTGATGAGGTAGGAGAGGTGGTCCTGTGCGCGCTTGATACGTGAGAGAGCCTGAAGCTGGCCTTCGTTGACCGGCCCGTGTACTCCGAGCTCGAGGAGCTGCCGATAACCGCCGATCGCATTCAGGGGAGTCCGCAGGTCGTGGCTCATCATCGCGACGAATTCGCTCTTTGCCAGATTTGCGCGCTCTGCCTCCTTTCGAGCGGCCTCTGCCGCTGCCACCGCCAGGTCAAGGTCGGCAACAGTCGTGCGAAGCTCGATCTCCGTCATCACCATTGCACCCAGATCGCGGAGCACACCCACCTGTTCGTCAGTCCATTGGCGGGGCGTAATATCCATCACACAGAGCGTTCCAATCGCCGACTCGTCCAGAATCAACGGCACCCCCGCGTAGGCGAGAATTCCATACTCCGTCACGGATGGCATCAGGTTGACCCGCTCGTCTTTCCGCGTGTCGGCGATCACCAGCGGAGTTCCGAGTGCGACGGTGTGCCTGCAAAACGAGAGATCGAGCGGCGTTTCACGCTCCGATTTCACCGGCTCTGGAAGACCGAGTGCAGACTTGTAGAACTGCCGGTCGCTGTCGATCAGGGTAACCGTGGCGATTGGCGCCCCAAGCATTGACGATGCAAGTCTCGCGATGCGATCGAACGGCTCTTCTTCCGCAGTGTCCAGAAGTTGCGTCCGCCGTAACGCCTTCAGGCGGCGCACGTCGCCTACCGTCGCATCTACAAGGCTCTGATGCGCGGAATTGCCTGACTGGATGGCAATCTCAGTATCTTGCGGCGTGATATCTGGCATTCCTGTTGAACATCGGTGGGCACAATAAACCGCTGTGGGTGCAAGACCGTTGCCTGTCGGCGAAGCCATCATGGCTCATTAACTGCTAATACCACCGAAAGGTCGAGCGAGCAGACAAAACCGAACAGGAAAATGGACGAAGAGAGCGGCAAACCAAACAAAGCGGACCTCGGAGACGGGGCCCGCCTGCGCGAACTCGTGGAGCTGGGACTGTTGACCCCCGAAACCGACGAGATCCTTAACGCCGTCACGGCGCGGGCCGCTGCCCGTCTCGGATTACCGATCTCATTGGTCAGCATCGTGCTCCGACGAATCCCAATTCTTTGCTGCCTCGCACGGGCTTGATGGGTGGCTCGCAACGACCCGCGGTACCCCGGTTGAAATGTCTTTTTGCTCGAATGCCGTCCTCAGCGGAGAAGCGTTCGTCGTTGAAAACGCCTTGACCCATCCCGTCACGATGGAAAATCCACTCGTGACCGAGGATGGAATCCGGTGCTACGCAGGAATTCCGATTGTATCGTCCCGCGGGTTTCGGCTGGGAACTCTTTGCGTGCTTGGTAATGAGCCCCGCGAGTTCGACGAGAGCGATCTCGCGGTTCTGAGGGAGCTTGCGGCAGAGGCGGTAAACCAAATCGAGAGCCGGCGCACTAAGGCCGCGCGAGCCGAGCTCACGTCCAGATGATAGGTACGCCGTATGGTTCCATGCTACGGTCATGAGCACGATCACGAGTTTCTCAACGACTGATTGTGCGAGCAGCATTCGATCGAACGGATCGGTGTGATGTTTCGGAAGAATCTCGACGGCAGCGGCGTGATGAAGCCGCTGTCATCGACGCCCTCCGAGAACGGCCGTAATAACGGATTCACGGTTAAGTGATGGCAAGCCATCAGTGTTTCTGGCCCATTTGCCTGCGAGTGACGCACTTGCGTGTCACTCGCGATTCTTTTAAATGAGATAGACCTTGAAACCGGGAGCCGACATGATCCGCCTTTTCACTCCTGCTCTATTACTGGTGGCCGCCGCAAGCCTTTCCGCGCAGAGCCCCGTGCCGCTCTACACCGACCTCGGCACCCACCAGAAACGAATCGGCACAAAGGTCCCCGTCGCTCAGCAATACTTCGACCAGGGCCTGCGACTCGTGTATGGGTTCAATCATGCAGAGGCCATACGGTCGTTCACCAAGGCGACCGAGCTCGACTCCGCTTGTGCGATGTGCTGGTGGGGAATCGGATATGCCTACGGGCCGCACGTGAATGCGGGCATGGATTCCGCGAGCGGGGTGCTCGCGTATCAGGCGGTGCAGAAAGCCCTGTCTCTCAGTCGGGCGGCGCCCGCCTGGCAGCGCGCATATATCGACGCTCTGCGTGCACGCTACGTGGCAATTCCTCCCGCAAACCGGGCGAGTCTGGACAGCTCGTATTCCCGGGCGATGGTGGCCGTTGCAAAGAGTTATCCGAAGGATCTCGACGCAGTGACGCTGGCGGCCGAGTCGATGATGGATCTGCGTCCGTGGAATTACTGGACGCCTGAGGGCAAGCCGTATCCCGGCAGCGATGAGATCGTCCGGAAGCTCGAGTCGGTGATCGCGCTCGATCCAAAGCATCCTGGAGCGTGCCACTACTACATCCATGCGGTGGAAGCTGTGAAGCCGCGGCTGGCGGTGCCATGCGCAGAACGTCTGGCGAAGCTCATGCCAGGCGTGGGTCACATGGTGCACATGCCGGCTCACATCTATGTCAGGGTGGGACGCTACAATGACGCGGCCGCGAGCAACGTACATGCAATTCATGCGGACGAGGCTTTCATCGAAGGGCAGAAGCCGACGACGCTGTATTCCATCGGCTACTACCCGCACAATATCCACTTTCTTGCGTTTGTTTCGACGATGGCCGGCCGAAGCGCGCAGGCGATTGAAACCGCTCGGCTGCTGAAATCCAAGATCAACATGGATGTGGCAAAGGACGTCGGAATGCTTCAGGAGATGGTTCCCTACTATACGCTCACGCTCACGACGTTTGGTCGCTGGGACGAAGTTCTCGCGGAACCGCTGCCTCCCGTAGGGATGCGCTTCCCGACTGCGATGGCGTGGTACGCGCGAGGAGTCGCACATGCGGCGAAGGGTGGTCACGTGAACGCGAAGATCGCGCTCGATACCATTGTCGCAATCAACGCGGCCACGCCGGCGGAATCAGAGTTCAAAGCGCCAATATCGATCGGCGTTCACGCATTGATGGGCGAGATGGCGACACGAAGCGGGGACTTCAATTCAGGGGTCGACCACTTCAGGGAGGCGCTCAAGATCGAGGACGCGGGCCTCTATTTCGAGCCGCCGAAATGGTACTATCCGATCCGGCAGTCGCTTGGCGCGGCCCTGCTCAAGGCGGGAAAGAATGCCGAGGCGGAATCGGTGTATCGTGACGATCTGAAGCGTTTTCCCGAGAACGGGTGGTCGCTGCACGGACTTGCCGCGGCGCTGAGGGCGCAGCGTAAATCTGCGGAAGCGATTGCGGTGGAGAAGCGTTTCGAGAAGGCGTGGTCGGGTGCTGACGTGAAACTGATGGCCTCGCGGTTCTGAAGCTATCGTTTCGCTGCTGCAAGTCGCGCCCAGGAAATCGTTCGCCGCCGGATACTGCGCCGAGCTCGGGGTTGAGGAGCTTGGGGGCGGCGGGGCGGTCGTGTCGCAGGTCTCGAGCGAGGTAGGCGTCGCCTAAGGCAGGTTGCATCGGCCTGCAGAGCAAGGCTTAGAGCCATGCTGAAGGCGCGTCCATCTCAGCGTTGAGCATCTCAGCGTTAAGGCGCTTGCGCGACGGCCAAGACAAGATTATAGCTTGATTGTCTATTTAGATGTGGCTAGAATGGCTATATGAAATCAGTATCTGTGTCCGTTGCAAAGAACACCCTGAGCGCACTACTCAGAAAAGTCACGGCGGGAACCGCGATCACGATCACTGATCGCGGGACGCCCGTAGCGCGGCTGGTGCCACCTGCGGCACAGGTTCGGGGAATCTCCCCGCAATTCCACGAACTCGCAGAGCGGGGGTTAGTGAAGCTGCCGGAGCGCGAACCCAGAACAACCTGGGACGAGCACCTGCCGGCGCCGCCTCGTCTTGAAAAAGGAGTGTCCGCTGTCACGGCACTTCTCGAGGAACGCCGGACCGCGCGGTGAAATACTGGGACTCATCGGCCATCATTCCGTTGCTGGTCGCGGAGAGTGCGTCTCTCCGCGTACGCGAAATTCACGCTGGCGACCCGGCTATTGCCACATGGTGGGGCACTCCCATCGAGTGCGTGTCGGCGCTTGCGCGACTCGAACGCGACGGCGTCCTGACGCTCGCCGGACTCGGGGGCTCGATCACCCGTATCCGTCACGCGATCGCGTCATGGACGGAGGTTCTGCCTTCGGCTGACGTGCGCGAGCAGGCAATCAGATTGCTTCGAGTTCATAAACTTCGTGCCGCAGACGCCGTCCAACTCGCCGCAGCGATCGTCGCCTCAGACTTCCAGCCCGGTACACTCGAGTTTGTCACGCTCGACAGGAACCAGGGAACCGCGGCGGACAAAGAGGGGTTTCGCGTGACCGGCTAGATCAATGCCATCAGGGAAGCAACGCCCTTTCGCCCGACTCGGGTGACCTGGAATAGACCCGCGTGCTCGAGCTCTACTGTTTGAACCCCCACAGTACCTTTATCAGGATCGGTGGCATGAAGAGCAGCCGAAACTGCGAGGTGACGAGACTATCGCCCAATGCGAGTGTCGGGCCGGAATACTGCCCACGCAAACCAGAAGAAATCCCCGTGCGGAATCCGCGCCAATCGCTGGCCGCGAAGTGGCCCGGTGAGGCCGTTCCCAAAAAGGTCCCAGCGCGACCCAGTCTCGCGGTCGCGGAAGCCGCCACCCTCGGCGGGCTCGAATGTGAGCGTACG
>JBBSFT010000079.1:0-11853 GCA_038254845.1 Gemmatimonadales bacterium | reverse complement strand
GAAAAACTCGAAAGAGACCTTCTATTCCACGAGAATTCCCCTGATGAAATCACTCGCGAGCCGACGATCATCGATCTGAGGGCAAATGTGGAGCTCGCGTATTTCGCGCGGCATGCCTCAAAACCCTTTTTCAGCAACCTGTTAGGCTTTCGACTGAATGAGAACGACTTTTAGCGCGGGGAACGCGGAGTAAAGAGCCGCGGAGGAAGCGGAGAAGACCAATCTTTTGTTTTTATCAAATTCCGTTTGCGTTGTTTCTTCGCGTTCTCCGCGTATTCCCGCGGTGAGGTTGTTTGTTACGCCAGGCAGAAGAAGCATTGATCCAGCTACGCGACGAAGGATACGATGGGGCCATTCCCGAGCCATCAGATAGACATACTGATCCTTCACCAGGACCAGGCATGACATCGATGATCAGCGAGCTCCCAAGCACCGAACGCCCCCGCGAGCGTCTGAAATCTCACGGTCCCCGAGCCCTCAGCTCGTCCGAGCTTCTCGCCATTCTCCTTGGTAGCGGGTCGCAGGGCAATTCCGCGGTCCAGATCGGCCACCATATTCTCGCGAGCGCGCACGGATCGCTGCGGCGGCTGTCGTCTCAGCCTGTCGCGGCATTGACGTCGCTCGAGGGAGTTGGAAATGCGCGAGCCGTCGCGATTCACGCTGCGCTCGAGCTGGGACGACGGATGGCAGCGGAGGATCGCGAGGACGGCATTCCCGTTCGTGGGCCGCGCGATGTTCACGAAATCTTCGGCCAGCGACTTCAAGACCTGCCTGTCGAGGAGTTTCACGTCGCCATCCTCGACTCGCAGCACCGGCTGGAGCGCGATGTGACCGTAACGCGCGGCCTGCTCAACTCGTCGCTCGTTCATCCGCGCGAAGTGTTTCGCGAAGCTATCGCGGAGAATGCGGCTGCCATTATTCTCGTTCACAACCATCCGAGCGGCGATCCCACACCCTCGCCCGACGACCGAATCACGACTGAACAGCTGGTGCAGGCCGGCCGCGTCCTCGACATACCGGTACACGACCACATTATTATTGGAAGAGGGCGTTACCTGAGCTTCGCGGAGGCGGGACTGCTTTGACCGCTGTTGAATCCCATGCAGTCATTCCCGGTTGGAACGACGATGGACGGCCGCTCCCCGAGCGGCTGGACCACGAGACGCTGTTGCGCGCCTATCGGTTCAGCGAGTGGGCGCACCTGGGGCAGAAACGCCTGTCCGGGGAAAACTATGTCTCGCACTGTGTCGAGGTCGCGAGAATTCTGGCCGAGCTTCAACTCGATACAGTTACGGTTGCAAGCGGGCTGATTCACGATGTTGTCGAGGACACGGACGTCTCTGTTGCCGACATCGAAGCGCAGTTCGGAAAAGAGATCGCCGAGATTGTCGATGGCCTGACGAAGATCGGTCATTTGCCGCTCAATTCGTCGCAGGAGCGGCAGGTCGAGAATTATCGAAAGCTGCTGTTGTCGATCGCGAAGGATGCGCGAGTAATTCTGATCAAGCTCGCTGACCGCCTGCACAACATGCGGACGCTCGACTATCTGCCGATCGAAAAACGGCGGCGGATTGCGCAGGAGACACGCGACCTGTACGCCCCGCTCGCGCACCGTTTTGGAATGGCTGGAATCAGGTGGGAGCTCGAGGACCTCGCCTTCAAGCATCTCGAGATCAAGGAGTACAAGTCGCTCGCGAAACTCGTGTCGCAACGGCGCGGGGAGCGTGAACAGACGATCTCTGGTCTTAGCGATCCGTTGCAGGAACTTCTCGGGAAGGCGGGCATTTCGAACGTCGAGGTTACCGGCCGGCCGAAGCACCTGTGGTCGATCTACAAGAAAATGACGAAGTGGGACAAGCCGTACGAGGAGATCTACGATCTCATGGCGATCCGCGTTCTCGTCGACAGTGTGCCCGACTGTTATCACGCACTCGGCGTCATTCACGAGCGATACACTCCGCTTCAGGAGCGCATCAAGGATTACGTCGGCCAGCCGAAATCGAACGGCTACCAGTCGCTGCACACGACTATCTTCGGACCGAGCAAGCAGCTCTTCGAGATCCAGATTCGCACGCGCGAGATGCACCGGACGGCCGAGTATGGCATTGCGGCGCATTGGCGGTTCAAGGAGAGCGCAAAGAGCGCCGACGAGCTCGACCGCGCGTTGCATTGGTTTCGCCAGGTGCTCGAGCTCCAGCTCGATGCGAAGACGCCCGATGAATTTCTGGAGTTCCTCAAGCTCGATTTATACCAGGACGAGATTTTCGTGTTCACTCCGACGGGAGACGTCATTCAGCTCCCGAAGGGCGCGACGTCGATCGATTTCGCGTTTGCGGTGCACACGGAAGTGGGGCTGCACGCGGTTGGGGCCAGAATCAACGGCCGACAGTCCACGCTGGCGCGAGAGCTGAAGAACTCCGACACCGTCGAGATCACGACATCGCCGACGGCGCGTCCGAGCCGTGACTGGCTCCAGCACGTTCGGACCGGCAGAGCGCGTCACAAGATCAGGCAGCGGCTGCGCGTCGAGGAGCAGACGACGTCGGGTAAACTCGGGAGAGAGATTCTTCTCCGCGAAGTCAAGCGACGGCGGCTGGCGAAGCCTGACGATGCACAGCTCAAAACCGCGGCTGAAACGATGGGGTTGAACGACATGAACCACCTCATCGCATCGATCGGGCAGGGCGACGTCGGCGTGATGCAGGTGATGAAGCATCTGTATCCGGAGACGGAAGTACCTCAGGCACCCACGAAGCCGGGCCCGCTGGACTGGCTCGTTGACAAGATGCGCGGCGCGCCAAAGGGCGTGCGCATTCAGGGCGTCGATGGCCTCATGGTTCGCTACGCGCAATGCTGTCAGCCGGTGCCCGGTGACTCGGTCGTCGGCTACGTGACGCGTGGCCGGGGAGTCAGCATCCATCGCGCGGATTGTCCCAACCTGCTGATGCTCGATCTCGAGCCGGAGCGCCGCCTCGATATTGACTGGAAGGAGCTCGAAGGCGAGCGATTCATGGTGCGGCTCGTGCTCGATGCCGCCGACCGTCGCGGGCTCTACGCCGATCTCGCCGCGGCCGTGTCCGCAACCGACACCGACATTCGAAGCTTCGAGCTCGCGAGTGCGGACGGGCATGTCACCGGCGCGCTCGCGGTCGAGGTCGAAAATCTCGCGCATCTTCGGCGCGTCCTTAAGGCCGCCAGGCGAGTGAAAGGGGTGACAGAAGTCACCCGAAAGGAGCGCCTCGCGAGCGACGCCTAGCCCGCATCGGCAATTGCGATTCAATTCTCCGGGAACCGGTTCGGCTCCCGAATAAACCCCGATATTTGATTATATTTCAGGGTGCCAAAAGCTGATTTCAATCTCCAGGCGCCCTTTCAACCGGCAGGCGACCAA
Organism: Gemmatimonadales bacterium; assembly: GCA_038254845.1. Classification (GTDB taxonomy): domain Bacteria; phylum Gemmatimonadota; class Gemmatimonadetes; order Gemmatimonadales; family Gemmatimonadaceae; genus UBA4720. The sequence continues at coordinate 8,462 of JBBSFT010000079.1, read as the reverse complement.
CCGAAAGCAATCGCCGAGCTGACCGCCGGCCTCGACCGGGGTGATCGCTTCCAGACCCTCCTCGGCGTCACCGGATCCGGGAAGACGATGACCGTCGCCAACGTCATCCGGAACTACGGCAAGCCGACACTGGTTCTTTCGCACAACAAGACTCTTGCTGCGCAGCTCTACGGGGAGATCAAGAGCTTCTTCCCGAACAACGCGGTCGAGTACTTCATTTCGTACTACGACTACTACCAGCCGGAAGCGTATGTCCCGACGACCGACACGTACATCGAGAAGGATGCGTCGATCAACGAGGACATCGACCGGCTGAGGTTACGCGCGACATCCAGTCTGATGGAACGCGACGACGTCATCATCGTCGCCACCGTGTCCGCCATCTACGGGCTCGGCGACCCGCGCGCGTATCGCGAGCAGATGGTCACGCTCACGAAAGGCCAGCACATCGCCCGCGATGAAATTCTCAGATCTCTCGTCAAGATTCAGTATTCGCGGAACGATGTGATGTTCGACCGCGCGACTTTTCGCGTGCGCGGGGACACAGTCGAGATCCTGCCGGCGTATGAAGAGCAGGGCGTCCGCGTGGAGATGTGGGGCGATGAGATCGAGCGCATCTCGAAGATCAATCCGCTCACGGGCGAAGTCATCGCCGATCTCGCGAAGGCAGCGATTTATCCGGCCAAGCATTTCGTCACATCGCGGCCGACGATTCAGAAAGCAGTCGAGCTCATTCGCGCTGAGCTGGGCGAGAGACTCTCGGAGTTGCGCGCAACCGGCAAACTTCTCGAAGCGCAGCGGCTCGAATCGCGGACCAACTTCGACATCGAGATGATGCTCGAGATCGGCACGTGCGCCGGAATCGAGAACTACTCGCGGCACCTGTCGGGACGCGAAGCGGGAGAGCGACCCGCGTGCCTCTTCGATTATTTCCCGGATGACTTCCTTGTCGTAATCGACGAAGCACACGTCACGCTTCCCCAGATTGGGGGAATGTTCAACGGCGACCGCGCGCGCAAGCTGACGCTCGTGGACTACGGTTTCCGACTGCCCAGCGCACTCGACAATCGGCCATTGATGTTCGACGAGTTCCTGTCGCTCACCCCGCGAGCCATCAACGTCTCGGCCACACCGGGCGAGATCGAGCTTCGCCTGTCAGAGGGTGTCGTGGTCGAACAGATCATCCGCCCGACGGGGCTCGTCGATCCCGAGATCGATATCCGCCCCGTTCGTGGTCAGGTCGATGATCTTCTCAATGAGATTCACCTTCGCGAGCAGAAGGGAGAGCGGGTCCTCGTCACGACGCTCACGAAGCGAATGGCCGAGGATCTCACCGATTATCTCCAGCAGATGGGAGTGCGCGTGCGCTACATGCACTCCGACATCGACGCGATCGAGCGGATGGAAATCGTCCGCGGCCTGCGACTCGGCGAATTCGATGTGCTGATTGGAATCAACCTGTTGCGGGAAGGTCTCGATCTGCCGGAAGTATCGCTCGTCGCAATTCTCGATGCGGATCAGGAAGGGTTTCTCCGCAGCGACCGTTCGCTCATCCAGACTGTTGGCCGCGCAGCGAGACATCTAAACGGACGCGCGATTTTTTACGCCAACCGGATCACCGGGTCGATGGAGCGTGCGATGGAGGAGACGAAGCGTCGCCGTGAAACGCAGCGCGCGCACAACGTCGAACACAACATCACACCGTACAGCGTTGTGAAGAGCACAGACCAGGTGCGCTTCATCACGCGCGTCGCCGATGCGCGGGAAGGGAGTGAGGCGCGCGACGCTGAGCAGGCGCGCCGTGTGGCCGAGCATGCTCCGAAATACGGCGGGAAGGACGCGGCGACGCTGACCGCCGAGCTCGAGAAAGAGATGAAAATTGCCGCGGCGAATCTCGACTTCGAGACAGCCGCGCGACTGCGCGATCAACTGTTCGAGCTGAAGGCGAAAGCGGACGGGTCGCGAAGCAGGTCGCGCAGCTCCCTTGCCGGCATTCGGATCGAGCGATAGTGCAGCCGCATCATCACGTTCTGCCCCCGCGGATTGCGGACGGTCATCTCGCGCTCGACGAAAATGAAATGCGGCGATGGGGGATTGATCTCGGCGCGTCGAGTCACGCACCGGTTCTCATCGCGCTGACCGGCGAGCTCGGCGCCGGAAAGACAACGCTCGCTCAATCGATTTGCGCTGGATATGGAGTAACTGAATCCGTCACGAGCCCGACGTACGCGCTTGTTCATCGTTACGATGCCCCGGCGTCGCCGGTGATTCACCTTGATCTGTACAGGCTCGAGAAGGAGTCCGATCTCACCAACATCGGCTGGGATGAGATACTGGGGGAGCATGCGCTGGTCATTGTCGAATGGCCGGAGCGAGCGGGCAGCAGAATGCCGCCGAATCATCTTCACATTGACCTTCAGTATTCGCCCGACGATCCATCGCGGCGACTGGTCCTCGCGGGCTGATGTCGGATCTGACGCTTGCACTCGACGGGTCTACTTATGCCGGTAGCGTCGCCGTGATCCGCGATCGCGACGTGATCGCCGAGCACGCGTTGCCCGATAGCGGGGTTCCGGGACGGGGGCAGCGCGGAGAAGATTTCATGCCGATGGTGCTCGACTGCATGGCCGAGGCGAACGTGACGCCCGCTGGTCTGGCTCGCATCGTCTGCGGTGCGGGACCGGGCAGCTTCACGAGCCTGCGCATCGCGGCGTCGATTGCAAAGGGAATTGCTGTTGGCGCCGGGTTGCCCCTCTTCGCGACATCGTCATTGATGCTGATTGCGGCCAGTCATGACAACGTATCACGGCGCTATCTCGTCGCTCTGCCGGCAATGCGTGGCGAGAGTTTTGTTCTCGACGCTGATATCGATGAATCGGGTGACGTGCAACAACTTGGCGGCCATGCACTCGCGCAGGACGCGGCGCTCGAAGACATGGCCGCTCAGGCCGGCCGTTCGCTGATCGGGCCGGCAACAGCGATAAGTGAGCGTCCGCATGCGCGCGCCGTGGCCAGGTTGCTCGATCAGATCCTTGCTCGAGGTGCAGTCGACGTGAATAGTTGGGAGCCGGATTACGGCCGTCTGGCCGAGGCGCAGGTGAAGTGGGAGGCGGCGCACGGCAAACCGCTCGCGGCGGGAGAATGATCGAGCCATTCGTGCACGGTGAAACGCACGCCGCGGTGCCAGTGAGGTACCGCCGCGCAACTACCGTGGATCTGACGGCCGTCGCGGAGATCGAGCGAGCGTCGTTCAGTGACCCGTGGTCGGCCGAGGAATTCGGATCTGTGCTCAAACTCGAGCACACTATCTTTCTCGTTGCTGTCGGAGCTGATCGGCGAATCGTGGGTTACGTGATCGCGATCGCCGTGGCGGATGAAGGGGAGATTGTGAACATCGCTGTCGATCAATCGCAACGCGGTCACGGTCTTGGTGGAACGTTGCTCGATTCGGCACTCGATGAGGCCGGGAGGCGAGGCGCGAAGTCGCTGTTTCTCGAGGTGCGGGTGTCGAACACAGCGGCCAGAGCTCTCTATCAATCGCGAGGGTTTGAAGAGGTGTCCCGGCGAAAAGGATACTATCGAAGCCCGACGGAGGACGCATTGGTACTCCGGCGCGGGACAATTGGGTGATTCAGGCAAGTGAGTGAGTGCTGTCAGTCGGTGGGGAGGTTTACAATTGAAGGCGAGCGTATGAACCCTCGCCGGGAGGCAATGTGAGTCGCAGTGTGAACAAGGTGACGTTGATCGGAAATCTCGGGAACGAGCCGGAAGTGCGAACAACTGCTGGTGGCAGCAAGGTCGCGACGTTCTCGCTTGCGACGAGCAGGTCGTGGAGTGGAGCTGGCGGCGATAAGCAGGAGAAGACTGAATGGCATCGCTGCGTCGCGTGGAACGCCAAAGCAGGCGGGACGGGTCTTGCCGACATTGTCGAGAAGTACTGCCGGAAGGGTGAGCGTGTCTTTGTCGAAGGCTCGATCGAGTACGGTCAATACAAGGACAAGGAAGGCCAGACGCGGTACACCACCGAGATCAAGGTTCGCGAGCTGATGCTTCTTGGAAGCGGTGGTCGCGGTGGAGATTTCGATTCTGACTCCGATGGAGGCAGGTCTCGCGCACCGGCCCGAAGCGGGAGCAAGTCCAGCTCGGCGTCGGACAACAGCTTTGATGATTTTCCGGCTGCCCTTCAGGACCAGGACGACGATCTGCCGTTCTGATCGTCGCCGGCGGGTGCGGAGGGCGAGGCCGCTGCAGGCTCGCCCTTCGCGTTTCCGTGACGAGCGAGCGAGGTGGCACGTCTAGGTAACGGTTGGCTGCGCCCGCGCCTGTTGGTCGACGGAGCGCTGCGATATCGCTGCACCAATCCGTTTCTCCCGGAGCTTTCCGATGCAGGTCCTCTCTTCAACGATCACGTTTCGTGCAGGGCGAGTCATTGGATTCGCTGCCGCCCTCGCCATCGGCTCGATAGCAGGCCCAGCCGCAGCGCAGGACGGGCGAAAGCCGGCGCCGACTTTCACCAATGCAACGCCCGTTGGCCCCGACGAGACGACGCACCTGGTGAAGAAAGGCGATACTCTCTGGGACATCGCGAAAGAATATCTGAAGGACCCGTTCAAGTGGCCCGAAGTGTTTCGGAGAAATTCGGATGTCGTCGAAAATACGCACTGGATATACCCGGGCGAGACGATTCGCATTCCCAATAGCGAAGTGAAACCCGACGTGCTCGCGCGCATTGCGACCAGGCCAGTGCCGCCACCGGTTCAGCGAACCGTGTTCTCGACTCTCCCGGGAATGGTGACCGATCGCATTCAATCAGACGGCTCGGTAATCGGCCGCGGTGGATCGGGCGGCGTTCCGCGAGGGGAAATCGAATCGGCCCCCTATGGCGACCGTCTTGGTGGCCCGCCGGGTGCGGGGCGACTGGCGGCGGCATACGATCGGCCCGGTATCGAATCCCCGGGCGGAGAACGCCGCTTTCAGCTTCATGATCGTGTCTTCGTCGACCTGCCGGCCGGCGTGTCGGGCAGCAGCGGTGACTACTTGCTCGTTTACAGACTTGGCGAAGAGCTGAATGATGAGGCGCAGATCGTGATTCCAACAGGAGTCGTTCGTGTCGAATCGCGCCAGTCCGGCGGTCCGGCGCTGGTGAGCGTCGTGCGCCAGTTCGGCGAGATCAGTCTGGACCAGAAGCTCACGCCGCTCACGGGTGCGGCGAGCTCGATGGGCCGGGCGACTCCAGTTGCCGCTGGCACAACGGAGAAGGTGATGTACATCGCGAACAGCCCGGTGCTTCCATCTCTGCAGAGTTATGTCGTGCTCACGGCAAAATCGGCGAGCGGCGTGCGAGTGGGCGATCAGTTCACGCTGATCGACGACACCATTGATCCACGTTATCCCGCTCCTCCCGTGCCGGCAGCTTTGGCCGAGGTGGTCCGCGTGACACCGTTTGCGGTGACGACAATTCTCATCGATCAGGACCAGCCGCGCGTTCGGCGCGGCATGAAGGCGACACTGACAGCGCGGATGCCATAGCGATTGAGTCGAAGAATTTGATGCCCGGCGCGTAGCCGGGGATTAAATTAGGACGATCATGATGGTGATTGCCCAATTCATCGCAATAACGTGCTACGTCGCGGCAGCCGCGCTGGCGGCCCTGCCGTTCGCGCGCCGCGTCAACGCGCCGGTGAAGGCTGTTATATCCGTTCTTGCCGTCGGTGTTCTGTCGCACGGATTTGCCCTGGCCTCGCTGGCGCGGCTGAGTGGAAGCGGCTCGCTGACAGGCCTTGGCCCGGCGCTGTCGTTTGCGGGGTTCGTGCTTGCCGGTGCCTTGCTGCTCGTCGAGATCTTTGCGCGTGAAGTGAGCCTCGCGCTGATTGCCGCGCCGTTGGCCGCGCTTCTCGCCACCGTTGGCAATATCACCGGGCTGCACCCGTTTCTCGATCCGCAGGGTACGCAGGCGTTCTGGCTCGTCAGCCATATCGTGCTGAGCTTTCTTGGGATGGCGGCATACGCGACCGCAGCCGCGGCAGGCACGATGTACCTCGTCGCGCGACGCGAGCTGAAGTCGGCACGGTTTGGCGCGATTTACAGATTCTTTCCTCCACTCGACACTCTCGATCGGGTGAACCACGTCGCGTCGGTGTCTGGATTCCTCGGGCTCACGACCGGGCTCGCACTGGCCGGTGCTTACTCGATTGCCTATCGCACTCTCGTCGTGCCTCAGCTGGTGTGGGGTCTTGGTGCGTGGATGTGTATCGGCTCGCTCGCGCTTGGTCGGCTGTTGCGGGGGTGGCAGGCCCGTCGCGCCGCAATCATGTCGTCGGTGACGTTCGCCAGCGTTCTTGTTGTCTACATCGTCTTCCGCGTCGTGCAGTTCAACCGGGGACAATTCCTCTGAGCGGGCTACCCATATCGCTCAACTGCGACAGGATCGACGCACTCGTGGTCGGCGGCGGCGCTGTCGGGACGAGGAAGGCGCTCACGCTGCACGCTGCTGGCGCGTCAGTGAGAGTCATCTCACCTGAAGTGACGAACGAACTTGCCGAAGTCGCTCGAGCGGGCGATCGGGTCACGCTCGATCTAAGGTGTTACGAAGGAATGAACGATATCGGCAACGCGCAGATCGTCATTGCCGCAACGACATCTCCCGACGTGAATGCGCTCGTTGCGCGCGATGCTCACACGATGAGACGCCTGGTGAACGTCGCCGACGCTCCGGAGTGGGGGTCGTTCGTGTCGATGGCCGTGCATCGCGCGGGTGAGCTCACGATTGGTGTCGGCGCGGGAAGTGTCCCATCGGCGGCAGCACGGGTCAGGGACAGAATCGCAACGCAATTCGGTGAGCGGTATGCCGCTGCCATCAGTGACTGCGCCTCCCTCCGGTCTGAGATCCTGCGGCGGGGCGGCCCAGCAGAGTGGGCATCGGTGAATCGCTGCCTCATCGGCGCCGACTTCTGCGACAGGGTCGAGACCGCGACATTCAGCGAGGAGATTGCCGCGTGTCGCTCGTAGTCGCCGGAGTCAACCATCGTACTGCGCCGATCGAGATTCGCGAGAAGATCTGCTTCAGCAAAGCGGAGGCACGCCACGCGCTTCAGTGTCTACGCGAATCGGACGCGGTATCCGAAGCAGTCATGCTGTCAACGTGCAACCGCACCGAGTTGTACATGGTCGATGCGACCGTCGACTCGACACAGCACGTTCGCGGCCTGTTCTCGTTGCGCCTCGGTGATGACGCCGGCCCGTACGTCTACGTCTATCGTGACCGCGACGCCGCGCGCCACTTATTCTCGGTTGCCGCCGGTATCGACTCGATGATTCTTGGCGAGGCACAGATTCACGGCCAGGTGCGTGACGCGTGGGAAGATTCGCGCGCGGAATCGGGCGCCGCATTGAACAGGCTCTTTCAGACGTCATTGCTTGTCGGCGCGCGAGTGCGGGAGGAGACTGGCATCGGCCGCGGAGCCGCCTCGGTCAGCTCCGCCGCGGTCCAGCTCGCGAAAAAAATCTTCGGCTCGCTCGCCGGTCGTCGCGCAATGGTTCTCGGCGCCGGTGACGTTGCGGGAATCGCGCTCGCCTGTCTGAGAAAAGAGGGCGTGCGGGTGTCGATCGTCGCGAACCGGACGTTCGAGCGGGCGCAGACTCTCGCGGCGGAGCACGGCGCTGTTGCGGTGCATTACGACGAGTGCTGGGAGAGCCTGCATTCGGTTGACATTCTGTTGTGCTCGACCGCGTCGCCCCACCCGATCGTAGAAGTTGCGCATGTCGCTCCCGCGCTCGCAACGAGAGGGGATCGGCCGCTCTGTATCCTCGACATCGCACTGCCGCGTGATGTTGAAGCAACCGTTGGGGAGCTCGAGAATGTCTTTCTCTATGACCTTGACGATCTCAAGGCAGCGGCGGCGGCAAATCTCGAGCGTCGAAGCGAGGACATCCCGGCGGCGGAGCGCATCATCGCCACCGAAGTCGAGAAGTACTGGCAGTGGCTGGCTGGACTCGCCGCCGTCCCGGTGGTGACTGAATTCCGCTCGCAGATGGAGCGGGTGCGAGCGGACGAGCTGGCGGCGGCATTGCGCCGGATCGGGGGACTTTCGAGCGAGCAGGCTGACGGCATTGAACATTTCTCCAGGACGTTGATGAACAAGTTTTTGCACGAGCCGAGCGTGAGATTGCGGGCCGCGGCGGCGAATGGGCGCGGATTAGGAGTAGTCGACGCAGCGAGGTACCTGTTTGCGCTCGAGCGTGACTCGGCCTCGCCCCGGGACGGCGACGCGTGACGCCTCGGGCACTTGTCACGGGCGGAGCCGGATTCATCGGCTCTCACGTTGCGGATACGCTGCTGGGAAACGGGTACGCCGTCGAGATCATTGATGACCTGTCGAGCGGAAAACGCGAGAATCTTCCGGCTGGCGCGGTATTCCATGAAGTCAGCGTCACATCCGACGACGCTGCACACGTCGTCACCG
>JBBSFT010000078.1:0-11941 GCA_038254845.1 Gemmatimonadales bacterium | reverse complement strand
TGGGCCGTTGGCACGACATCCGTGCGAACCCTCGAAAGCGCTGTTCATCCGGACGGCAGGTTTACGGGACGAGAGGGCGATACCCGGATATTCATTCGTCCGCCATACGCGTTTCGGGCAGTCGACCATTTGATCACGAACTTTCATCTACCGCGGTCAACGCTGCTGATGCTCGTCGCCGCGTTCGCCGGTTACGATCTCGCGATGCGCGCGTACAGCGAAGCAATTCAATCGCGTTATCGGTTCTACTCGTACGGCGACGCAATGGCGATCATTTAGCGCATGACATTCGATTTTTCTCTTCGCGCAACCGACGGCTCGGCGCGCGCCGGAGTGTTCATGACGCTGCACGGACCCGTCGAAACTCCGGCATTCATGCCGGTGGGGACGCTTGCCACTGTCAAATCGCTCGACCCCGATGATCTGACGGCGATGGGCGCGACGATGGTCTTGTCGAACGCTTATCACCTTCATCTGCGGCCAGGCGATGAGCTGGTGAGAGAGATGGGGGGACTGCACCGGTTCATGCGGTGGGACGGCCCGATGCTCACCGATTCGGGCGGATTCCAGGTGTTCTCGCTTGCAACATTGCGGAAGGTGAGCGAGGACGGCGTCGAGTTTCAAAGTCACATCGACGGATCGAAGAGATTTTTTACACCCGAGTCGGTGATGCGAATCGAGCGCAACATTGGTGCTGACGTCATCATGCAGTTCGATCATGTCATTCCGGGCCAGTCGAACGACGTCGATGCTCGCGATGCCAGCGAGCGCAGCGTGAGATGGCTCGCCCGCTGCCTGACCGAATTCAAGCGGCTCGACGCGATCGATGATGGTCACTCCGGCACACAGACTCTTTTTCCCATCGTTCAGGGCGGCATCCATGCGTCGTTGCGGCGCGAGGCCGCTCTGGCGATCTCGGATATGAATGATTGGAAGGGATTCGGAATCGGGGGGCTCTCCGTCGGGGAGGCCAAGCCGGCGATGTACGAAATGCTCGAGGTCGTCGACGATGCACTTTCGGTTGACCGGCCGCGGTACCTGATGGGCGTTGGATTCCCGGAGGATATTGTCGAGGGAATCAAGCGTGGAGTGGACCTGTTCGACTGTGTTGCGCCAACGCGAATGGGCCGCAACGGAACTGCATTCACGGCCGATGGGCGACTCAACATCAAGCGTGCCGAATTCCGCAACGATCCAAAGCCGATCGACGAATCCTGCGACTGTTCCGCCTGCCGACGCTTTACCCGCGCCTACATCCGGCATCTGTACGTGACCGACGAGATTCTCGGCCTCCGCCTGCTCTCCCTGCACAATGTACATTTCCTTCTCTCTCTCGCCCGGTCGGCCCGAGGAGCAATTCTCGAGGGGTCGATCGACGCGTGGAGCAGCGCCTGGCTCGCGCGCTACCATTCCCGAAAACAACTCTCATAAATGACCCATATTCTCTCGAATCTCCTGCTGCTTCAGCTACCTGCCGGGCTGAACGGACTGGTTGGCCCGATTTTCATGTACGGTGCCATCTTTGCGATTTTCTATTTCATCCTCATTCGCCCCGGCCAAAAGCAGCGCAAGGATCAGGATGTTCTCATTCGGGCGGTGAAGAAAGGAGATGAGATCGTGACCACCGGTGGAGTTGTTGGCGACGTCATTTTCATCAAGGAGACTGTCATCGACGGGACGAGCCAGCCGAACGAGGATCGGATTACCATCAAGTCGGGTGAGTCACGGCTCATCATCGAGAGAGGTCGAATCGCGCGCGTGTCCCGCTCCGGGTCTGGCGGAGTGGCTCAGGGGTGAAGATTCTCGACATCCGGGTGCTTGGCGACCCGGTTTTGCGGAAGGAGACATCGACGGTCAGCGAAATCACGGATGAGATTCGAACGCTGATCTCGGAGATGTTCGACACCATGTACGCGGCCGAGGGTATCGGTCTTGCCGCGCCGCAGGTTGGGCGCACGGAGCGGATTGCCGTGATGGATGTGGACGGAAAGAAATACGCATTCGTCAACCCGGTGATCGTAGAGCGTGAGGGCACGGTTCGCGGCGAGGAGGGATGCCTTTCGATTCCGGAAATATTCGGTGACGTCACTCGCGCAAATCGCGTCGTCGTGCGCACGCTCGATGAGAATGGAGCCGAAGTCGAGGTCGAGGGAACGGACCTGCTCGGTCGCTGCATGCAACACGAGATTGATCACCTCGACGGCAAGCTCTTCATCGACTACCTGAGCATGCTCAAGCGCCGGTCGGTGTTGTCTCAGTGGGAAAAGCTCAAGGGCGACTATCCGAACTTCATCCGGAAAGTCTCAGCGGAGAAGCCAGGGCCGCATCACAGCGAGGGCGAACTTTGAATGCGCGTGCTCTTCTGGGGTACGCCCGAGTTCGCCGGCGCTCCTCTCCGAGCGCTGATCGGCGAGGGGTTCGAGGTTACGGGCGTTGTCACACAGCCGGACAAGCCGCAGGGCAGGTCGCGGAAGCTGACACCGCCGCCAGTAAAGCTGATCGCGCTCGAGGAGCGGATTCCCGTGTACCAGCCGGGCACCCCGAAGGATGACGAGTTCGGTGAAGCAATTGGGCTCATGGCACCCGACATTTCTGTCGTCGTCGCCTATGGTCACATCCTGCCACGGCGCATGATCGATGTGCCTCGGCTTGGAACCCTCAATATTCACGCGTCGCTGTTGCCTCAGCTTCGTGGCGCGGCGCCGATCCAGGCGGCGATCCGCGACGGATTCGCGGAGACAGGAGTGACAATCATGAGGATGGTTCCGGCACTCGATGCAGGGCCGGTAATTCTTGCGGCCGCCGTTCCGATTCTGGAGGATGAGACGTACGGCGAGCTCCAGAACCGTTTGTCAGAGCTCGGTGCGCTCACGCTTCTCGAGTCGCTGGCGTTGATCGGGCTTGGCGCATCGACTGAGACGCCGCAGGATGAATCCCGGGCGACGTACGCGCCGAAAGTGTCGCGGGATGACGCTCGGGTTGATTGGAGTCTCATGGCAGGCGACGTCGCGCGAATGATCCGTGCGTACGATCCGCGGCCTGGTGCATTCACGACCCTCAACGGCGCCGACGTCAAGCTGTTCGGCCCGCGCGTTGTTTCTGTTTCGGAGGGCTTGACGGAAGTTTCGCTCGAAGGTGCGCAGCCCGGTGACGTTGTGTCCGCAACTGGCGGATTGATGGTGATGTGCAGGGACACTGCTGTTCGAATTCAGGACGTTCAGCCCGCCGGAAAAGCCCGCATGCGGTCGGGGGACTGGGCACGCGGGCGTGGCGTTGCGGTGGGGGACCGGTGTGGTGTCTGACATGCTGCCGACTCCGCCATTCCCCATCATCCATGCCGTCACCGACAGCGCCTCGGTGATGAACGAGTGGTTTCTCGTCCGCGCGGAAGAAGTTATGCACACCCTCGGGCCGCGCGGAGCAATTCACCTTCGCTCCTCCCGCGCACCGGGTCGCCGGTTTCATCAGGTCGCTCACGCTCTCGCCGCGCTTCAGGAAAAAACGGGATGCTGGCTCATTGTGAACGACCGCATCGATGTCGCCCAGGCAGTCGGTGCGCGAGGAGCGCAGCTCGCGTCGCATTCCCTTCAGGTTGCCGAGGCGCGGGTTGCCGCGCCTGCGCTTCCGGTCGGCGCCAGCGTCCACAGTGTCGAGGAAGCAGTCGAAGCGGAAAAGGAGGGTGCAACGTGGTGTGTTGCGGGTACGATCTTCGAGACGCCAAGCCATCGCGGTCGGGTGCCGGCCCGAACTGACTTCATCAGCATTCTGGCCGCCGCGGTTACGATTCCCATCATCGCCATCGGTGGAATCGGGCCGGAAAATGTGGCGGAGCTGCTGATTGCTGGCGCGTATGGAATCGCGACGATTCGCGGCGTGGGCTGGGACCCGGAGATCGATCCGAAGGTTGGTGACGATAACCTCTCGAAGACGCGGCTTCCGCTCGTGTCGGAGGGCGGCTTTGTCGATCCCATCACGCGCTATATTTCAGCCTATGATGCAGTCTACGGCGTCCAGCGAGAGAATCACCTTGATGGTGAATGGCGCCCCCCGGCAGCTGGCACCCCGTAGCACTGTCGGGGCACTGCTCGGCACACTTGGGATCGACCCGCGACTCGTAGTTGTCGAGCACAACCGCACGATTCTGAGAGATCGCGATCGCTACGGCACGCTGCCGCTGAATGACGGCGATGTCGTCGAGATCGTGCACTTTGTTGGCGGCGGCTGAGATGGGAATGCTGATCGAGACTGCACTCGACGTTGCGCCACTCACAATTGGCGGCCGCGAGTTTCGCTCGCGACTCATGGTCGGGACCGGCAAATACGCGTCGAACGCCGACATGATGAGCGCCATCGATGCATCGGGTGCGGAGGTCGTCACCGTTGCCGTGCGGCGCGTCGATCTGAGCCGCGCGAATGACGAAGGAATTCTTCATCATCTCGATCCCGATCACTTCTTTCTGCTCGCCAACACGGCGGGATGCTACAACGCCGAAGATGCGATTCGTTATGCACGCCTGGCACAAGCTGCCGGATTCAACGAATGGGTAAAACTCGAGGTTATCGGCGACGCCGAGACGCTGCTGCCGGACACTGCGGGCCTGTTGGAGGCAACTCGCGTGCTTGCGGATGAAGGCTTCAAGGTGATGGCGTACACCAACGACGATCTCATCACTGCGCTCCGGCTCGAGGATGCTGGTGCGGTTGCCGTGATGCCGCTCGCGTCGCCAATCGGATCGGGGCTTGGGATGCTGAATCCCTATGCAATCCGCACAATCAAATCGCGTCTCGGCGTACCGGTGATTGTCGATGCCGGAGTCGGCACTGCGTCTGATGCGTGCGTGGTGATGGAACAGGGAGTTGACGGGATTCTGATGAATACTGGTATTGCTGCGGCGTCGGATCCCGTGCGAATGGCGACGGCGATGCGACAGGCAGTCGAATCCGGCCGCCTTGCTTTTCTTGCGGGAAGAATGCCGCGGCGCGAGACCGCCGTGCCGTCGTCGCCGCTGACAGGGATGCTCGGCGAGTGATGAGCCAGGATAGCGCTGTGCAGGTTGCCGTTGGCGGTGTGACTGCGCCGCGAGTCGTTGCCGCGGGTATCTGTGCCGATCTGCGAGGCCGCGAGATGCTCGACAGCGCGTTCGAGCGCCGCGCGTCGGGTCTCGATGCGCGAGACAGGCGCTGGCTTCGCGAGCTGTTGTACGGAATGCTCCGGCAGCGCGGATCGATCGACGTGCATCTCGCCGAGCGCGTTCGGGGTGGACTGGCGCGCATCGATGCCGATCTTCTCGACCTCATGCGGCTTGGCGTTTACCAGTTGCTGCACATGGGGAGCGTTCCTGCGTATGCCGCGATCGCACAGACAGTCGAGCTCGCGAAGGTTCGTCACGGCATCGGCGCAAGCAAGTTGATGAACGCTGTGCTGCGGCGAGTTGACCGCGAGCGCAACGACCTCGTGCTCCCGCGCAACGCAGACAGGCTCGATGATCTTGCCGCGCGGTATTCTCATCCGCGCTGGCTCATTGCGCGGTGGCTGGCGAGATGGGGTGAGGAAGCAACCGCTGTCCTCATGATGAAGAACAATGCGGAAGCTCCTGTCGTGATTCGCCCGTATGGAATCGTTCGCGAGCAGCTCGAGGCGATGCTCGAAGGATCAGGTCTCGATGTCGAAGATGCGCCGCTCGTGCGCGACAGCATTCAGATCAGCGGTGGCATTTCTCTCACCGAGCTCGGAGCATTCAAACAGGGCCTGTTCTTCGTCCAGGATCCGGGCTCGACTCTCGTCACGCAATACGCGGCGATTCCTGACGGCGCGGTCGTGGCTGATCTGTGCGCTGCACCGGGTGGCAAGGCACTTGAGCTGACGCGCACGGCGCGGCTTGTTCTCGCGTCCGACAAATCTCCGCATCGGCTCTTGCGCCTTCTTGAAAACCGCGCCCGGCTCGAGGCGGATAATCTGCTGGTCGCGGCGGGTGACGCGCGACTGCCGATCATCCGTGAGGCCGACGCCGTGCTCATCGATGTTCCCTGCACCGGCACAGGCACATTCAGGCGTCATCCCGATGCCCGTTGGCGTCTCAAGGTATCGGACATCTCGGTCATGGCGGCTCTGCAGAGCTCGATCCTCAAGGCCGCCGCCGGTGTCGTCAAACCTGGTGGGCTGCTCATCTACAGTACGTGCTCGCTCGAGCCGGAAGAAAACGAGCAGCAGGTGAATGCTTTCCTCAGCCGGAATTCAGGCTTCAGGATCGAGCCGCCGCCGATGGAGTCCGTGCCGGCTGACACACTTGATGGCGGATATCTTCGTGTTCTGCCGCAGGTGCATGGCAGCGATGGCGCGTTCGCGGCACGGCTGCGTCGGAGTGAATAGGTGAACCCTCGCACTTTTGCGAGGCGGACGTTTCCCTATCTCATCGTTGGTGTCGGCGGCTTTCTCATCGCCTATGTCCTTCTCTTTGTGTTTGCGTTTCCCGCTGACGTCCTTCCTGATGATGGCCATATTCCGAGAGTTGTGGGATTGACCTACGACGCGGCGGCGAGCGCGCTCGACAAGGCCGGGTTTCACGCGATCAAGGGCCAGACGCGCTTTCACAAGACGATTCCGGAAGCGGTAGTTCTCGAGCAGGACCCACCGGCCGGCAGCCTTCAGAAGCGCGGCGCCGACGTGACGCTCGCGGTGAGTGGCGGCCAGGCAGCAGCGACGGTTCCCGAAGTCGCTGGCTCATCGCAGCAACAGGCGAAAATTGCGATCGAGAACGCCGGCTTTACGTTCGGCAGCATCTCCGAGCAGACAAGCAATCTCGTGCGCGGTGCCGTCATCAGCAGCGTTCCTCCTGCGGGAACGACGTCACAGCTTCCGGCAACGGTGAGCATCATTCTCAGTCAGGGTCCATCGACAGTTCAGGTTCCCGATCTCACCGGGCGCACCCTTCCCGATGCGCGGTCGACACTCGAGCAGCTCGGACTTCGACTCGGCGGAACGAGTCGGGATACGAGTTCGTTCATGCCCGAGAACACCATTCTGGGACAGACGCCGGCTGCTGGTTCAACTGTTTCTGCAGGCGCAAACGTAAGCCTCAGAATCTCCCGGTTTCCTCCACCACCACGCGAACCGTCGGTCGAGCCCGGTCGCATCGATTCGCTTCAGCGCGCGCCGCACCTGCCGGGCTCGACACCGTGAATGCGAGAATCGCTCCTTCTATTCTGAGCGCTGACTTCTCCCGGCTCGGTGATGAAATCGCGATGTGCGTTGAGGGAGGGGCCGACCAGATTCACCTCGACGTGATGGACGGTCGGTTCGTTCCGAACATCACTTTCGGCGAAAAAGTAATTGCCACCGTGCGCAAGCTGACAACGCTTCCGCTCGACGTCCACATGATGGTGCGCGAGCCGGAAAAATATTTCGAAAGCTTTGCCGGAGCGGGCGCCAACGGAATGACCATTCACGTTGAAGCTGCCCCGCATCTCCAGCGACAACTCACGCGCATCCGCGAGCTCGGCTGTCGTGCCGGCGCGGCAGTCAATCCCGGAACGTCGCTGGTTTCTGTGCGCGAGGCTGTCGCCGACCTCGATCTCCTGCTGATAATGACTGTCAACCCGGGGTTCGGCGGCCAGGACTTTATTCCCGCGTCACTCGACAAGGTCGCGCGGGCGCGTCACATGCTCGACGAGTTCAGAAGTCACGCGGCGCTCGAGGTGGATGGTGGAATCTCGCGGCAGACAATTCACGACGTGTGGCGAGCCGGAGCAGACACCTTTGTCGCCGGCAACGCGATCTTCACCGCCAGCGATCCGAAACTGGAAATCGGTGCGCTGCGAACGCTTTGCCTGGAGCGCGCATGACTGGCCGGCGGCAATTCATGGTTGTGGCGATCGTGCTCGCGGTGATCACCATGGTCGTCGTCGCCGGCAAAATTTTTCTCAGCGACGAGCTCGCTCCGGTCGGGCTCGGGGTGAAGGCGCCGGGGTTCGTCGCGATGACGGTCGATTCAGTCCCCGTCCGCAAGTCGCTCGACGACTATCGCGGCCAGGTAGTGCTCATCAATATCTGGGCGACGTGGTGCGGCCCCTGCCGGGTCGAGATGCCGAGCATCGAACAACTTCACACGGCGTATTCTCCAAAGGGGCTCAAGGTCGTCGCAATCAGCGTTGACGATCCTGGCACCGACACCCAGATCCGCGACTTCGCAAAGCAATACGGCCTGACCTTCGAGGTTTTGCACGATCCGGGCGGCGCCGATGGCAAAGTCAGTCGGGACTATCAGACGACAGGATATCCGGAAACGGTTATCATCGGCCGCGATGGGGTGATCCGGCGCAAGTTTCTCGGTGCCACTAACTGGAACTCCCCGGCCAACCGCGGCCTCATCGACAGACTGCTGGCCGAGACGGCCGGCTAAGCGATGACGGTGATACTTGGGATCGAGACATCGTGCGACGAGACGTCGGCTTCAGTCCTCGAGGGCACTGGCAATGATGTGCACCAGCGGTCGCTCGTGATTCTGTCGCAGGATATTCACAAGGTTTTTGGCGGGGTTGTGCCGGAGATCGCATCGCGCGCGCATCTCACAAGCATCGTGCCGGTTGTGTCGCGGGCGCTCGTCGATGCGGGAATACCTGCGACGGGCGTTGATGCGATAGCAGTGACTCACGCCCCGGGTCTGATCGGCGCGCTTCTGGTTGGTGTATGCTACGCCAAGGCACTTGCGTACGCGATGAACGTTCCGGTCATCGGCGTTCATCACATGGAAGGGCATCTGTTCGCGACGGCGCTCGAGAATCACGACGCGGTGCCGCCGTTCACCGGGCTGCTCGTGTCAGGCGGTCACACCATGCTGCTCGATGTCGATGCGTGGGGGAGCTACCGGCTTCTTGGGGCAACGAGAGACGACGCTGCGGGTGAGGCGTTCGACAAGGTGGCGAAGCTACTGGGCCTTCCGTATCCCGGCGGGCGGCCAATCGAGACTCTCGCGCGTGACGGCACTCCGGGACGTTTCCGGTTTACGACACCAATGGTCAGGCGCAACGACCAGCCCGGCAGCGACGACTACTATGCTTTCTCATTCAGTGGATTGAAGACCGCGGTTCTCCACGCCGTTCGCGGCAGTGACGACCTGTCGCGCGATGGGTCCGACATCGCTCGCGGCTTTCAGGATGCGCTCATTGCCTCGCTCGTCGAGAAGACGTACCGCGCCGCCGACACATACGGGCGAAAGCGAATCGTGCTGGGCGGCGGGGTGGCGTGCAACTCGGCCCTTGTCGGCGCGATGCGCGAGCGAGCGGCATCGATTGGTGCTACTGTATTTGCGCCAAGTCCACGGCTCGCAACAGACAATGCAGCGATGATCGCACGCGCGGGGTTGTTCAGGTTCGAGCGGGGCGAGCGGTCATTGCCGAACTTGAATGCGTTTGCGAGCTTGCCGATTCCCGGTCTCATCGCGGCCTAACCTTAAATTTTCTCCGATGCTCCGCATTTTTGCTACGATAGTTCATCATCCCGTTGCGTACCAGATCGGCCCGTTTCAGGCAACCGGTTTCGGGTTCGCGATGCTTCTCGCGTTCATCATCGGGCAGATCATCCTGTCGGACGAGCTCGAGCGGCGAGGAGAGAGCGTTGCGCCCGTCGGCGATATCGTGTTTGCAGCGGTCGTTGGAGGGCTTCTCGGCGCCAAGATCTACTATGCGATCCTCATGCACGACATCACCACGTTATTCAGCCGCGCGGGCTTTGTGTTCTGGGGTGGGCTGATTGGCGGAATCGTGGCGGTGATCGCCGTCGTACTGAAAAAGAAACTGGGTGTCGCGAGGATCAGCGATTCGGCGGCGCTCGCGCTGCCGGCCGCGTACGCAGTCGGGCGGACGGGGTGCTGGGCGGTTGGCGACGATTATGGGCGGCCGTTCACCGGAGCGTGGGCAACGATGTTTCCCGAGGGCGCTCCGCCATCGACCGTTGGAAACATGTCGAGAATGTTCGGCGTGCAATTTCCCCCGGGTCTGTCGCCGTCACAGGTTGTAGCAGTGCATCCGACCCAGATCTACGAAGTGTTGATGGGATTCGCGATGTTCATGATCCTGTGGCGCTTCCGCGATCACAAGCATGCGGTCGGGTGGCTGTTCGGCTTCTACTGTCTGCTCGCGGGGATCGAGCGTTTCATCGTCGAGTTCTTCCGGGCGAAGGACGACCGATTCTTTGTTGGCGGGCTGACGAGCGCGCAGATGATCGCGCTCCTCTTTGCCGTGTTCGGTGCAGTGTGGATGTACATGCGCCGTGATGTGACACCGACGGCGCCGGGTATCTATTCGAATCGGGCAGAGCGCGCCGGTTAATTGATTCCCAGCTTTGCGAGGATCCACTGCTTAGTACGCCGGTTCTGTGCGGGCACCGTGAAGTGGCCTGCCTCCGGCGCGATTATCAGTTCTTTCGGAGCGCGAATCAGGTTGTAGAAAGCGTATGCAGAAGTTGGCGGCACAGTGTTGTCATTGTAGCCCCACGTATAGATGCCGGGAACCCTCAGCAGGCGCGCAAAGTTGACCGTGTCATAGTAGCGGAGCGTTTCCTCTTTCTCGGGAACCGCCCTCATCCCGGTGGTATCCGCGAAGATGTGTGGCCATCCTCCCGGCTTGCCGGCGAAGTATGCGAAGTGATCCGACAGTGCGGGGTGATTTGCCGAGATCGCCGTGACCCGATTGTCGAGTACGCCTGCGACGATCGCGAGAGCTCCTCCCTGGCTTCCGCCCTGAACCACGTAGTTGGTGCCGTCAAACTTGGGAAGACTGAAAATGAAGTCGCCTGCACGCACTACACCGACGAATACGCGCTTGTAGTAATAGGTGTCGCGGCTCTCGATGCCGAACTTCCAGTACCCATCGAGGGCCGTGGCCCGCAGCTCATTATATAGTAGTGAATCGCGGTCCACAGGAATCCCGTGAATGCCGATACGCAGGTGAATCACTCCGAGCCGGGCAAATGCCGTGTCGGGAAAGTACGGGCGTACGCCCGCTCCAGGCACAACGAGAATGGCGGGAAACTTTCCTGCGCGAGTCGGAACAGAGAGCATCCCGTAGAGCCGGCTTCTCTCACGATCGTTCTGGAATGAGACGTGGTAAACGTCAACATCAGGGTTGGACCACTCCGGGAGCCGCGTCATCATCGGCTTGAGCGGCACTCGTCGCGCTGCTTCAATCGTGCGCGCCCAGAACTCCTCGAAGTCCGCAGGCATCGTCGTCGTTGGTGTGATCTTCTCGGGACTGAACGCCGCGGTCGCCATGCCGCGGTACGTCGCGCTGTCGATCATCGCGGTGGCAGTAGCGCGGAGGAACCCCGCGTCGGAGCGAGTGGCCTTCAGAACCTGAGCACCTTTCGAAAATCGCAGCGTGTCCGTGCGGATTGGCTTCATTCGTTCGGCACCGATCTCGACGATTACTCGCGAACCGGTTATGGTGCGGCCGGAGCGACTGAAGCTCACGTGGAAGCGGGCGGTATCACCGACGTTGTACTTCCAGTCCGAGCGGTCGAGCGTGACATCGAGCCTGACGGTTGTAGTATCATCGGATTGTGCGGCCGCCATTGCAGGAAGCGCAAGAAGAAGCGCGGCGATCGCAAGTTTCCCTGTTGAAAGCATGATCTAAACTGCACTCATTTCTTTAAGAATGCTCTCTTTGCGCTCGCATCGACGGGCTCCGGGCCATGTAGCCCTCTTTCTGATAGCTACGCGCCGTGAGCTCGAAGAAATTCCGGATCGATCAAGGGGTGGCGTACGCTCGTCAGCGAGGCACTTATCCAGAGCGTCATGGACGTTCTGCATATAATGGTCGATTACCTGAAACGCTGAATTGTCCTTATCCCTGTCGCAGGAGCGGCGCGGATCACGCAGTCAGGCGCTCATCTTTTCGCTCGTATGATCGATGACCTGAGTGTGTTCATGCGCAAGGCTGAACATCA
>JBBSFT010000077.1:0-11992 GCA_038254845.1 Gemmatimonadales bacterium | reverse complement strand
TACGGGCAACGAGCCATCGCGAGATGAAATCCACTACATCCCCTTCATTTGACGAGAGGGATGGAATAGCGAGGAGCTCGGCGGCCAGCGCGACGACGTCGGTCATGGGCGGAAGTTAATCGGGATAGGGAGACGGCGGTGATTCAGCTGCTCCCCCCCACACCACCCGACGCACGAGTCCGTATACGGCGGTTCGGAATGTTGAGGTTCCCCGAACGGAGATTCTCTCTTCGCCGAGCGTGTGTTCTCCACTGCGTTGTACTCTCCGGGTTTCGCCCGTACCCGCCAACGCGAGCTCTGCCGACGCGGGCGATGCGCTCCGAAGCTCTAGCCAGGCAGTGGATCCTCATCGCTCGCATAGGCACGTACAAGAGATTCCAGCGTCTCCCCCAACGACGGATCAGACCTGCTGATCTCATCGAGCCTCGCTTGTCGCCCTACGTTATGAGCTCCACGAGCTCTTCGAACAGTGGGCGAGTCCAGCTCCACTGCTCTCGGTTCAGCGTCATTCAGACTCGGTGCGAAACGCGAAGCGGGACGAACAAGGCGCGAAGAGCCGTTTGGCTGGCCGTTTACGCCAGAGTACGTGTAGGGCACGTTACGGACGCGGCGAGAGTTCGCCGAGAGGGATATGGCTACGGTATAAGTCGCAAGCTTCGAATGAGCCGGTTTTGTGGGATTTCCGTGTACTGATCTCAGGACATCTCATAACCGGCGGAATAAATGTCGGTTTGTAAGCGACGAACGATGAAAGGGAGGCACATGTACGTCAAGCACAGTTGTCGCACACGGCGCGGCCGAATCACCGGCCATGAACTGCAGCGGCTCATGAAAAAAATCACACTTTATTCGGCGCTCATCGCTGCTGGAGTGGGCGGAGCGCTCACCGCATGTTCGGACAGCACAGCACCCGCTAGCGAATCACCAGTATCAGAAGCGCCGACGCCAAGCTCGCCAGCCGGGGGCCCCAATGAGCTTGTTGCGCAGGGAGAAACCGAGTTCACGGCGACTGTTGGGACGACTATTGCACCCGGCCCCGCGATACGCGTGCTGGACGCGAACCATCGTCCTGTGGCGGGCGTGTCGGTGAGCTTCTTTTCACAACCAAGCAAGGTTGTAGTGAGCGACGCGGACGGCATTGCGAGATTCGGACCCTGGCAGATGGATACAGTGGCCCGCGAGTATTTCATCGATGCGCGCGTCGTGATCTCAGTGCAACGAGAGCTACATTTGGTCTTTCACGCACGCGCGACTCCTGGCCCTGTCGTACACTTCACCGCATCGAGCGGGAACAATCAAGTTGGCCTGCCGGGAAGATCGCTGCCGAATCAGCTGCGTCCAAGAGCGACCGACATCTATAACAACCCGGTCCGCGGAGTTGTGGTCACATTCTCGGTAGTCTCCGGCGGCGGTAGCATCGAGCTCTCAACCAGCACGACAGATTGGTTCGGTGTCGCAACAGCGGGACGGTGGATACTCGGCACAGCGAGTCCACAACGCGTGAGCGCACGCGCAGGTGCCTTCGAGGCGCTCTTTGACGCCAAGTTCTGTGAAACAAACAGTCCCTGCGATCTCGTTCCACTGAACCTGGCGTACGTCCGTGACGGGGCTGTCTGGATCAACGGCCTCGACGGACCCCTCCTCGTCGCCAATAACGCGAGCCGGCCCTCGTGGTCTCCGGACGGCTCGCGGCTGGCCTTCTTCAAAGTGAATACAAACCGTGAGGAGGAGGCGATCTGCATAGCGGCCGAGCCCTTTTCGGCGATGGCGTGTACGCCTGTCGACATCCTCTCAAGGACTGTTGCCTCGGAGATGCGAGCCTCGTGGTCACCTGACGGCGGAGCTTTGGCGGTCTCACGCATATACTACGGTGCGGGCAATTCGCAGCTTCTCTTTATGGACGTCGCCACAATGACAATCCAAAAGCATGGGACCATAGACACAGGGGTGTGGTCTGCGTCCTGGTCGCCGGACGGGAAGAAGATGGCGATCGCAAGCGACGCCAAAGTGTATCTCGCTAATGCGGCTGGTTCGGGGCTCGAGGTTCTGCTGACCTACCCCGTCTGGGAACTCGCTTGGGCGCCGGACGGTCAAAAGATCGCAGTGATTACAGTCGGGTGCGCCCTCGAAGATTGTTTCGGCGTTGACATCGCGCTCCTCGATCCGAAAACGAAGGAGCTCACGGTTCTGGAGCGTGGGCAAGATGGTATCAATGCGCTGACGTGGTCGCCCGACGGCAGTCGGCTGGCGTACTCAGTCCGGGATAACGTCACAGGAGAGAGGGATATCCGGATTAAGACCATCACGGACGGTGCAAACGAGGTCGTACTGACGAACGCATCTGACCCGTCGTGGCGGCCGTGACGCCGGCAGCGATGTGATGAGCTGCTAACCCGCGCATTACGAGCACGTTGCGCATGACACGCGAGGCGACCGCAAGAAAATGATCCTGATCGTCGAACTGAGCGTTCGACATCTGGTGCGATCAAGTTCCGAGAGGACTTTCACCTCCAAATCACAGCCCATGTCGGGCTCACCACAAATGAGACGGCGCGGGCGATTGCCACCTGCGCCGTAATCATTGGCGAATAAATCTGGTCGAGGTGACGATCGATCAGGCGCCCGGTTGTGGCGCCATTGCGTCCTGGACCGATCCGGGCTCGACACCGCGGACGTGCTCGACGAACATCTGCTGAACGAGCCGGTTCGCTTCACGGTTGTACTCATCGTGATGACGCTCACCCATCTCGCCGATCTCGGTAAGCTGCTGGTTGGCGAGTGCGCGGCCGGCTTCGCGGAACGTCTTGAACGTGTCCTCGGCCTGGCGCGACATGACGATGTCACCGACGAGCCGGAGGAAGTCGCTCTCGCGTGCAGCGTCGGCGAGATCGCGTGCCTTGCCGATGACTGCGCCGAGGAATGTCTTGCCGGCGCCGGCTTCGGCGCCGAGGGTCTGCTGATAGTCCTCGAGCATCCGCTGGTGCTCGCGAACGCGCGTGATGTGGCGGCTGCACAGGTCTCGAAAGCGGCTGTCTTCAGCCTGCTGTTCGTGATCCTCGAGCGCTTCGAGGAAAACCTTATGCTGCATCGCTGAATTATTGATCTGGCTCTTTAGAAAATCGAGTCCGCGGTCCATGTGTTATCTCCGGCGTTAGTGGGAATCCGCATCATCGCGGACTGACATCGGTAATTGCACAAGGCAGGCCATCTGTCATCCTGATTCCAGACTATCTTTTTTGTTGCGAATGTAGAAAAAGACGGCATGTTAACTGCCATTGAAATTCCAACCCTGGCCAGTGAGGTACAATGGCGGCGAAAAAGGCAGCGGGCAGGAAATCGGCAACAAAGAAAACCGCAGCGAAAAAATCGGGAGCAAAGAAGTCGGGCGCAAAGAAGTCGACCTCGAAGCGAACGTTGATCGCACCAAACGGGGACAAGCGCTACATCAAGCGCAACGCAAAAGGGCAGATCAAGGAGTCGGACGACCAGGGCAGGTCGTTGAGCGCGGATGACCGGAAGACGGCGAAGAAGAAAACGAAGTCCGGCTATGGCGACACGGGAGACCGAAAGTCGGCCAAAAAGCGAAAATAGATGGACCGAGAATGACGAACGGCTGCGAGGAAATTCTCGCAGCCGTTTTTTTTCATGTCGAGAAGCCATGCTCCGGGCGTGGATCGAACCCGCATGACTTATGAGTCGAGGGATTTTAAGGCCTTGCAGGCACTCCCTCGAATCCCCAAAAACGCGCGCTTGCACATGCCTCGATATGTTGGCGGGTTCTTGCCCGCGCCGGTAGTTGCGTCCCGGTTTGCGAGGACGAGCGCCGACGTGATGAGCTTCGGGACGGATTCCGCCACGTCAAAGGCTCCGCGGCGCGACTGCCTCGCGCCCTGGCGTAAAGCAAATCCCGACGCGACCGTCGGGAAGCGCGAATGATTCGAGAACGCGCAACGCGCCGTCAACGACAAGATCGACGCGACCGGGTTGACCGTCCCTGCCTGGCTGGATAATGAGAGAGTCCGCGCACCTCGCATATCTCCCGTCCGATGTTGCGAACGCGATTCCCCGCCCCTCGTTAAACGTCTTGTAGCGTGAGTAGCGGCCGATATCCTGCGACCCGTTGTCGTGGAAAAGCCGCAGCAGGAAGTCGCCACTGTCAGAATAGCCACCGTCCGCGTACGATGCGTGGTTCTCGGTCGAGTTGCGCGGCTTGTCGACTCTCCAACCGTAGCCACCGTTGCTATCTGCGCCGGATTTCGTCGAGAAGCGGTCGCGGTCTGGCTGGTCAGCGCCCGAGATTACGAATATGCGATTTTCGTAGTCGAGAGCCGGGTCAGACCAGTTACCGACGAAATGAGTTGCATCGACGCGTTTGAGGATGAAGATGCCACCGTCCCGCTTACCGTCAGGATTAGTAGTCCAGAGCGCGGTACGAATCGAAATCGCGTCAGGCACCGAACAGAAAATGTCGTAGCCACGGCGGGAGATCGTGCCCTTTCCCGCCCGCTCCTCCAGTTCGACGTAGTTCGTCATGTCGCGCATGCCGCCGTCTCCCTCCGCCCCGCCGCGCGTGTTGACGCGGATTTTACCTTTGCTCGCGCCACCAATCCCCATCACCTGTCCGTTGCTTCCGCTCGTGGCGTTCGTTCCTTCGGGCGCGACGTTCGCCACACACACGAAGCCGCCGCGGTGCACGAGCGGATCGGCGGGCTTGCCGGCAGGCCCGCCCGAACCAGCCGGGGCTGCGTAACCGTTGCGCGCCACCGGCCACTGGAACGCCGGCGGTACCGGCCCGACTAGCGGGCAATCGCCGGAATCAACCGACGCCGGGGCGGGCACGGGAGCAGGTTTCGATTCGAGCGCAGTCAGCCGGTCTTCGAGCGAGCCGATCTTCCCCCTGTCCAGCCGCAACGTGGTATCACCGACAGCCGCTTCAAGATTTGTGACGCGAGCGAGTAGCGCCGCGAATTGCTCTGCTGTAATCGTCATCCGTGCCGCTCCTCTTTCGCCAGCCTGAGTATCCAGGCGACGAGCACCACCCCGATAACCGCGAATATGAAAGCTGCGCGAATCATTTGTCCCACCTCCTGGAATACCGTGAACTCCCCGCCGTTACGTAACAGGTAGTAGATGTCATCGGCGCTGATCTTGTAGTCACCATTCCCCCATGACTGCGCGATACTCGACTGTCCGACTTAGCTGAAAAGCGTGACCTTTCAACCTCAGAAAACGTGCTAAGTCTATGCTCGGGGCGGGGATCGAACCCGCATTCCCTTTTGGGGAGAGGGATTTTAAGTCCCTTGCGTCTGCCAGTTTCGCCACCCGAGCCGACAAAAATCTACGCGTCCAATCCGAGCGCGTGACTGGAGTACCACATCAGATACGCCATCAGTCCCGACAGCGCTGCATCTCCTCCGTTGCCGGTCGCGCGCCCATCGCCATCCACAAACTCCGCGGCTAATCCATTGTCGAGCGACGCTCGCCGAAGCCACTCCAGCGCCGCCTTCCCGTCCGGCCCGATCAACCTCGCGCAACGTATCTGCAACTGGTCCGACTCGACGATCTCGATCCGCTTCACCGTTCGGCGATAGAGCGAGTCGTCCCGATTCAACAATTCGTAATACGGCAGCCAGTATAGCGACGCCGAGCCCTGATCGTCGCTCGATGTCTCGTTCGCGAGGTCGGACTGGCCCGCCAGCATCGGCTTGCTGCCGCCCTGCTCCACCGTGAACTGTCTCAAGAGAGCTGCACGCACGGCCGCGCTGTCCTGAACCTTCTCGGCTGTCTTCTCGTCGAGCGTGTGACGCAGCACATCGAGCGCCAACGCCGCCACCGCATTCCCATGAGCGGTATACGGATGGGGCGGAACGGTGCCGTCCGGGCTCACCTCGGTCGAATACAACGGGAAGCGAGGATGTTTGCGCGCCTCGATATCCTCGTGCGAGCCGTACAGCGAATCGGCAAGAACGGGTTCTTCCACAACTTTGTCGTCCGACGTCTGCACGATGTAGGCATCAACAGCAATCGCATATGCCGCCGCGCCCTCGAGCGAGAAGCCGGGCTCGAACATCGATCCATCGACATAATGAACGCCGCCGCCCGGCGAATATCCGTGCAGCTCGCACACCCGCAACAATAGCTCACGCGCGAGCGGCTGATCGGCGAGCTGCACCGCAGGCAGCACCCACATCAGCGCATCCCAGTCGCGAACTGTGATGCCGCGGCCGTTCCACGGAACTCTGCTCCTCACTACATAGACGTGCGCGTCGTCAATTGCCCGCGCAACGCTGCAGAAATAAGCGAAGAAGAGATGCCGGGCGACGAGCCGGTCAACGCTGGCGCTGCCTGTTCCCGGCTCCATCTCCCGCAGCGCATCGCGTGTCGCCTCGATCAGTGCACTCGAGCCGCGTCGCTTCATCACGCCGAGCATCGCGATCGCTCCATCGCGCTCGGGCCCCGCCGCGATGTAGAAATTCGCCTCGTGACTCTGCCCCTTCGCCAGAAGAGTCTCACGCTCGAAGCTCCAACTCGGCGCGTCGCCGTCGTGAACCACGCAGCCAAGGTCTCCGTCACCAGCAATCGCCATTGCAACCGGGCTCTCGGCACTTCGGCCCTCGAGAACGATCGATGTATCATCACTCTGCGTGACAGAATTGCCATCACCGAACTCACGAGCTGTTCGCACCCTCATCTGGCGATGACCGAGCGTTCCAGTCAGCCCTACTTTCAGCTCGACATCGGCATCGCCGCGGTTCTCTACCGTCAGCGAAACAATGACTCCCGCCACATCGGCGTTCCGGCCATGCGGCGCAACGATCGTCCCCCGAACAACCAGCGATCCGATGCGACTGCTGAACGTCGGGATCCAACCCGACTCACGCTCCCACGTGAGACCCTCGGCACCGAATGCAGCCATCTCGCCGTTCGCCTCCACGACGATTTTCACCAACGGAGCTCCTCGGCCTTCGAGAAAATCCTTGTCGCCAGCGAACTCTATCGCCGACCGCGATTGCGCATGCAACGCCCCGATCATGTAGATCGACGCATCGGCCGGATGAATGCACGGCACGGTCAGCCAATGGTTGCCGGTTAGCTGCCACGGCACTTTCGGCAGTGGTGTGATCACGTCGAACCCGCGGTCTCGAGCAGCTCTCTCGCGTGCTGCTGGCTGACCTTGCTGTCGGGATCGC
Organism: Gemmatimonadales bacterium; assembly: GCA_038254845.1. GTDB lineage: Bacteria > Gemmatimonadota > Gemmatimonadetes > Gemmatimonadales > Gemmatimonadaceae > UBA4720. Next base: position 4,802 of record JBBSFT010000077.1, on the reverse strand, counting down.
CGCCGAGCATGCGGGCGATCTCGACAATGCGGTTGGAGCCTTCGAGAACGGCGACGTCGGCGGTTGTCACGCCGCCGTTCGCTGCCTTGGCCACGACAATGTGATTGTGCGCTCGCGCCGCGATCTGCGGCAGATGTGAGATCGCGAACACCTGATGATGCTCCGCCACTCGCCTCAGCGTGTCGCCAACCTGAAGCCCGACTTTGCCACCGATTCCCGCGTCGACTTCGTCGAACACAAGCGTCGGCACGGAATCGGCGCGGGCGAGAATTGTCCTGAGCGCGAGCATCACTCGCGAGAGCTCTCCGCCCGACGCGACACGCGCCAGCGGACGCGCATCATGTCCCACATTCAGCCCGATACGAAATTCTATTTCTTCTCCGCCAGTTTCATCCGGAGTGTCCTTCGGCGCGAGAAGCACCGTAAATCGGCCGCCGGTCATACCGAGTTCGGGAAGAACTCCATCGACGGCTTTCGACAGCTTCTTCGACGCGACACTCCTCAGCGACGACAGGCGCGCCGCCGACGTCTTCAGCTTCTGCTCGGCCGCGCCGCGCCGCATCTCGAGCTGGGCGAGATCGAACGACCACGAATCAACGAGATCGAGCTCGGCGCGCGCATTTCTGCCTGTCTCGATCACATCGTCGAGCGTTGGACCGTATTTCTTGGCGAGACCGAACAACAGGTCGCGCCGGCGCCGCACAGTTTCCAGTCGCTCCGGATCGAGCTCGACAGTTCTCGCATAATCGTCAACGGCGCGCGACAGCTCCTGAAGCGAGTAGAACCCAGTGTCGAACAGCTCCTGAAGCGTGCTCGCCGACGCATCGACGCGCTGGACGCTCCCAAGTGAGCGGCTCACCTGCCCGAGGCGCTCGAGAATTCCCTCCTCGTCTGCCGACAGGAGCGCACTCATCGTCTGCGCGAGCGAGCGCAGCTCATCGGCGTTCTCGAGAACTCTTCCTTCGTCTTCGAGTCGCGCATCCTCGCCAGCGGTGATCTTCGCGTCGTCGATCTCGCGGGCGACGTGGCGAAGATAATCCGCCCGCCGCTCGGCATCAGCGCGGCGGGTGGTGAGCTGCGCGATCTCACGCTTGACGCGCGACAACTCGGCGTACGCCGCGCGCACATCGTTCGCCTCGCTCGTCGCCGCCCCGAACGTGTCGAGAATTCGCCGCTGCGAATCGGCATCGAGCAGGGTTTGCGCCTCATGCTGCCCATGGAGATTCACGAGCGATCGTCCGATTTCGCCGAGTACCGTCGCGGTTACCGGAGAACCGTTCGCCCACGCGCGGCCTCGGCCCGCTGTAGAAATCTCTCGCTTCAACACGATTGTCCCTTCATCGGTGTCAATTCCGCGCTCGTCGATCATCGCCGCGATCTGCGGATCTGGCGTTACATCGAACACTCCTTCAACCGTCGCCTTGTCCGCCCCGGTGCGGATGAGGTCAGAGCTGCCGCGCTCGCCAAGTAGAAAGCCGAGCGCGCCAACAATGATCGACTTGCCGGCGCCAGTTTCGCCCGACAGGACATTGAACCCGCCCGACAGTGGCAGCGTCAACGATTCGATGATCGCGAAGTTTCGGATGCGAAGCTCGGTGAGCATGCGGCGCTCACTCCCGGCCGGGAAGGTCGCCCCATCCGAGCTTGGTGCGCATTCTCTCGAAGAAGCTCGTGCCGGGCAGGCGCACGATGCGAACGGGATTGTCAGCCTTGCGCACGACAAGCTTCTCACCGGGCACGAGCTGCGTTCCCACCTGTCCGTCGATCGTCACCAGCATCTCCTCCGAGCTCTTCGATGTGTCGATCGACACGATTGCATCGGGAGGCAGCACCAGCGGGCGAACGGCGAGCGTATGCGCGGAAATCGGCGTGAGGATGATCGACTCCACTGTTGGAACAACAACCGGGCCACCGGCGGACAAGCTGTATGCGGTTGAGCCAGTCGGGCTCGACACGATCACTCCGTCCGCCGCGTACGTGCCGATCGAATCTCCACTCACTTCGATGCCGAGCCGCACAACCCGCGCAAATCCCCCCTTGTGCACAACAACGTCGTTGAGTGCGAGCCATTCCTGTCTGTCCTTTCCATGCTCGTCCACCGCGCTCGCCCGCAGTGCCATGCGCGCTTGCGCGACGTATTCCCCCGACACAAGCAGGCGAACGGCGTGTTCGATTTCGTCGCTGCCGCACGTCGTGAGAAATCCGACGCGGCCGAGATTGACGCCGAGGATTGGTGCGGGGGCGCCCGCGAGCAGTCGTGCTCCGCGCAGGAGCGTTCCGTCGCCACCAAGAGTGATCAGGGCATCGATCGATCGCGGATCCACGAGACGCACGCCGCCACCCGCAACCTCGTGCATCTCTTTCTCGAACTCGAGCTCGAGCCCAAGCGAGGGCGCGAGCCGGAACAGCACGTCGAGTATTTCCGGCAGATCGGCATAGCCGGTGTGCCCAATGACTCCGAGGCGCATCACCCGGCGCGCAGATGCGCGCCGCGAGAGTCTGTCTGCCGAAGCCCGCGCGCACGAGCGACAATGCCCGCCGCATCGAGCCCGACACTCGCAAGCTGGCGAACGCGAGATGCCTGTTCGATGAACTCATCGGGAACTCCGTGAGCGACTACGCGAACCGACGAATTCATGGCGCCCACAATCGCTGCCATGTGCGCTCCGAATCCGTTGACGACACTCCCCTCTTCAACGACGAGCAGATACCGATTCTCGGCTACAACTGTCGCGAGCATTTCGGCATCGTGCGGCTTGATGAAGCGGCAATTCACAACGGTTGCGCTGATTCCTTCTTCGGCCAGCTTCTCGGCGGCGGCGAGCGATGGAAAAACCATCGTGCCCGTCGCGAGAATCGCGATGCCGCCGTTCGCATCGCGCGAGCCTGCGCCTTTGCGGAGAGTTTCCCAGGTGGCGTACGGAACTGCGTCGATCTCCGACATCGGCTGAACGACGTCGGGGGCCGCGTCACGCGGATAGCGGATGCTGAATGGTCCGGTCTTGTGCGCAACGGCTGTCCGGAGAAGCGCGAGCATCTCGGCACCGTTCTTCGGAGCGGTAATCGTCATCCCGGGTACGGCGAGCATGTAGGCGATGTCGTAGAGTCCCATGTGCGTCGGGCCATCCTCGCCCACCAGGCCGGCCCGGTCCATTGCAAAAAGAACCGGGAGGTGTTGAATCGCGACATCGTGGATGACGTTGTCGTACGCTCGTTGAAGAAACGTCGAGTAGATGACGCACACCGGAATGATTCCGCGCGTCGCCATTCCCGCCGCGAATGTCACCGCGTGACCTTCGGCGATACCGACATCGAAGAAACGGTCAGGATGCGATGCGGCGAATATCCCCGTCCCTGTTCCACTTGGCATTGCAGCAGTGATCGCGACGATCTTTTCGTTTTCGTCGGCAAGCTCGGACAATCCTTTGCCGAACACCGTCGTGTAATTCGCGTTCGCCGATGAGACCTTGAGCTGCTTGCCAGTAGCGGGGTCATGTCCCGGTGGGAGCGCGTGCCACTTCTCGGTGTGCTCACCCGCGGGAAAACCTTTGCCCTTTTGCGTGATGACGTGAACAAGGCGAGGCCCAGTGAAATCCCGAACCGCGGTAAGCGTGTCCATCAGCGCATCGATGTCGTGACCGTCAATCGGCCCGAAATAGCGAAAGCCAAGCTCCTCGAACAGCACGCCGGGAGTGAGAAACGCCTTCACGCTCTCTTCCCACTTGCGGACGATCGTCGCGACGCCTGTTCGCTTCGCCGGTGCAGTGTCCATTACGCCACCGACGGCCGACCGAAAGCGGTTGTAGAGAGGATTCCGCTGGATCGACGTGAGATATTTCGACATCGCTCCGACATTGGGCGCGATAGACATCTCGTTGTCGTTGAGAATGACGACGAAGTCGCGTCCCGACGCGCCCGCGTTGTTCAGGCCTTCGTATGCAAGTCCACATGTGAGCGCGCCGTCGCCAAGAATCGAGACGACCTTGAAGTCTTCACCGTTGAGATCGCGCGCGGTCGCCATACCGAGCCCGGCGGAGATCGCCGTCGCTGCGTGTCCCGCTCCGAACGTGTCGAACTCGCTCTCGCCGCGCTTGAGAAAACCGGAGATGCCGCCTTCCTGACGGAGCGATTCCATTCGGCCGTTGCGACCGGTAAGCAGCTTGTGCGGGTATCCCTGATGGCCGACATCCCATACGATCTGATCGCGTGGCGTGTCGAATGCAGCGTGTACAGAAACCGCAAGCTCCACAACGCCGAGGCCTGCGCCGATGTGTCCGCCGGTCGTTGAGCAGACGTCGATCAGCCGCTTCCTGATGGATGCGGATAGCTCGCGCAAGTCTTCGCGAGTCATCGATTTAAGAGCGCGTGGGAGCTGAACGTCGTCGAGTGTGGACATGAAATCTTGTTGTCGTCAATGACTGCGTGAAACGATGAATCTGGCCAGCCGCTCGAGGTCAGGGCTCAACAGATTTTCCGCATGCAGCTCGCTGCATGCGTCATCGATCAAAGCGCCGGCTCCCGCCACTGCCTGGTCTACACCCATCAGAGCGGGATACGTGCTCTTGCGAAGCGCGGCATCACGGCCGGCCGTCTTGCCGAGGCGGTCGGTTGATGCAGTGACGTCGAGCACGTCGTCCATGATCTGAAACGCAAGTCCGATGCGACTTCCATAGTGTCCGAGTGATTCGACGGCCCTGGCTGAAGCGTTAGCGGCGATTCCGCCGATCTGGACAGAGGCCGAGATGAGCGCTCCCGTTTTCGCCGCATGAATCTGGTCGAGCTCCTCGCGGGAGAGGTCGCGG
>JBBSFT010000076.1:0-12209 GCA_038254845.1 Gemmatimonadales bacterium | reverse complement strand
TTCCGCCCAGTCTCGGTCGCCGAGGCGTCTCGTGAGATATCTCACAAGCGCTTCGTTGTAGGTGCGAAAGAGCCGCTCGACATCGCTCAATTCTCTTACCAGCCGGACTGGATCACGCGGAGGTCATTCTCGCTAATCGTCTCCGATCCAGCGTCGCTCACTTCAAGCGTGAGCGTTCTCGTCGCGATCACGATCTTGTCACCGAGGGCGAAAACGTTTCGTAGCTCGGGGATCGCGTCGACCAGCTTGAACCAGGCCTCGGAGAATGGCTTGATTCCAACGACTCGCGCGGAATCAGACATGGCTCCGTCGATCCATGTGTCGCCCTCACGCATGAAGAGTCGCGTGCCGATGCGCGCTGTGTTGCTCTCCCCGCTCTGGCCCTCGCGAGATCGATCTGGTCGGCCGCAGCCACCGACTGAAGCCTGGACGTGGATGGTTGCCCGTTCATGGAGGGCTCGACAACGAGAGACGATGTGAATTGGGTTGGAATCGCATAGCGCTCTCCGAGGCTTCTGATCTCATCGTCGATCTCATTCGAGCCCCCGTTTCTTCGTTTCTCGGCGCTCAGTTGACATGGCTTGGCGACGAGACACGCGATTCGGCACGGGCGAGGAACCATCAAGCCCTGGATTGTAAGGGCAGACGGGAAAAGCGTCATCCAGAATATTGCGATGGCGAAGCGCATTGTGTCTCGAGGTTGGACTAACCTTGAGACGTGGGCCGCCGCCGGCCTTGCACATCAGCCGCTTTCTTTTAGACCGACTCGGTCTGAAGCTCGGGAGGGGTGCGTCTCGTATAGCTGCCCGGGGCGGCTGACCACGCGCACTTGGATCAGCTCGCGGTCGGCGCGGTTGACCGTCTCCTCGAGCGCTTCCTGCTCCTCACGCGCCGCCCAAGCAAACGAAAACGACACCGGTCCACGCTGCTGTCCTGCCGCTTCGAGGCGGCACGCAATGGCTTCAGTCGCCTTGAGACCTGCTTCGAAAAGAACGATGAGGAACGCGGCGTTGGCATCGAGGATCTCGCCCGATTCGTTCGTGATGTAGATGCCTTCACCGAGGTTCTGGGCGAATATCGCCATTGTCTCGGGATCGCTGAGGCTGCAAAAGCGCGACCCGCCTTCCGGCTTCTCGTTAGTCAAAGCGTACTGCCCTGCCTCTCGGCATATGCATTGCCTGTGTGACGGTTGTCGCAACCCTGGGCGTAATTTATGGCACGAAAGGATTCTAAGGAACACATGGATAAGGCCGGGCACGAGGCGGAAGGTGAATCCGCCAGGACACACTCCGGCACACCGAACCCGATCGACGCTGGCAACGGGGAGTCATCGCAGCACAAGAGCGGTTACGGCGGAGAAGGTGGCGCCCCGAGACCAAGCTCCGATTCCGAAAAGGGTGAAGACTGAACTGGTTAGCTTCTCGTGATGCCAGCGAGTACGCCGCCAGCTCGGTTCATCAACCATCGCGAGGCCGACGCCCAGGTTGATTCGCAGTTTCTCGACCGCTGGTCACCACGTGCATTCTCCCCCGAACCGCTCGAGGCAGCGGAGATCAATTCGCTATTCGAGGCCGCCCGGTGGGCGCCGTCGAGTGCGAATGAGCAGCCCTGGGTCTATCTCTACGCCACGGGCGCCGGAGAGCGCGCGAAGTTTCTATCCATTCTCGACGAATCGAACCGGGTCTGGGCTCAGCACGCACCGATGATTGCGTTCGTGCTCGCGCGACTGGCCCTGTCGAATGGAAAGCCCAATCGCACCGCCCAGTTCGATACGGGAGCCTCATGGATTTCGCTCGCGCTAGAGGCCCGCCGGCTCGATCTCTACGCCCATGCGATGGCCGGTTTCGACGCCGACAAGGCGTACAATGTTCTTTGGGTTCCGCGCGCCGATTACGAGATCATGGCAGCCATCGCTGTCGGCCGGTACGGCGATCCCTCGGAGCTTGACGAGAAAAACCGCAAACGCGAAAAGCCAAGTACCCGAAAACATTCCACCGAGTTCGTGTTCCAGGGGTCGCTTCCGGAACCTTTCCCATGAGTCTCATCTCGCGCGGCATTCATCACGTCACCGCAATCGCCAGCGACCCGCAACAGAATCTCGACTTCTATGCGGGCGTGCTCGGCATGCGTTTTCTCAAGCGCACTGTCAATTTCGACGATCCGACCACTTACCACTTCTACTTCGGTGACGGTGGAGGGAACCCGGGATCGATTCTCACGTTTTTTCCGTGGCCGGGCTCGCGCCGGGGACGCCAGGGAGACGGTCAGGTCGGCGTCACTTCGTTCGCGATTCTGCCGAGCTCCGTTGGATTCTGGATCGAGCGATTCATCAAGCACCGTGTTGAGTTCGAGCATCCGAAGACCCGGTTCGATGAAGAGCGCGTCATCGCGTTCAAGGATCCTGACGGTCTTCTCTGCGAGCTCGTTGCACATTCCGGAGCTGAAACAGGCATCGGCTGGGCAACGGCGGTAATCCCCGCCGACCATTCGATTCGCGGCATTTATTCCGTTACGCTCTGGCAGGAAAGCTCTGACCTCACCGGCAAGCTTCTCGTCGATTCGTTCGGGTTCAAGGCCGTCCGCGAGCAGGCCAGCATTTTCCGCTACGCTGCTGCAACACCAGGGCTCGGCACAATCGTGGACCTTCGCTGTGTGCCGGGGCTGTGGCCAGGCGTCCTTGGCGCCGGAACAGTTCACCACGTTGCCTTTCGGGCGCGCGATGATGCGGCTCAGGTTGACTCGCGAAACAATCTCGTCGCGAAAGGCTACAACGTCAGCCCGTTGATGAATCGCGATTACTTCAGGTCGATCTATTTTCGCGAGCCCGGCGGTGTGCTCTTCGAGGTCGCCACCGACCCGCCAGGATTTACGGTTGACGAGCCGCTCGACAGGCTGGGACAATCACTCAAGCTGCCCGAATGGCTCGAGACGAGGCGCTTCGAGATCGAAGCGCTTCTGCCGAACATCAGACCGCCGATGGAAATCCCCGGCCCGAACGCCTGAAACGATCTAACTTCCACGCATGCCGACTACTTCCGACTCATCCCTCGATCAGCTCTGCATCAACTCGATTCGCGTGCTTGCGATGGATGCAGTCCAGAAAGCCGACTCCGGCCATCCGGGCACTCCGATGGCGCTCGCGCCGCTTGCCTACGTGCTCTTCACTCGGCACCTGCGATACAATCCTGCCAATCCCGACTGGATCAATCGAGACCGCTTTGTGTTATCGGCCGGTCACGCGTCGATGCTCCTGTACAGCGTCCTCTATCTCACCGGCTATGACCTGACACTCGACGATCTCAAGCAGTTCCGCCAGTGGGAGAGCAAGACGCCCGGTCACCCGGAGTACAGCTACACGCCGGGCGTTGAGACAACAACGGGTCCCCTTGGCCAGGGCCTCGGCAACTCTGTCGGCATGGCGATTGGCGAAGCACATCTCTCTGCGACGTTCAATCGCGAGGGGCATGGGATCATCGATCACGACACGTATTTCATCTGTAGCGATGGCGACATGATGGAGGGCATCTCGCACGAGGCATCCTCCTACGCTGGACATCTGAAACTCGGCAAGCTCACCGGGTTTTACGATGACAATCACATCACTATTGAGGGCAATACCGACCTTACGTTCAACGACGACACGGCGAAGCGGTTTGAGGCGTACGGCTGGCATGTCCAGCGCGTCGAGGACGCAAACGATCTCGATGCAATCGATGCCGCCATCGTCGCCGCCAAAGCAGTCACCGACAAGCCGTCGCTCATCATCGTCAGGTCGCACATCGGGTTTGGAAGTCCGCACAAGCACGATACGGCCGAGGCCCACGGCTCCCCGCTTGGCGCTGATGAGATCAAGCTCACGAAGGAGGCGCTTGGGTATCCGTCTCTGGAGCCGTTTTACGTCGCTCCCGAAGCGCTTGCGGAGTGGCGCAAGATGTCCGGCCGGGGCGCAACGCTCGAGGCGGACTGGCGGGCGAAGTACGATGCGTACAAGACGGCGAATTCGGCCGATGCCGCGGAGCTCGAGCGGCGGCTGCGCGGCGAACTGATGGCTGGATGGGAAGACCTCATCCCGAATTTCACGGCCGAGAATGGAAGTATTGCGAGCCGCGCCGCGTCGGGGATTGTGCTGAATGCCATTGCGCCGAAAGTACCCGAGCTCATTGGCGGATCGGCCGATCTGGCGACGTCAACGAACACCATTGTCAAGGATGCGCCGAGCATCAGCCCCGAGAACTATGGGGGCCGCAATTATCATTTCGGGATTCGCGAGCACGGGATGGGTGCCGTGATGAACGGAATGGCGGGTCATGGCGGAGTGATTCCATACGGTGCGACGTTTCTCATTTTCTCCGACTACATGCGGCCGGCGATTCGCCTCGCATCGATCATGAAGCGGCATGTGATCTACGTGTACACGCACGACTCGATCGGCCTTGGCGAAGACGGCCCGACGCATCAACCGATCGAGCAGCTCAGCACGCTGCGCGCGATTCCTGACATGATGGTGATCCGCCCTGCCGATGCTTCGGAAACCGCCGAAGCGTGGCGGGCGGCGCTCAAGCATCATGGCCCGGTAGCGCTGGTGCTCACGCGGCAGAAGCTCGGGTTCATCGATCGAACGAAGTATGCGCCCGCGGCGGGGTTGGCGAAGGGCGCCTATGTGCTGGCTGATGCGCCCGGCGGGGAGCCGCAGGTGGTGCTGATGTCGAGTGGTTCGGAGGTAGGCTTGATCATGGAGGCCCAGCAAAAGCTGGAGGCAGCGGGTATAAGGGCGCGAGCTGTCAGTATGCCGAGCCACGAGCTATTTGCGGCTCAATCGCAGGAGTATCGCGACAGTGTTTTGCCACTGGCGTCGAAACGGATCGCGATGGAAGCCGCCCATCCAATGTCGTGGTACCGCTGGGTCGGTTGCGATGGCGTCGTTCTCGGCCTCGAACGCTTCGGCGCGTCGGCTCCCTATAAGGAGCTCTACGGGCATCTCGGTCTGACGGTAGACAAGATCGTCGAGACGGCGAAGCGCCTCACGTCCTGAGCGCGAACATCGTCGTGCGGCTCCGCGACATCAGCATCACCCTCTCGCCGGGCATACCTGAGTGGCCTGGCGATACACCATTCGCGTGTGGCTGGACGTCGAGCATTTCGAGCGGCGCAGCGGTCAATCTTTCGAGCATTACAGGAAGCCCCCACGTCGGCACACATGCCGATGCACCAGTGCATGTGAGAGATGGGTGGCCCGGCTCCCACGAGCTGCCGCTCGAAGCCTTTTATGGTCCGGTCTCGGTCATCGATGTCAGTGAGACAAGCGGCGAACTCGGATTCCGCTTCATCGAATCACTCATTACCAGCAGCAGTCTCGAACGCCTGATTCTCAAGACCGGTTCAACCATCGCGTCCGGCGAATTTCCGGAAGACTGGTCAACTATCTCCGAGTCATGCGCTCGCTCCCTTCTTGGGCTCGGTCTCAAGCTCCTCGGAGTCGATGCGCCGTCGGTCGATCAGCGCGACAGCAAATCGCTCGCTGTCCACAAGATGCTCTTCTCCGGCAACGCATTCATCATTGAAAATCTCGATCTTCGCCGAACACCGGCTGGCGATTACGACATCATGGCATTTCCGGTCAAGATGATGTCGCTCGATGCTGCGCCGGTGAGAGCAGTGTTGCTGGAGAGATAGGACTGTCTAGCGGTGTCGGGTGATCATGTATCCAGCAACGCCACCGATAATTGCTCCTGAAATTGCGAACCCGGCAGTGCCAAACGAGCTCTTTCCGCAGGAATAATTCGGAGAAGTGGGACAGGAGGCGGAAGCGCCAACGGTCTCATGACCGACCACCGCCCCTATGGCACCGCCCGCAACAATTCCGATGATGATCGGCAGCATAGAGGCCGAATGATGCGCGCTTTTGCCAGCCACCGATACGACTCGGGCGGTTCGAGTGTCGGACAGCTGAACGGTTGGGGATGTGGAGTGACTCCAACTTGGAGTCGATCGCTGGCCGGCCGCAGAAGCGCTCAGAAGAGCGACGGCAGCGATAGTCCTCAACATCAGGGTTGCTGCCTGGACTGTGACGTCCGGCGACGAACTTGCCTTAACTGGTACTACCAGCGACTGCTGCTTCGCCGTCTGCTCGACCCGAGTAATGCGCCCATGATCCCGCGTGTGACTGCTCCGGCGACCGTGCGCGTGACGGGCGATTTTAGTATCTGCTCAAACGTTGTCGGCGGAGCCTTCGCAGCACGTGCTGCTGGCGCCGACGGCGCGGCTGCTGCCTGCGTCACCCCGGCCTGCTGAACCGACGCCGCTTTCGCCTCGAGCATTTCGCGCGCACTCTGCCGGTCTACTGCCTGCGCGTATTTTCGCACCTGCGGCGAGCTGACAACTCGCTGGTCGAGATCGGGCAGCGGTCCCATCGTCGATGACGGCGGAATGAGCCGCGTTGCAAACGGCATTGTCGGCACTCCCTTTGGCGTGAGAACCGTGATGAATGCTTCTCCAATACCGAGTGTTGTCAGCGTTTCCTCGACATCATAGAACGGAGTCTTGGGGAATGTGCGCGCGGCCGCCTTGAGAGCCTTGTCATCGTCCGGCGTGAACGCACGCAGCGCGTGCTGCACCCGGTGACCGAGCTGGCCGAGAACGTCCTCGGGAATGTCTTTCGGGCTTTGAGTGACAAAGTAGACTCCAACCCCCTTCGACCGCACTAGCCGCACAACCTGCTGGATCTCGGCCAGCAATGCCTTGCTCGCGTTGTCAAACAGCAGATGCGCTTCGTCGAAAAAAAACGCGAGCTTCGGCTTATCGACGTCACCGATTTCGGGGAGCTCGTGATAGATCGTCGCCAGCATCCAGAGCATGAACGTGCTGAAGAGCTGCGGCTTGTCCTGAATGTCGGCGAGCTCGAGCACGCTGATGAGTCCGCGCCCGTCCCGCTCGACCTGAATGAGATCGTGAATATCGAACTCGGGCTCGCAAAAAAACGCCTCGGCTCCCTGCTGCTCGAGCTCCACCATCTCGCGGAGAAGAACGCCGACAGTTGCCTTTGACATTCCGCCGTAACTCTTCAACTCGTCGGCGCCGTCACCGGTGAGATACTGAAGCACTGACCGAAGATCCGAGAAGTCGAGAAGCAGCAGCCCTTTGTCGTCACAGTATTTGAACACGAGTGACATCACGCTCGACTGCGTCTCGTTGAGATTGAGAACCCGCGAGAGCAACAGCGGTCCGAACGACGACACGCTCGCGCGAAGCTGCGCACCGTGCGTTCCGGTGAGACTCAGAAACTCAACTGGAAACGGTGATGCCTTCCAGTCGTAGCCCGTTTCCCTCGATCGGGCCGCGATCTTGTCATTCGCCACACCGGCAGCACCCATGCCCGATATGTCCCCCTTGATGTCGGAGATGAACACCGGCACCCCGGCGGCTGACAGTTGCTCCGCAATGAGCTGAAGTGTGCGCGTTTTCCCCGTACCCGTCGCGCCCGCAATCAGGCCGTGCCGGTTCATCATCGAGATGGGGATTGTGACGAGGGGCTCGGGGTCGCATTCGCCGTTATAGACGACAGCGCCGAGCGTAACCGTATTGGCAGCCGGTGGAAATGCGGCACGGGCCGCGTCGAGTACCTTCGAGTCCATTGTGTTTCATTCCTTGAACGTCCGCGGGGAGCGGATGATGAATGCAGCCTTTCACGGCTAGAGTAGCATTGGCATACGCTATGCGCCATACCTCACGCCAACACCTTACGCTGTAATCACTTCACTGTAATCATACGCAATGCGAAGCGACTCTGGTCACACCATGTCGGTCTGGATGGACAACACCGACATGCCTGCACTTCCGCGAGTGACCCAGGACATGCGCGCGAATGTCTGTATCGTCGGCGCCGGTATCGCGGGCATGACGACCGCATACCAGCTGGCGCGGGCCGGCCGCGCGGTGATCGTCATCGACGACGGTCAGATTGGAGGTGGCGAAACCGGACGAACCACAGCGCACCTCACGGCCGCGCTCGACGATCGTTACTACAACATCGAGAAGCTCCATGGTCTCGACGGCTCTCGAATCGCTGCCGAAAGTCATACTGCCGCGATCGCGCGCATCGAGTCGATTGCCTCCCTCGAGGACATCGACTGCGACTTCGAGCGGCTCGATGGTTACCTTTTTCTCGGCGGCGACACAAAAAAAGAGGATCTGGAGCGTGAGCTCGAAGCGACACATCGCGCCGGTCTTCATGATACCGAGCTTCTCGACCGCGCACCCCTCGATTTCTGGGACACCGGTCCGGCGCTGCGCTTCCCTCGGCAGGCTCAGTTCCATCCTCTCAAATATCTCAACGGCCTCGCCCGCGCGATTATCCGCGATGGTGGGCAGCTGTTTTCATTTACACACGCCGAAAAGATCGAAGATGGTGAGCCGGCCCGGGTTACGACGAGCGAAGGCCATGTCATCCTTGCCGATCACATTGTTGTTGCGACGAACACTCCGGTGAACGACTGGGTGATTCTGCATACGAAACAGGCCGCGTACCGCACGTTCGTCATCGGAGCGCGAGTTCCCCGCGGATCAATTCCACGCGGTCTTTACTGGGACACTGCAGACCCGTACCACTACGTGCGCCTTCACGAAGTTGACACGGTACTCGACCCCGATCGGGCGGACGAAATTCTCATCGTCGGCGGAGAGGACCACAAGACAGGCCAGGAGGACGATGCCGATGTTCGCTTCAAGCGGCTCGAGGACTGGACACGCGAGCGTTTTCCGATGGTGACCAGCTTCGAGTTCCACTGGTCCGGACAGGTGATGGAGCCGGTTGACTACATGGCTTTCATCGGCCGAAACCCTGGCGCTGACGAACACATCTTCATCGCGACGGGCGATTCCGGAAACGGCATGACCCACGGCACAATTGCGGGCGTGCTTCTCACCGATCTTATCCTTGGTCGCAAGAATCCGTGGTCAAAACTGTACGATCCGTCACGCGTGACGTTGCGGGCGACCAGCGAGTTCCTCAAGGAAAACCTCAATGTCGCCGGCCAGTATGCGGACTGGGCGAAAAAGAGCGATGTCGAATCGTATGACGAGATCGCACCGGGAACGGGAGCTGTCGTTCGCCGCGGTATGAAAAAGATCGCGGTGTTCCGCGACGATCAGGGCACCATTCATGAGCGATCGGCAGTCTGCACGCACCTCTACTGCATCGTCGACTGGAACTCAGCGGAGAGAACGTGGGACTGCCCGTGTCACGGATCTCGCTTCGACGCCTATGGCGGAGTCGTCAACGGTCCGGCAATAACTCCGCTTGCTGAGGTGAAATCGGCGGCCCCAGCGTCACAATGACCTCGTGGTCGGCGCCGGCAGCAGCAAGCGGGATCGAGCCGTTCACCAGCGACCCGTCGAGCATCGTCGACTGCACTCCTCGCTGAGCGCCGGACGGATTGTTCACGGTGATGCAGTACTTGACGTCACCGTGACGGTACTCGATCGAGAATTGTTTCCAGTCTGACGGAATGCACGGGTCGATCTCGAGCGTTTCTCCGCGCTTTGTAAATCCAAGAATCGCCTCGAGCCCGACTCGATACAGCCAGCTCGCGGAGCCGGTGTACCATGTCCAGCCGCCACGCCCAAGATGCCCCTCGGCGGTGTAGACGTCAGCCGCCACGACATACGGCTCGACCTTGTAATCTGCAACCGCTTCCGGCGTGAGAGCGTGGGTGACGGGATTTATCATCTGATACAGATGCATCGCCCGGTTGCCGTCTCCCTGTAATGCAGTCGCCAGCACCGACCAGAGAGCAGCATGGGTATACTGTGCGCCATTCTCTCGGACACCGGGCAGATAACCCTGGATATAACCGGGATCATGCTTCGAGTTGTCGAATGGCGGAGTGAGCAGCATGATCAGGCGAGCGTCTTCGCGAACAAGATGCTCGTTCAGCGATTTCATCGCCGTCCGGCTGCGTTCGGGATCGCCAGCGCGCGAGATGACACTCCAGCTCTGGGCGATTGCGTCGATGTTGCAGTCGTCGCTCGTACTCGACCCAAGCGGTGATCCATCGTCGAAATACGCGCGCCGGTACCACGCGCCGTCCCACGCGCTGGTCTCGATCGCCAATCGATATGCCTCAGCCTGATTCCGAAATTCATTGGCGGCCGCCTGATCGCTTCGTTTCGCCGCATGCTCGGCGAATTTCTGCAATGTTGCGATCAGGAACCACGCAAGCCACACGCTCTCGCCCTTTCCCTGGATCCCAACGCGATTCATGCCGTCATTCCAGTCGCCGACACCCATCAGCGGCAGACCGTGCTCTCCCCTGGTGGAAGCTTTTCGCAACGCGCGGGTGCAATGATCGTAGAGCGCCTCGATCTTGTCCGAGACAAGCGGAAGATCGTAAAGCTCTGTCTCATCCGCGTTGAGCGTTCGCATCTTCAGATACGGAATCTTCTCATCGAGGATCGACGTGTCGCCCGACAGACTCAGGTAGTGATCGACGACGTACGGGAGCCACACGAGATCATCCGAGAATCTTGTTCGCACACCGCGCCCGCTCTGGGGATGCCACCAGTGTTGAACGTCGCCCTCCTCGAACTGTCTGGCCGCCGACCTGAGGATGTGCGCGCGCGCGATCTGTGGCTCGGCATACATGAACGCCATCACGTCCTGTAGCTGATCCCTGAATCCGTACGCACCGCTCGACTGGTACAGCGCCGACCGCGCCCACATGCGGCACGATAGCGCCTGATACAACGCCCACTGATTCACGATCAGGTCGAATGTGGGCTCCGGCGTCTTCACCGCGATCGTGCCGAGCCGGCTTCTCCAGATGCGGGCGGCATGGTCGATCGCCGCATTTGCTGTGGCGGGCGACCGATATCTCTCGATCAGTCCGGCGACTGCCTCATCCCCGGTTGCGGCTCCCAGAAGAAACGCGATCTCCCGTGTTTCTCCGGGAGCCAGTACGATTCGCGACTGAAGAGCAGCACACGGATCGATTGTGTCACCGACATCGCCACTTAGAATCTCCCGCCGCATGGCAGCGGGAGCCGACAATACTCCATTGCGGCCGATGAACTCACGCCGGCCGGCCGTCACGCTCGTCACACGCTCGCTCATCGACGAGAACGCGACCAACGCCGCGAACTCCGGATCGAAATAGTTGCGCGCGAGCATCGACTGTCCGTCACGGGTCATCTCGGTGCGGATATGTGCCTGCGATTTTTCGCGATCCACACCGAGCACCCATTCCGCATAACTGGTCACCGTGAGCTTGCGCGGTGCTGTGCCGCGATTGGTGATCGACAGGACCTGAATCTTTACCGGATCACGCTCCGGCATTCCCATTCGCAGCCGCGTTTCGACACGGTCGTGCGTGTGATCGAAGATGGAGTAGCCCGCGCCATGCCGTACAGTGTATGGGGTGGCTTCGCGAACTGGTTCAGGAGTCGGGCTCCAGAACTCGCCGCTGTCATCGTCGCGAATGTAGATGCATTCGCCGGCGGGATCCTTGACGGGATCGTTCTGCCACGGCGTAATGCGGTAGAAATAGCTGTTCTCGGCCCAGCAGACGCCGGTCCCCGCCTCGCTCACGATAAAGCCGGCAGCCGGGTTCCCGATCACGTTTACCCACGGCGCTGGCGGCAGCATATCCCCAGTGAGGTGTATCTCATACTCATGGTCGGAGTTGAATCCGCCCATTCCATTGAAGTGCGCGAGCTCGCGATCGACTGGAGCCTCAAACGCTTCGGTCATTGCCTCGGTGCGCGCAGCCTGCTGGATTTCTCCACCCGTTGCATCCGGTTTTTCTTTTTCCAGATCCGTTACCGGAGCGATCGCAATCGCCTCGACCGCGGCGTCTTCGACCGCGGCATGAACCGGCGGGATTTGTCCCGTCGTGAAATCCTGGTCTTCAACGTTAGGAAACTCGAGAAAGTTGCCCAGCCCGAGCCCATCACAATCCACCTGAATGCGAGCAATCGCGTGTAGAAGCTTTATCTCCTCGGGCTCGAGCACATCGGTTCGCCGGATAAAGACACCGCCCGGCCGATCGAGAAGTCCGGATTCACTCGATGCCATCACAATCGACAACAGCTCGTCGTTCAACTCCTGCAGATACGTCGGTGCATGCTCGTTCAGGATGACGAGATCACAGAAGATTCCCTTGAGACGCCAGTAGTGGTGAACCTTGAGAAGCTGGCGCACGCTTGGCAGCCCATCC
>JBBSFT010000075.1:0-12399 GCA_038254845.1 Gemmatimonadales bacterium | reverse complement strand
GCCGAGTCGTCTCACGATATCCATAAACCGTGGTTCAGCGCGCAACGGATCGAAAATCGGATCGACGATGAAAATTCGCGCGCCGCGATCACCGACGATGCGCTCGAGCGCGTCAAGTGCCTGCTTGTTTTCGCCAAGGGAGATATGAATTATCGCAACGTCTACCGGCGGGACGTACACACCCTGGCTCGCGCTGGTTTTCAGCTCATTGAGAACCTTGCGCGCCGCGGCAACGTCTCCGGCCTTTCCGTGTGCGTACCCGAGAAGCCCTGGCCGATGCAAACCTGTAAAATCCCCACCTTCGTACTGAAGCTCGGCAAGTGCCTCGGTATAGCGCCCCTTGTCAAGATAAACACGTGCGAGCCCCCAGTGGGCCATGTAAAAGTTGGGTTGGAGCTCCAGCGACTTTCGGAACTGAGCGGCTGCTGCATCGGGCTGCCGGAGCCAGAGGTAGTGCATTCCAAGGTAAGTCGCGTGCACGTAGTTGAGGGGATCGAGACGCTGGGCGCGCTCGATCAGTGGGATAGACTCTTCGAGCCTGCCGACAGCCGCGAGGTACGCCGCGTACCAGGCAATTGCCCACGGAAGCCTTGGGTTCAGCTCGATCGCCCGAAGAAAATGCGTTTCGGCATCTGCCCAGCGGCGATCGTACCACATCGAAATCCAGCCCATCGACAGATGCGCCTCCGGCAGTGTCGGGTCGAGGGCGACCGCTCGGGACGCTGCCGCCTTTGCGCGTTCGAAGCGCTCTGCGGGTCGTCCCGGACGCGGCGCGATCTCGATATCGGCGAGTCCCGAATACGCATCTGCGTAGCCTGAATCGACGGAAACAGCCTGGGCGAAGTAGCTCTTCGCGCGGATGAGGGCCGGTTCAGAACGCTGGTTCCAGAAATAGCGGCCTTTGAGATAGAGATCATGCGCTTCCGCGCTGCTGGTCGACGGGAGTCGAGCGGGAACCGGACGGTCAAGCCGGACACGCAGCGCTGTTACAATTCGACGGCTGATCTCATCCTGCATGGTGAAGATGTCGCTGATCTCGCGATCGTACGTTTCAGCCCAGACGGTGTAACCATTCGCGGCATCCGTCAGCTGGGCTGTGACGCGGAGCCGGCTTCCGTTTTTCTGCACGGTCCCCTGCAGCACACTGCCTACGCCAAGCGCCTTTCCAACCCGTCGTACGTCGGGATTCCGCCCCTTGAACTGAAAGGCAGAAGTTCTGGCTGCAACCCGTAAACCCGACACCTTGGCCAGATACGTGGTGAGCTCGTCCGTGATGCCGTCGCTGAGATATTCCTGCTCCCGATCCGCTGACAAATTTGAGAAGGGAAGCACCGCGATTGATCCGGCATCGATCGTCGTCGCGGCCGGCTCGCGCAGCGTGCGTTTTGCAAAGAGAGCGGCAGCGACCAGCGTCGCGACGACGACAAGAGAGATTCCCCGGCGTAACCAGCGGGGCCTGCGCCAGCCGGTCAGACCCACCCAGCGATGCCGCAACGCAGAGGCGGGTCCAGAGGAGCCACCGCTCCGAATCGACAACAATTCTGCGGCGACCTGTCGCGCTGTCGCCGGACGATGTGCTGGATTTTTCCGCAAAAGCGTAAAAAGGAGCCCTTCGAGCGCAGGCGGAATCTCGTGCCGCAGCGTTGACGGGCGAGCGGGCTCCTCATGAAGAATCGCCTGCGCAATTGCAACAGCCCGTTCACCCTTGAAAGGCCGGTGACCAGTGGTTGACTCATAGAGCAGAGCGCCCAGTGCCCACAGATCGGCACGGGTGTCCACTCGCTGTTCGCTCACCTGCTCGGGCGACATGTAGGACACCGTGCCAAGGTTCGCACGAGACAAGGTGAGGGTTACGTCCTCACTTTTTGCGATGCCAAAATCGAGAAGCTTTACCGTCCCGTGGGGGAGCAACATCACGTTCCCGGGCTTGACGTCCCGATGCACGATCCCCGCGTCGTGCGCCGCAGCGAGACCTTCAGCGATCTGACGAGCTATATCCAGCGCATCGTCAATTGGCAACGGCCCCTCGCGGCCCAGCCGCGCTCGCAGAGTTTCTCCCGGATAAAGCGGCATTGCGAGGAAGGGGTAGCCGTCACTCTCGCCGATCTCGTGGATGCTGCAGAGAGATGGATGATCGAGCGCAGCAACCGAACGTGCTTCGCGAAGGAACCGTCGTCTGGACGAATCGTCAAGCTGCTGGCCTGGAAGTGGAACTTTGACGGCGACAATTCTGTTCAGGCGGGTATCTTCTGCCTTGTAAACCGCACCCATTCCGCCTGACTCGAGCGGTTCGAGAATCCGGAAATGACCCATCATCTTTCCAATCAACAGAAACGGGTCACGCGCAGATTGGGAGGCCGGTTGTTTCGGGCAGACAAGCAAGGCGGACTCGAGTGATTCGAGCTGATCGTTGGCTACGCGATCAGCGTCCAGAAGCGCTGAGACCGACGCGCCCAGCTCCGGGTGCGTGCTACCGAGCACGGCGAGCCGTGCGGCCTGCTCGGTCGAGTCAAGCTCCACCAGCTCGTCGAATGCTCCGCGGACCGCCTGCCAGCGCTCGGGTTCCACCTATAGCGCAGGTGCGCCGCGTAAATCGGCGGCCAGCCATGCCCGCGCGGATCGCAGCTCGCGCTTGACCGTCGCCAGGGAAACTCCGAGCGCCTCCGCTGTCTCTTCGAGTGACAGGCCACCGAAGTACCGTTGTTCCAGAATTCGGGCCTGGCGTTCGTCGAGAGCCTCCAGCCGCTTCAACGCGTCGTCCAGCTCCGCGAGGATCTCGAGTTTGTCGTCGGTGATCGGCAGGTCAAGCTCGATCGGGACGGGAATCTGCCCACTCCCGCGCTTGGAGGTTTTTCGGGCACGGGCGTGGTCTACCAGCAGATGGCGCATGACGCGCGACGCGAGCGCGAAAAAGTGACCGCGGTCCTTCAGGCCGGCGGCGGGGGAATCCACGAGCTTGAGGTACGCTTCGTGGACCAGCTCGGTGGTGTTCAACGACGAGTCGGGATCGGCACGAACCTGCTGCCGAGCGAGTTGGCCAAGCCGCTCGTAGACGATTGGCACTATCTGATCCATGGCCTCAGCGTCGCCATCAGCCCAGCGGCGAAGAAGCCCGGTGATGTTGGATGACTGCCATGACGTCACTGATGCGCCCGGATGATGAGCCGTTTCGCGAAGGGATCTCGCGATGTTAGGTAGAGAGAAACATACGAAACGTGCGTCCACACCGGAGGAAACATGGTAAGAAAGTTTACGAAGCTCGCTGCTGTCCTGACTGGCGCAACCATTATTGCTTGCGGAGACGGATCACCAGACCCGCTATCCCCCTCAGCGCAAAACACTGATCTGCGACTTTCAGCGGTCGCGACTCACGGTTCCACTTTGGCAACCATTCGCGCTTCGACGGCGAAGTATCATCACGTGGAAGCAGCGATTGCTGATGGATATATCAGGATTTCGTCATGCATTCCAGCCGAAGGAGTTCACTACGTGAAGCCCGCGCTCGTGGACGGTATCCTTGATCCTGCGCAGCCGGAGCACCTCTTGTATGAGGAGCTGCCACACGGAAAGTTGCGACTCGCCGGTGTCGAATACGTCATTGTGTCGCGAGCGTGGGATGCGAACAACAGCACCGCACCGGTGCTTGGCGATCAACACTTTCTGGATCGGCGTGTAGCGCCGTTCGGGGCACCGTTCCCGAATTATGCGCTGTTCGTGTGGATCTGGACGCATAATCCGAATGGGATTTATACGCAGCTGAACCCCCGGGTGAGCTGTGGTTGAGCTTGCGAGGTTGTCAAAGGCGCCGCGGTACCCGCTGGCAAGCCTGTGTCTTCTCGGCTTCGTTCTGGCCGGCTGCGGAGGGAGCAGTGGCCTGCCTTCCACCGCACCGCCACCCATTGCGCCGCCTGCCACTTCACCACCCGTGGCCGTCCCAGCCCCCCTCCTCGGATCATGGCAGATGACCCTCGCTGGCGAGGATCGGCCCGTGACGCTTATTCTCGAGGCGCGAAACTACACCATTACGCGTGGGCAAAATCAGGCGTACGGGGCGGCAGGGGTTCTTGGCAATCAAATTGAATTCTCGCAGTCCACCGCCTGCAACGGCATCGGGGTCTACACTTGGACGCTCACTGACAACTCCCTTCGCTTCATCAGGATCAGTGAAGCCTGCCCCGGCCGCGGCGAGGTGTTGAATGGCGCCACATACATCAAGGGCGGTTGAGCCAACAGAGCGTGACAGAGGGCATTCGCGATCGGGACCTCAATTTGAAAGAGCTCGTGGTATGACCGACGGGCACCTGGGCCCACGCTTGCGAGGATCCACGCCTTAAGAAAACGGAAGTCACATTGGCCGAAGAGAGGGCCAGTACGCGATGGCCGTCCTCTCTTCTTTATCCACGATGGCCAACCAATTTATTGACCCGCATCGGCCCTCCGCTGATGCGGGTATCCTGTTTCTGACGCATACCACCCACCAGGCGATCTGCGAACGATATTTGCATCCGACTGACAACTTCCTCTGCACCGACAACGGGAGTCCAATCCGTGTCACCCCTGCCAAGCGCGAATCTCAGCTATCTAAGCGTCATCGAGACAACCCCGGATATGGTTGTGATCATGGATCAAAATGGGCTCATCCTCGCCGTCAATCCGGCGGTCGAGCGCATCCTCGGCCACCCGAACGAAGCGCTGATCGGGCAGCCACTCACGCGGATAATGCCAGAGAGGTTTCGCGCGCAGCACACCGCGGGGCTCAGGCGATACCTCGACACTGGAAACCGTCACCTCGACTGGACTTCGATTCAACTCCCCGCTCTCGATCGCGAGGGGTGTGAGATTCCCGTCGATATCTCATTCGGCGAATTCGAGGAGGACGGCCGGCGTTATTTCACTGGGATAATGCGCGATGCGCGGGCGCGAAAAAAATCGGACGACATTCTCGAGTTTCTCGCTCGCGTAGGGCCGACACTCGCTGACTCCTCACTCGACTACGAAGAGACGTTGCGAGCGTTGACGCACCTCGCTGTGCCGCATCTCGCGGACTGGTGCGCGGTCGATATCCTGACCGAAGAGGGAACGATTGAGCGCCTGGCCGTCGCCCACTCTGATCCAGCCCTGATCCAGCTCGTCGCAGATCTCGACAGACGCTACCCGCCCAGATCCGATTCGCCTATCGGAGTTCCAGCCGTGCTGCGGACTGGAAAAAGCGAGTTCGTCGAAGAAATCCCGCCGGATCTTCTGGAATCAGTGGCTGAGGACGAGGAACACCTCGACCTGCTCCTTTCCCTCGGGCTCAGGTCCTATGCCATTGTTCCGCTGCTGGCACATGGCAAAACGTATGGCACGCTCACACTCGTTCAGGCCGAATCGACCCGTAAGTTTCAGGAATCCGACCTTCCGTTGATCGAGGATCTGGGACGTCGCGCAGGACTGGCAATACACAATGCCAATCTCTATCGCGGGGCCATCGAGGCGAACCGGACTCTCGAAGAACAAAAAATCGAGCTTGAACAGCAATCCGAAGAAGCCCAGGCCCTGGCAGAAGAGCTCGAAGCGCAAACCGAAGAATTGCTGGCTGCGTCCCGGGATATGGAGCTGAAGACCGCAGAAGCCGAGACGGCGAATCGGGCGAAATCAGAATTTCTGGCGACGATGAGTCACGAGCTCCGCACACCGCTCAACGCCATCGGAGGGTACGTCCAGCTCCTGCAACTCGGCATCCGTGGTCCGCTTACAACAGAGCAGGCCGCCGATCTCGATCGAATCAAATCAAGCGAGCTTCACCTGCTTGGCCTGATCAATGCCGTCCTCAACTACGCCAAGCTCGACGCCGGAACTGTCGAGTACAGAATCGAAAAACTGTCGGTTGAAGCTGCGATAGCAGAGGCGGACACCATGCTCGCTCCGCAGCTCGAGAGCGTCGGATTGAGCTACGCACGCGCAGCTTGTAGTCCTGACCTGACGATCTCTGCCGATCCGGAGAAATTGCGGCAGATCCTGCTGAACCTTCTTGGCAACGCGATCAAGTTCACGCCGGCCGGTGGCACCGTGAAGGTTGCGTGCGTGCCGGATTCCAACGGGGTCCGGATAGACGTTGAAGATTCCGGAGTCGGCATTGAGAAGGAAATGTTCGCGCAGATCTTCGAGCCATTCGTCCAGATCGATCGCGCACTCAGCAAACCGGCTGAGGGAGCCGGGCTGGGGCTCGCCATCTCCAGGAATCTCGCGCGTGGCATGGGCGGAGAAATCACGGTCGAAAGCGAAGCCGGAAAGGGAACTACGTTTTCAGTCTGGTTGCCGTTTGAACCCGTGACGCGGCCACCAGGTGCCGGCGAATCGCAAGTGCAGAATTCCTGACAAAGCCGGAGGAAAATGCAGTCGACTGGATAGGGGCGCCGAAGATACCGCTTTCAAGGACCCGACGGCGAATTGGCGCCGCCGGGTCGTTTGCGTCTGGCTGAGCATTATTGAACCTTGATCGTTCCCTTCATGCTCGCGTGAATGGTGCAGTGATACGGGAACGTGCCGATCGCCGTGAACGAGCGCGACACGCTGCCATCGGAGAAGTTTCCGATATCGGTCACACCAGGTGACACGGGCGAATCGAACACGATGTTGTGAAGCACGCCGGTCTTTGCAACCCAGGTGACGGATGCGTTCTTCGCAATCGTCACGTCCGCCGGGCTGAACGACGCGGACAATACGCACACAGAACCGTCGGCGCACGCACCGCTGCCACTGCCGCTACCCGATCCGCTTCCCGAGCCGGGTCCGGTCACGCCATTGGCGCCACCGCCGCTGCACGCAGCAAGGACACCAATCATTAACGCGGAAAACGTCAGACATCGCATCTTCATCTCAGACTCACTGGTTTGGGTGGATCAAATTGACACCATTAACATGCCGGCTGCCGAAAATTTCGGGAAGTGGACCCGCGCGATGCCAGGCGCACCGCAGGATTGCTTCGATCATAGGCGTTTCATTTTCGTTATCCAATGTCATACGTTGCGATGTGATACACGGCGGTTCTTATCGATCGTCCATCATCATCAATCCCTGCTGAGCCAATGGCCGACACTCTCATCATCGGCGGCACAAGAAACCTCGGGCACATCACTGCGCTTCAATTACTCGAGACCGGGCATTCGGTTTCGGTTCTGAATCGCGGACTCACTGCCGATGAACTGCCTGGAGACGTCGAGCGAATCCGGGCGACGCGTGGCGATCCGGTGTCTCTTCGAACCGGCGTCGGTAATCGCCGTTTTGACATGGTGCTCGACATGACGACGTACACGGGCGCCGATGCGAGAGAGGCGGTCGCGGTTTTCAGTGGTCGAGTGAACCGCTATGTGTTCATCAGCTCGGGCCAGGTCTATCTCGTTCGCGAAGGCATCGCCAGGCCGTTTCGCGAAAGCGACTACGCCGGCCCAGTCATGAGCGCGCCGGATTTCTCGAGTGCCGATTACGGTGAATGGAAATACGGCGCCGACAAACGCGATGCCGAGGCAGTCTTCAGCGATGCGTGGCGGGGCGAGCGCTTTCCGGTTACGACGCTGAGGCTGCCGATGGTGGCGTCCGAGCGCGATCACTATGGTCGTATTCAGGGTTACATCGCGAGAATCATGGATGGCAATCCAATTCTCGTTCCTGATGAGGAAGCGCTTCCGCTCCGCCATGTGTATGCAGGCGACGTCGCTCGCACCATCACCGCTCTTTGTGAATCGGAGTCAGGGATCGGACAAGCCGTCAACGTCTCCCAGCCCGACTCGATGAGTCTCGCCGATTATCTCCGCCTGCTAGCCGAAGTCGTGGGTAGACCGCTCGAGATTGTTCGGGTGCCCAGGCCGGAGCTCGAGCGTGAAAGTTTGCTTCCCGATTGCTCGCCATTCAGTGGCCGCTGGATGTCGGAGCTCGACGGTGCGGCTGCTGCCGATGTACTCGGCGTGCGCGCAGACTATCGGACGCCTGCCGATTATCTGCCTGACATCTTCGACGATTACGTGACGCGGTGGATAACACGCGCCTGTATTCCCGCGTGCTACGCCACGCGAGCTGCGGAACTGGACACTGTGGAGAGACACTCCCGGCCCCATTAGTGCACTATCGTCGATCCAGACCGGAGTGTGTCAGTGGGAGAGAGAGCAGAGCGTCGCTTGAAACTGGAGAGCGAAATCAGGAACCGCCTCGAATGTGTTTGCAGTGAGTTGCCGAAGGACGATTTCGACCGCCTGATTGAGAAGATCGCCGACAATACGATCAAGTCGGAAACGAGAACAGGGCAGATGCCGCGTGTGAATCGCAACGTTCGACCGGACAGATAGGACGAAGCGCATGCCGCGCAGATCGGCGTCGTTTGGTGCGTGAGTTAGATTTAGGGCGAGACGATCCTTCCTTAAACTCTTCGGTCCTGCGTTTCGGGACCGGATTCGCCCCTTCTTCGACGAGCTCCTGCCGTGAGTGCATACAAGAACCAGCAGCGCCGTTTGTCCCTTGGACATCGAGAGTTTCATTTTGTGACCTACGAGGCGCGTCCGGCGAACATCAAGCGCGGCGAAGAGGAGTCAGGTCCCATGTGGTACCTGATGCGGGCGGGGAAGCGCTGGCCCGTGATGCCCGAAGTCCCCGGGCAGGTTGATACCGAAATCAATCAAGCGCTCACAACCTGGCTCAAGGAGCAGGGAATCTCCTGACGCCCCGCTTCGGGGTGTAGTAGCTTTTGTTTTTTTCCCCCGAGGCGAGAGAAATGAGAGCAGGACCCGGAACGCGATGGATTTACGCATTGCTGGCAATGGGTGCACTTTGTGGCAGTAACCTGAGCGGTCAGGCTCAGCAAGTATCGGATAGCGCTCGCAAGGCGGCGAAGCCTCTCTTCACCCGCGATGACGCGCTTCTCTCCCTGGGCTTTGTGGGTCTCACGATCGCGATGTTTCCCCTTGACAAGGCTGCGGCGAAGCGACTTCGGAGTCCATCATCGGGAGAAAACCGATTCATCGGCGACGTGGCAACCGGCTTCGAGGTCATCGCCGATCCTGGATCGATCGTCGTAGGATCTGCGATGTACCTCATCGGCCGAGGTACAAATCATCGCTCGCTCGAGGATCTCGGTCTGCATGGTACTGAAGCGATCGTCCTGGGCTCCGGCTTAACAGCCGTTCTCAAGGGTGTCCTCGGCCGTTCCCGGCCCCTGGTGTCGAATGGAACCGACCCGCGCGATTTCAAATTCGGCAAGGGATTCGGGTCGGCCGACCGACAGTCATTTCCCTCGGGTCATACGACCGCCGCATTCGCCGCGGCGTCCGCGTTCACGAGCGAGGTGCATCGCGTGTGGCCGCAGTACACGTGGGTTGCCGGGCCCGTGATGTACGGTAGCGCGACGATGGTTGGTCTGGCGCGCATGTATCACAACAAGCATTGGGCGAGCGATGTCGCGCTTGGCGCGGCGATCGGGACGTTCAGCGGGATAAAAACTGTCCGCTACTCGCACAATCATCCGAACAACCGAGTCGACCGATTGCTGTTGAAGGCAATGGTCGAGCCGACGGATGATGGGCGGAGGCTGGTGGGCTTTTCGATTCCGTGGTCGGCGGGGAACTGACGGTGATCGATTCGATTTCACCGGCAACGGAGTAGTGGGATGGTTCACGTCGTCACCACCTTCCGGCGGAGCAGGCGGGAACGAATCAGGCGGCCGTCAATCGGTGATGCTGCCCAAAATCGGGCGTGCGAGAAACAAAAAAACTCCGCACGGGAAACCGTACGGAGTTGATGACCTGCTTCATGCGCTGCTGGCCTGAAAAACACTGCCGAAGGAATGATTCCTTTGGCAGTGCGGATCTTCAGCTAGTGCTTCTTTGCCGTGTCTTTCTTGGCCATTACCGTTGCATCGGTAGTTGACGTCTTTGCAGTCGTCGACGACTTGTGATGCTTGCGGTGATGCTTCCTCTTCGTGGTGGTTGCTGTTGCGGTCGCCTTCTTCGTGGTTTCCTTCGAGGCCGGCGTCTGCGCGTGCGTTACGGTCGCGAGTCCGAGCGTCAACGCGAGCGCGCCGAGAAGTGCCTTGTATTTCATCGTGTATCCCTCTGGGTTGAGTTCATAGCAGGATCTGCGAATTTAAGAGACGTTTCAGCCAGAGTGAGGAAAGCAATGTTCCTGTAATGTTCGGCGAGTCATCGGTTTACGTCTTCTACGGCCGCCGCATGTCAGAGGCGTCGATTTCCTCCTCGATCTGCTCGATCATTTCCTGCGCCTCTATCTTGCGAAGAAGCTGCTTGATCTCGGGATCCGCGGCCTCCTGAATTCCCATTTTCTCGCTCATTCTTGCGACGAGCCTGAGGATCTGCGTCGTCTCCTGTTCCACGAGCAGGCTAACCTGAACATCGAGATGATTTCGCGTATCCTCGGTGGCGCTCATGCGGTTCTGGGCCATGAGAACAAAGGTCGCAAGAAAAATCGCCTCGATCGTGGCCACCGTGTTGAGGGCGATCAGCGGTGGATCCAGAGCATGAACTCCCGGAATCAACCCGATGTCTGCGGCTGCCCACACGCCGAAGACGACCGCGTGCAGGTAGACGAAGCTCATGCGGCCGGCAAATCGCGAGATCGCCATCGCGATCCGGTCGCCACCTGATTTCGGCCTCTGCTGGTCCGCCATGAGTTCCGCGAGTGCGCGGATGTTTCGCTCGATAATGGGGGAGCTTCGCTCGCGGGCCGTTCTCGTTGGTGCAGCGGAAGAACTGTCTCGGTCCGGTGTGGTCATCAGATTTTGCGGTTGAGTGCGCTGCTGTGTGTAGTGGCGTTCACGGGCATACCGGAATGTTAATCAGACGATCTCCGTCCTCGCGGAGCTCCGCGACCGAGTTGCGCCAAGGCGGTAACGCGCTGT
This sequence comes from Gemmatimonadales bacterium, assembly GCA_038254845.1. Taxonomy (GTDB): domain Bacteria; phylum Gemmatimonadota; class Gemmatimonadetes; order Gemmatimonadales; family Gemmatimonadaceae; genus UBA4720. The sequence goes on along the minus strand of JBBSFT010000075.1, from coordinate 1,514 downwards.
CAATCGCACCGATCATCTTGACCAGAGCGCTTATCCCTACCACTACGTCGGAACCGGGAAAAAAGCCGGCATCGTCGTCATCTTGATCGCCGAGCAAGAGTGAAGCCCTTCTTGCTCCGCGCCATTGTTTTGCCTCAGGGTGAATGTGGTCCGAGTGACCTCGAATTAGGGAGGAGAGAGGCTGAAATGGCAACTCGGGACGCAAGGGCGCACGAGGCATGTTTCATGCTTTTCTGGTTTGGTCCGTCGGCCCTCCGGCGGTCTATTGGCCTATCCAGAGGTACAGACATGCGAAAACAAACGCGGCTGCTTTGTGCGATTCTTTTCTCCGCGAGCTCACTGGCGCTGACAGCGTGCGGAAAGACAGATGGTTATTCGAAGACGACCCCCAACGTTCCGGTCACGACTACGTCTACTCCTGGCGCTGCGGTCACTAACACCGCGCAGCCTGTGACGACTCACCACAGCAAGCTCGCGGGCGCAGCGGTCGGCGCTGCAGCGGGTCACGTGCTCGGCGGACACGCAGTCGCTGGCGCAGCGGTTGGTGCACTGATTCAGCACGAGCGGAACAAGCATCGAAAGTATTAGCTCGAGGCTTGAACCGAGCCTGCGGAGTGGACCCGAGCGGCGCAACTGTCGTCAATATTCACGATGGCACTGGGCCTCGCGGTTGAGCTCGGTGCAACGAAGCGAAGCGACCGGTGGGTAGTGGATCCTCGACGGATTGTTGACGCTGCAAACGATGATCTGACACGTCATCGTGCTGTCGTTCACATCACCGTAAGTGGCGAGGATATTCGCTTTGATCTGCGCGTAGGTGGCAGTCCCACCCAAGTGCTCGACCGCTTCCTTTACCATCTTCCAGACGGGTGGGTGAGTATTCACGGACTCTCCGAACATAGAGGCATTGGTGACATGCGCTCAAGCTGGAAGCGTTCGTCAGGGCGGCGGAGCGGGAAACGCTCAAGCTCGGGGGACGCCAGGCATGAGCAAATGACAGAATCGATGCAAAGTCCCAATACCTGTCCCACTACACCGGGAAAGAAAACGGCCCCCGCAGAGGCCGTAAGTTGTCGTGCTGTAATGAATGCGCCCGGAGGAACTCGAATCCCCAACGTTCTGATCCGTAGTCAGTTCACGGATCGCTCCACCCGTCGCCTCTTGTCGTCCATGCGTCGGCAACCGAACAAGCGCCCACACCAAATAACGGCCGAAAGCCGACCCGAAAGCGGCTCAGACTTCCACTACTTCTTCCACTACACACCCGCCCCGCCCTCCCGGCTTCGCCGAAACGCGATCGCGTTAAGGATTCGCCACATTGCGCCGTACTGAAGGCGGCTCCAAATGGCAGCCAGTTCGGCAGGAATTTCCGGCCTTTGGCGCGGAACAGTCGCCGGCCGCTTCTGGCAACAGCCGTCTCCTCCCAATCACGATCCCAGTAGGCGAGCAGGCTTATAGAAACTCTGCCAGTTTTCAAGACCGGATTCATGAATACTCCCCGAAAACCTGATGTT
>JBBSFT010000074.1:0-12435 GCA_038254845.1 Gemmatimonadales bacterium | reverse complement strand
GCCCGTGCTTCCGATGTTGATGGCTCTTCCACCGGCCGGTCGGCAAGCTGTTGGCCGCTGGTGGCATCGACGAACGATTGGTCGCGCGGCGATCCGCTTCGGGATGTCTCCGTCAGTAGTATTCACGGCGCACATGATCGCGCTGTGGTTCTGGCATTTTCCGGCGCCTTATCAGGCAGCGTTGCGCAATCCAGCCTTGCACGCGCTCGAACATCTATCATTTTTTGGCACGGCCCTTCTCTTCTGGTGGGTGGTAGCGTCGCCCGTCGGTCGGCCGCGGGCGAAAGAGGGCGTCGGCATTCTCATGGTGGCTGGCACGCTGATGCAAAGCGGAGTACTCGGTGCGCTTCTCATGTTCGCGACTACACCGTGGTATCCGGCGCATGCGAGCGGCGTTCGCGCATGGGGAATGACGCTGCTCGAGGATCAGCAGCTCGCCGGGATGACCATGTGGATTCCGGCAAGCCTGGTGTACGTCGCCGCGGCAGCATGGCTTTTCCTCCGATGGATGCGCCGCGATGAGCGCGCCCTTGTTGCCGGTGTCGTCCTTCTCTCGTCCGCGTGCAGCGGTGCTCCGCCAAGTTACCCGGACCACGTGATCGCGAATGCGGATGCCGACCGAGGAAAGGCCGCGATCATGGCGTACGGTTGTGGATCGTGTCATTCGATTCCAGGCATTCGAAACGCGAATGGGATGGTTGGTCCCCCGCTCGATCACTGGGCAGAGAGGCGCATGATTGCCGGCGAAGTCCCGAACGATCCCGAGCGCCTGATCACGTGGCTCACCGTTCCCCAATCGATCGAGCCCGGCACGGCGATGCCGAATATGGGAGTAACCGATGGCCAGGCACGCGACATCGCGACGTATCTCTACACGCTTCGCTGACGCGCTCAGTCGGTGCGATCCATCAGCTCGCCGCCACCGATCGTGCGCACTTCGCCGACATCCGGCTTGGAGCCCGTCACCATTCCCTTCAGAACTTCCCAGAGAATGACGGGACGCGGCTTGTCATTTTTCATGTAGACGACAGAGTCCGCTTCGACCAGAATAAGGGTCAGGCGAGGATCGTCGGGGCCGCCGTCCTTCTTGCCGCCCTCGTCGCCGAACCATGCCTTCCAATCGGGCTGGTAAAGCTTGTGAATTCTCTTCTTGTCGCGGCTGATGCGCGCAACGCCGCTCACCGACACCCACTCGCGGCTCTTCATGTTGTAGTACGAGCAGTTGACGTGCGGATCTGCCACTACGTCGTCGAGCTTGTGCGTGTCGGCGTCGGTGACGAACCACAGGTCAGCATCCTTGATGCGTTCCTGTGTCGCCATCGGGCGCGAGACGAGATGGCCATCGTGACGGCGAGTCGTGAACATCGCGGTCTCGATTCCGTCGATCAGAGCGTCGAGCTCTTCGAGTTTCTTCTGTGTGTTTGGCATGCACTCACGAAGTGCAGGAGACGTGCCCGCTCAGCCGAGCGCGGCAACCGCCTCCGCTACTTCCTGAACGTGCCCCGGGATCTTGACCTTGCGAAACACACGCGCGACGCGGCCATCCCTGCCAATGATGAACGTGGTCCGGTCAACCCCCCAGAACTTCACCCCGTACATAGATTTTTCGTTCCACACGCCGTACGCGGCCGCGACCTTGTGACCCTCGTCAACCAGCAGCGGATACGTAAGCTCGTATTTCTGCTTGAACTTCTGGTGTGACTTGAGGCTGTCGGGATTGATTCCCATCACCACTGCATCCATTTCCCCGAACCGGGGAAGAGCGTCGCGAAAATCGCACGCTTCCCGCGTTCAGCCAGAGGTGTTGTCTTTCGGATAGAAGAACAACACGACGTTCTTTCCGAGCAGTGACTCCAGCGTCACCGTGCCTTCGTCATCTGCAACTAGCGCGAACCCTGGCGCGGCGTCTCCCTCTTCGATCACAGCTCGACTCCTCCCATCGTGTTGGCCATAATCGCCTTCTGCACATGCAGTCGATTCTCGGCTTCGTCCCAGACGACACTCTGTGGCCCGTCGATTACATCAGCGGCAACCTCCTCACCACGATGTGCCGGAAGGCAGTGCATAAAGATCGCACTCGGCCGCGCTAACTTCATCAAGCTGGTGTCCACGATGTAACCGGCAAACGCTTTCTCGCGGACCGCTTGCTCCTCTTCCTGCCCCATCGACGCCCACACGTCGGTGTTGACGACATCGGCACCCTCCACCGCTTCCTTCGGATCGCGCACGACCCTCACATTCGCCGTTGATTGCGCGCGCTTCAGAATCTCTGCGTCAGGATCGTACCCCTCAGGGCAAGCAAGCGTGAGATCGAAACCGAGCACGAACGCCGCATTGATCCACGAGTTCGCCATGTTGTTCCCATCGCCAATCCACGCAACCTTCTTGCCGTCAATCGAGCCGAGGTGCTGGCGAATCGTTAGAATGTCGGCAAGGATCTGGCATGGGTGCAGAAGATCGGTGAGACCGTTGATGACGGGCACGCTCGCAAACTTCGCGAGCTCCTCGACTTCGGCGTGCGCAAACGTGCGAATCATGATTCCGTTCACGTACCGCGACAACACTCTCGCTGTGTCGGCAATCGGCTCACCGCGGCCAAGCTGCACGTCGCGCGGCGACAGAAACAATGCGTGGCCGCCAAGCTGCCACATGCCGACCTCGAACGAGACGCGCGTGCGCGTCGACGCCTTCATGAAAATCATCGCGAGCGACATCCCCGCCAGCGGCTTCTCCCTGTACTCGCCCCGGCGCATCCGCTCGGCCAGGTCAAACAGGTTGAGAAGCTGCTGACTTGAGTAGTCGGGAATCGCGAGGAAATCGCGACGTGTTTCGGAAGTCATGGCGGTCGTGGTTCGGGGCTACAGAATATACCGACGCAGGTCTTCGTCTTCGACAATTGACTTGAGACGCTCGGTGACGAGCGCGCGATCGACGACGATTTCGCCCGTGCCGCTGTCCGGCAGCTCGTAGAGAACCTCCTCGAGCAACGTCGTCATCACGGTGTGCAGGCGGCGCGCGCCGATGTTCTCCATTCTGTCATTCACATGCGCGGCAATCCGGGCAATCTCGGCGATTCCGTCCTCGTTGAAGGTCAGCTTCGCGCCCTCGGCTTCGACAAGCGCGGAATACTGACGCGTGAGCGCATTCTCAGGCTCTGTCATGATGCGAACAAAATCCGCCTCGGTGAGAGGCTTGAGCTCGACGCGAATCGGAAAACGTCCCTGCAACTCCGGAATCAGATCGCTCGGCTTCGATACGTGGAAAGCGCCGGCTGCAACGAAGAGGACGTGGTCGGTCTTCACCATGCCGTACTTCGTCTGGACGTTGGAGCCTTCGACAATCGGCAGCAGGTCGCGCTGTACGCCTTCACGCGAGACATCGGGCCCACCACCGGCCGAGCGTTCGCCGGCGATCTTGTCGATCTCGTCGAGGAAGATGATGCCCATCGTCTCGGTGCGCTCGAGGGCATCGGCAGTCACGTCCTCTTCGTCGATGAGCTTGTCGAGCTCCTGCTCCAGAAGAATCCGGCGAGCTTCGGAGACTTTGACCGTCCGCTTTTTCGTGCGCTTCGGCATCATCTCCTGAATCATGTCGGAGAAGTTGCCCATTCCTTCCGGCGCACCCTGGGGCACCATCATGTCGAACATCATCGGTGAGCTCTGCTCGACTTCGATCTCGAGCTCGCGCGCCTCGAGCTGGCCGTCGAGAAGAAGCTGCTTGAGCTTCTCGCGCGTGCGCTTGTGCCGCTCCTGCTCAACGTCCATTTCGGGCGACACGTTGCCGCTCGATGACACGAGAAAGATGGGGGAATCAGTCGGCGTGGGATCTACCGGCTGGGTCTGCTTCTTGTCCGCCGGAACGGGAAGGAGCAGATCGAGAAGGCGCTCGTCAACGCGATCGTGCGCGAGGTCTTCGACTTCGGATTCGCGCTCGCTCCGCACCATGTTCATCGCGCTATCGACGAGATCGCGCACCATCGACTCGACATCACGGCCGACGTATCCGACTTCGGTGAACTTCGACGCTTCGACCTTGATGAATGGGGCGCCTGAAAGTTTCGCGAGCCGACGGGCGATCTCTGTCTTGCCGACTCCCGTCGGCCCGACGAGAATGATGTTGTTGGGCGAGATCTCCTCGCGAATCGACTCGGGTGCTCGCTGTCGTCTCCAGCGATTACGGAGTGCGATGGCGACTGATTTCTTTGCGTCAGCCTGCCCGACGATGTAGCGGTCCAGCTCGGCGACGATGTTGCGCGGTGTCAGATCGGCGAGACGTGCAAGCGCGTTCTGTGTTCGTGGAGATGTCAAACTGTCGGTTCCAGTACCGTGATATTGGAGTTGGTGTAGATGCAGATGTCGCCGGCGATGGCGAGGCCTCGCTGAACTATTTCTTTTGGTGCAAGGTCGGTGTTGGCGACGAGTGCACGAGCCGCGGCAAGAGCGTAGGATCCGCCCGATCCGATCGCGAGGATTCCATCGTCCGGCTCGATGATGTCGCCTGTGCCAGAGATGATAAAGCCGCGCTCGGTGTCGGTCACCGCGAGAAGCGCTTCGAGACGCCGGAGGACGCGATCGCTGCGCCAATCCTTGGCGAGCTCGACTGCCGCTCGCGACAAGTTTCCTGGATGCCGTTCCAGTTTTTCCTCGAACTTCTCGAACAGCGTAAACGCATCGGCGGCGGCGCCCGCAAATCCGGCCAGCAATTTGCCACCACGAAGGGTGCGTACCTTCATGGCGTTGGACTTCATGACGGTCTCGCCGACGGTGACCTGGCCATCGCCGCCGAGTGCGACTTTGCCGTCGCGGCGGACGGCCAGGATGGTCGTGGAGCGGACGCGAGGCAGGTAGCGTTTCATGTCTCAAAACTAACAGAGGCGGTGCGATGAGGCTGGAGCAGTACCCGATTGTGCTGGGAGTGCTTGTATGCCTGATCGCGGCCGGCATCATCTACGATGCGGTGAGTCCGGAGCAGGCGCGGCCGTTCAAGGAACGGCGGCGGCGTCAGCGTGCGGAGCTGAATACCGTGGGGGAGTGGTTCGTCGCGCTCGGCACCGCGTGCCTCGGCGCGGCGCTCATCGGGAGCGAGGGTTGGCGGTGGGGAACTGTCGCCGTGCTCGCCGGCGTCGCACTGTTGATTGTCGGCGTGATCATGAACCGCGCATTCCTCAAGGAAATGCTGTTCTTTCGAGGCGCGTCGAGGCGAACCGAAGAGATAGAAGTCCCATCCGACGCGCCGAAAAAGGACGAGCGGAAGTTGCGGATTCGCTAGCTCGCCGTACCCGTCCTGCTTTGCGCCGGACTGTCGTCCCTGGCTGACGACAGCCGCTGCCGGAAGCTCGCCGAAAACTCTGCCTCGTACCCGTACTTCAATTTTACCGCAGCTATCTCGCGGACGAGCCTCTCGAACTCGGGCTCAGTCATTCCCCCACAAACAGGGCGTAGACGCGCGGCTATATCTTGCTGGAGTAGACCCAACAACTGCATCTCTTCACTCAATTGACCGCCCTCGACCGAAGAATAGAAGACGGCCCACGATGAGCCGTTCCGGGAGCAAGTACACTCCCGGAACTCAGATGTTCAAACCCCTCCGTACCATTCGTATCCCTCGTCGCTCCAGTAACCCCCGGTCCGGTGCGGCAGGAACAGTATCTTCGTCAGGTACTTCGTGTTCTTGTAGCCGAGCTTGATCGGCGAGTATAGACGAGCCGGCGCGCCGTGGGCGGGGGCGAGCATCTTGCCATCGAGCCCATAGGCGACGACGGTTTCCTTGTGCATCGCACTGGCGAGATCCCAGCTCTCGTGGAACCCGTCATCGAACGACAGGAAGTCCACGTACTCGGCGCCCTTGTGTACTCCTGCCATGGCGGCCAACTCGCTCACTCTCACACCGGTCCATTGCTCGACGGCCGTCCATCCCTCGACGCAGTAGTGATTTACGCGTTCCGATATGCGCGGCAGCGCGACGAGCTGGTCAAGGGTGAGCTTGAAGGGCCGGTCAACCATTCCGCCGATTTCGAGAGTCCATGGACCCATTCGAGCGGGGTTCCACACCGGAACTGTTTTCGAGATGAAATAGCTTGGGAGCGCTGAGCCAGCGAGTTTAGTCCCGGAAATCGTTGCATCCATTGACGTGTGCCTATATAGCACCCGCTCCAGAGATTCATTTTTACGCTCAGCGTAATTGAGCAGACGATCAGCACTCCGCGGCCCGCGCGAATCGCAACCGGCGAGAATCGCTGCCGAGATAGACGAGCCCGTGATCGTAAGGAACTTTCGACGATCGATCGTCATTGGCCTTTTGCCTCCAATGATGCCGGCTTTCTGCGAAAACGATTCGGAAGCAGGTGATAGAAGGGTCTTGCGTTACGCGCTTCGGGCGAGTTCGCCTCGTTATACCCACCGGTAATCATCGAGCGAAGCGAGTAAGGATCGGTGGCGAACACCATGAAGATATGGACAGCGCTCAGCGCAACCAGCAGCGCCATGGAAACGAAATGCCAGTACCGGGCCCACACATAGCCACCCATGAGATCGGTAAGAATGGCGAGCTGCACCGGCTTCCAGATGGCGATCCCGCTCAGTACTGCAAGCGCCCCAACCCATGGAAGAATGAAGTAGGTGCCGCGCTGAAGAGCGTTGTATCCGCTCTGGATAGGATGATCCTTTCGTATGAAGAGATAGAACCGCACCATCTCCCAGGCATTACGGAAGAATCCGCGCATCGGTACGATGTTGCGCCACTCACCGTGCAGGTAGATGTAGCCCAGGTAGACGAGGCCGTTGACTACCAGAATCCACATCATCGCAAAATGCCAATGACGGGCACCCCCAAGCCAGCCGCCAAACGTGAATTTCGGCGGAATCGGCTTCCCCTCGAACGGATAGCAGCAGAACGTTGCACCCTTTCGCGAGAAACGCGGGTAGGCGTTGAAGATCCGGAGCCCGCTGCCGATCATGATCGTGAGCGCGACTGCATTTACCCAGTGTGTGACTCGGACGATGACGCTGACGCTGTTTCTCGGTCTATCCATGAATCCTCCAGCGGATAACATGGCTTAATACGCGGAATCCCGGGAGAAGGATCTCACGCCCGCGGGTGTGACTTTCGGTAAACCTCCTTCAGCCGCTCGACGCTCGTGTGGGTGTAGATCTGCGTCGTCGAGATCGACGCGTGGCCGAGGAGCTCCTGCACGGCGCGGAGGTCGGCACCGGCGTCGAGCAGATGCGTGGCGAAGGTGTGGCGCAGCGAGTGAGTAGAAAGTCCGGCATCCTCGTCGATCCGATCGAGAAAGCCGGTGACGGCGCTTTGAATCGCGCGGACGGAAATTCGTTTTCCGCGACTGCTCAGGAAAAACGCGAGGCGGTCGGCGCCGGGGGGTCCGGTTCTAATCAGCTCGTCGCGCTTCGACTCGTAATTCCTGAGCGCGAGCTGGGCATGATCGCCAACCGGGATGATGCGCTCCTTTCTTCCCTTGCCTCGCACCTTCACCTGTTGCGACAGCAGGTCGAGATCTCCGCGATTGATGCCGCGGAGCTCGGACAGACGCATGCCCGTCGAGTAAAACAGCTCGACGATCGCATTGTTGCGAACGTCAGTGAACTTTCCTTCCTGCGATTTCAGCTCTGCCGTCTGAAAGAGGAGCTCTATCTGCGCGCGATCGAGGTAGCCGGGCAGATACTTCTCGAGTTTGGGGCTGCTCACTCCGCGCGCCGGATTCGCCTCGACAACTTCGTTGCGATGAAGCCATGAAAAGAAACTGCGGACTGCGGAAAGGGCACGAGCGATCGTTCGCTTGCTCAACTTGCGTCGCGTCAGCCATGCGAGAAATCCGCGGATGGCGAGGCGGTCAATGCCCTGCCACGTCCACGCGCGATCGCCGTAATACGACGCGAGATACTCGAGCAGCTCATCGAGATCGCGCCGGTACGCGGTGAGCGTGTTTGGAGATACGTCGCGCTCCTTCTCCATGTGGAGAAGGAATTCGTCTACTTCCGGTGACGTAATCGGCACGGCGCGGCTAGCGCGCTGTCGCGAGCGCAGTCAGTGAGTGCTGCTCGATCCATTCCGACATCGAGCGCAGAGCGCGGTCAGCGAACATCTCGCGTTTTCGTTTTTTGTCGCGGATTGTCTCGGGCAGGTCGTCAACGAGGCCGAAGTTGGCGTTCATCGGCTGGAAGTGTTTCGGATCGGCCTCGCGCAGGTATCGGTACAGCGCTCCCGTCATCGTCACCGGCGGTGGCAGCTCGGCGTCGTTGCCCGAGAGAATGCGCGACAGGTTTATTCCTGCGAGCAAACCGGTCGCCGAGCTCTCGGTGTACCCTTCGACGCCCGTTATCTGGCCGGCGAAAAGAAGTGATGCATCGTCGCGTGCGGAGAGATGCGATGTGAGCGCGGCTGGTGAATTGAGATACGAGTTTCGATGAATCGATCCGTATCGAAGGAATTCCGCGTGGGCGAGACCGGGAATCATTCTCAGCACGCGCTGCTGCTCCGGAATGCGGAGCCGAGTCTGGAATCCGACGACGTTCCACATTCGTCCGTGCTTGTCTTCACGCCGGAGCTGAATCACTGCCCAGGGGCGTCGGCCGGTGCGCGGATCGATGAGGCCAACCGGCTTGAGCGGGCCGAAGCGAAGAGTGTCAGCGCCGCGCTTCGCCGCGACTTCAACCGGCATGCATCCCTCGAAGTACGGCACCTCGTCGAACTCATGTCCGTGGAATTGATCGGCGCTCGTAAGCGCAGCGATGAACGCTTCGTATTCCTCGCGGTTCATCGGACAGTTCAGGTACGAGCCTTCGTCGGTCGCGCCTTCCATCGTCTCGCGATCGTATCGTGAAGCAGTGAACGCAATCGACTCATCGATCGATTCACGCGAGACGATCGGGGCGATCGCGTCATAGAAGGCCAGCGCATTCGTGCCGAGCCGTTCGCGCATCGCGGTCGCGAGCGAGTCCGATGTCAGAGGACCGGTCGCGACAATGCACGGGCCCTCGAGCGACGTGACTTCTTCGCGCCGAATCTCGATGTTCGGGTGCGATTCGATTCGGTTCGTCACCGCAAGCGAGAAAACATCACGATCGACTGCAAGCGCGCTGCCTGCCTGCACTCGCGCTTCGTCGGCGCACTCGAGAATCATCGAGCCCATCAGCCGCATCTCGGCCTTGAGCAGCCCGTGCGCGTTCGTTGTCTCGGTGCTTTTGAAGGTGTTGCTGCAAACCAGCTCCGCCAGCCGACCGGTGTGGTGAGCGGGCGTTGGCCGTTCGGGGCGCATCTCGTGAAGCACAACCTTGTGGCCTCGTTCAGCGAGCTGCCAGGCGGCCTCGGAACCTGCAAGGCCGCCGCCGATGACGCTGACTTCGCGCGCCGTTGTCACACAGCCACTGCTTCGATTGCGACTTCAGCCGGAACTTCGGCAGGCTCCCACTCATTGGAACAGCTGATGCACCGGCGATAATCGCCGCGCGTCTTGTTCGTCTTCATCTCGGCGCCGATGTAGCCGCACTCCGGGCACACTTGAGGAGTGGGTTTGTCCCAGATGACGAAATCGCACGACGGATAGTTGGCGCAGCCGTAGAATGCCTTGCCGCGTTTCTTCGAGCGACGAACGGCGATATCTCCGCCGTCCTTCGGACATTTGACGCCCGTTGGCATCGACCGCGTGCCGCGGCATTTCGGAAACTTGCTGCATCCGAGAAATTCGCCGGATCTGCCCTGTCGAATCACCATCGGCGACCCGCATTCATGACAAATCTCATCAGTCGGCTGCGCGACCTTCCGGTCTCCGCGCAGCGGTCGCGTGAACTTGCAGTCTTTCGGGTGATTCTCGCACGCGACGAACGGCCCGAAGAATCCGCCACGGGGAACGAGTTTACCTCCATCGATCGGACAGCGTTCTGTCTCGAGGGCAGACAGATCGTGCGCCTCGCCGATGAGGCCTTCGATGTCCGCGCCCTTGAGCGCGATCGCGAATGGCCCATAGAAATTCTCGAGCATGCTGCGCCAGTTCACTTCCCCTTCCTCGACGCGATCGAGATCGGACTCCATGTGAGACGTGAACTCGACATTGAATACGTCGGGGAACGACTTGACCATTACCCGCTCGACCTGGTCGCCGAGCTCGGTCGGAAAGAAGCGTCGCTGTTCGAGCTGCGCGTACCGCCGATCAACGAGGGTCGAGATAATCGATGCATACGTGGACGGCCGGCCGATTCCAAGCCGTTCGAGCTCCTTGACGAGACTCGCTTCCGAGTATCGTGGCGGCGGCTCCGTGAAGTGCTGCGATGAAATGACTTTTTTCACCGGGATATTTTCGCCCGCTTCCATATTGGGCAGAGGCTGCTCATCTTCGAGTGCGCGACCGTGTCCGTCTCCTTCTTCCCGCCCTTCCCGGTACAGCGCTAGAAAGCCCTGAAACTTCATCACGCTTCCTGTCGACCGAAACAGATACGGCACGGGACGCACGGCATTTTTCGATAGATCGAAGTCCACCGTTGTCGTATCGAATACCGCCGGCGCCATCTGCGATGCGATGAACCGTTTCCAGATCAGCTCGTAAAGCCGGAATTGATCGGGAGTGAGGTAGCGCTTGATCGCGTCCGGCCGGCGAGATGGATCGGTCGGCCGGATTGCCTCGTGAGCGTCCTGTGTGTTCTTCGATTTGCCGTCACCGTAGAGTTGAAGCGACGACGCAACAAACTCCTTTCCGAACAGCGTGCGCACATAGTCGCGAGCCTGTGTCGCCGAGATTTCCGACACACGCGTTGAATCGGTTCTCATGTAGGTGATGAGACCAACTGCGCCTTCTTCGCCAACTTCCACGCCTTCATAAAGATCCTGCGCGAGCCGCATCGTGCGCTTCGAGCCATAGCCGAGCTTCTTTGCTGCTTCCTGTTGGAGCGTGCTCGTCGTGAATGGAGCGGACGAATTTTTTCTGCGCTCGCGCCGCTTGACCTCGGTAACCCCAAAGGTTTTCAGCGATGCCAGATCGGAAAGAATTTTCTGCGCCGCTTCGTCGTTTGGGATCGTCGCTGTCTTTGCGTCGATGTGATGCAGCTTCGCGGTAAATTCCTGACCTTCCTTCTCGAGCAGTGCTTCGACGGTCCAGTACTCGACGGGATTGAACGCCTTGATCTCGCGTTCGCGCTCAACGAGAAGACGAAGCGCAACGGTTTGCACGCGTCCGGCTGAGACGCCTTTCTTCACCGTCTTCCACAGCACTGGGCTCGCCTTGTAGCCAACGAGCCGATCGAGCACGCGGCGGGCCTGCTGCGCATCGACCTTTCTGTCGTCGATAACGCCGGCGCGCGAGATCGCTGTCTGAACAGCGTCCTTCGTGATCTCGTGGAACAGCACGCGGCGAATGGGAGGGCCGTTCTTGCGCCGCACCTGTCCGGCGACGTGCCAGGCGATCGCCTCTCCTTCGCGATCAGGATCGGTCGCCAGAAATATTTCGCGCGCGTCACGTGCCGCGTTCTTCAATTCAGCAACGGTCTTCTCTTTTCCGGGAATCGTGACGTATTCGGGCTCGAAGCCGTTCTCGATGTCGATTCCGATCTTCTTTTCGGGAAGGTCACGCACATGCCCGATCGTCGCCTTCACGCGATAGCCTCGGCCAAGATACTTCCCGATGGTCTTTGCCTTGGCGGGCGACTCGACGATTACGAGCGACGTCGTTCCGGGCTCGGGCGGCGGCCCCGCGTCTTCAACGGCCGCGGTTTTCCGGGCGCGCGGTTTCGCGGCCTTTTTTGACGCGGCCCTGGCGGCGGTTTTTCTCGGTGCCTTTGCTGCTGTCTTCTTTTTGGCGGTTGCCATTATCTAATGAACAGTTTGATTGTCGCCCGCCCCGCCGGTGTCCTCGAGTCCGGAGCCTTCGAGCATTCCGCGAAGGTCCTCGAGAGCAATCCTGCCGTCGACCTGCATGAGCGCGCGTTCGATGATGTGCTCGAGTTCTGCCGGGTTGATTGCCCCGGACCCACTCAAGCCAAGGAGATGGCCCCAGGCTTCAGGGGCGAATCTTCCCCGTTCGTGGGGTCCCATGACCCGGAACGTCATCGGCAAGGGCAAACGGTCATCCATTCGCGTAACCTAGGTCTACACCATATGAGCGGCAAGCGCGGAACAGCCCCGTCATTGTGACAGGGCGAAGAGCCGCGCTCGTTCTATAACTTCTTTTCTGTCAAGGACTTCAGTATCAATAATGAGATCGGCGGCCTCATAGAGAGCACGCCGGCTCTCGAACAGAGTAACGAGGGTGCCGAGCGGGTCGGCAACCTCGAGCAGCGGACGGCGAACTCTGGCTCGCTTCAGACGCTCCATCGCCCTCTCCGGCGCCACTCTAAGGTATATGATACGCCCGTTCTCGCGCAAAAGTGCCACCGAGGCGAGATTCGTGACCCATCCTCCGCCCGCGGACATCACCGTTCCTCGGCAACTGGC
>JBBSFT010000073.1:0-12466 GCA_038254845.1 Gemmatimonadales bacterium | reverse complement strand
TCTTGAAAAGCTTCCCGCGGATCGTTTCTCGACGGCGCATCAATTTGCCGGGGCGCTGCTCGGGCACTCGACTATTGGAGCGACCGCATATTCGGCGAGCCAGAACGCGCGAGAGTCACGAGCAGGGTGGAAGGCTCGGGTATTCGAGCCTCTCACTCTCGGCCTCGCGGCCGTCGCAATCGCGCTGGCGGTTGCTCTTGGATCTGTATTGATGAAGCGACCGTCGAGCAGTTCAAAAGAAAGGACTATCCGGTACACGATGGCTGCTCCGGACAGTCTGAAACCTCTCGGCAATTTTCCGTGGCCCGCAGCGATTTCGGCGGACGGTGGCACGGTTGTCTACACCGCTGCTGCCTTGTCGGGGCCGATGCTTTACGCTCTTCGCACCGACCAGCTCGATCCGCACCCAATTCCCGGAACCAGCGGTGGCAGCCAACCGATCTTTTCCCCTGACGGCCAGTGGATCGCGTTCCTGAGCTCGGGGAAGCTGCGAAAGGTGAAGCTCGACGGCAGCCAGCCGGTCACGATTACGGATGCCGGCGCGGACAACGGTGTGGACTGGACTTCGCGCGACGAGATCATACTCTCGTCTGAAGGCGGCAGTCACGGACTCTCGCGGATCAGCGCGGACGGCGGAGCACTTACGGTTTTCTCAAAGCCGGACACAGCGATAGCCGAGACCTATTATCTGTGGCCCGTTGCAATGCCGGACGGCAAGACAGTCGCGTTTACAATCTGGACCGGATTGCAAGCCTCAGCCGAGCTCGCGACAGTGGCTGTCGACGGCGGAGACATTGTCAAGCTCGGCGTAAACGGTCTTCGTCCGCTCGCGGTCATCGATCGCACACTTGTCTATCTACAGCCGGATGGAATCGCGATGGCGCTCCGTCTCGATCGGTCGCACCGTCACGCAGAAGGAAAACCAGTCCCCGTGCTCGACCACGTGACGGTCTCGAGCGGGAACAATGGTAATTCCGGAATCTTTGTTTCGTCGGGTGGCGCGCTCGTATCCGACAGGGGCGGCCAGACGAGCGCGCTGGCGTGGATAGGGCCGAACGGGTTGAGCAATTCGATAAGCAGTGAATTGAAAGTCTACAGCTTTCCACCCATTTCCCCTGACGGTCAACGTATCGCTGTCACCGTGCGCGACAATGACAGGCAGGGAATATCGATTTATGACATTGGCACGAAGACGTTTGTGCCGCTGGCAACCGTTTCAGTCACGACGGCTCCGGAATGGTCGCGCGACGGGAAGAGCATTCTCTATATCGACATCAATGAGAAATCCCGAAGCGTGCTTTATTCACACCCGGCAGACGGCGGCACGGTCGCACGCAAAATCGCAGAATTACGCGGTCGCTCGAGAGGGCTCTCTCTGGCGCCGGATGGAAAATCCCTTGTCTACGTCACTTACATCGGTAGTCAGTATCAGATTTACAGGCTCACCCTCGATTCGCTTGGTGAGGGGAAACCTTTTCTGGCCAGCTCGGTGAACAGCACGAGCGAACCGCAGATATCTCCGGATGGCCGCTGGATCGTGGTCACCTCGAACGAGTCGGGGCCGCGCGAGGTCTACGTTCGCACGTATCCGGACCCGACGTTCCGGATCCAGATATCGAGCGGCGGCGGCGGCGAAGGTATCTGGTCGAAGGATGGAAAAACGGTTTTTTACAGGGCGGGGACGTCAGAGATCGCGGCGAGACTGGCCACGTCTCCAAATCTCCGTGTGGTCTCGCGCGATACAGTAATCCGCGATATGGGCCGAGTGGCTAGCGGTGGTCTTTTTCGGTCGGCCGATCTCGGCCCCGGTGGGCGTTTTCTTGGACTCATCACCAACAGGAATGACTTCCAGCTTGTCGTGGCGCCTAACTGGCGAGTCGAGATGGAACAGCGGATTGCGGCTTCGAGGCATTAGTGGCATATGCGGCTTCACGCACAGCGGGCCAAGGTCTTCCTCGGTGAGTTCTGCCGGGCGTACGTTGATTTCATCCAACGCTCGAGGACTTTGTAATGGTGATGCCTCTTGGCGACGACGACCTGGATCGTCGCAGTGTACCCATCGTGACGTATGTGCTCATTGCCCTGAACGTCATTGTGTGGCTCCTGGAGCTGAAGGGCGGCGACCATTTCATCAACGGCTACAGCGCAGTGCCATTCGGCCATTCCCATCGAGCTGTACGCTGGCCCCAAGCCGATTTATCTGACTCTTCTCACCTCGATGTTCATGCACGCGTCGTGGATGCACATCATCGGGAACATGCTTTATCTCTGGATCTTCGGTGACAACATCGAAGACAGAATTGGCCGAGCGAAGTTCCTGGTGTTTTATCTGTTGTGCGGCCTCGCAGCGAGCGCGGCGCAGATCGCATTCAGCGCAAATTCCGTGATCCCCAGCCTCGGCGCGTCGGGGGCCATCGCTGGCGTACTGGGCGCCTATCTCGTGCTTTTTCCGAAGAAAAACGTGCGCGTATTTGTCGCCAGGCAGGTAGTGAACATGCCTGCGTTCATCGTGCTGGGACTCTGGATCGCTCTGCAGATCTTCAGTCAGGTTGGCGTGAGCGGGGGGCAATCGTCCGGCGTTGCCTACCTCGCGCACATCGGCGGTTTTCTCGCGGGAGTGGTTCTCATCTTTCTATTCGGGGGGCGAAGAGCTACTGCCTGACTTGCACGCCCACCCACACGGCTGAACTATTCTGCCACGGCAGCGAGCGCCGATGCAACGTCCATCAGATGGTAGGCGCCGCCTGCCATCCGGGACCAAGGCGTCACGGAGCCGAACTTTGCCGCGATCTCGACTGCACGATGGAATTGTTCGGCGATCGCAATCAAATCCGCCCTCGGAAAAGTCAGTCTGCCCGGACCGTTCTCCGAAGGCGTCGATGCCAGCGTATTCATCGAGCTGCCGATGACTCTGACAAGCACGGAACCAATCGTTGTCGCTGAGCGGCGAACGCCTTTTAGATCAAGAGGTCAACGGGCACCTGGAGCATGTCCCGGAGGGCGAGCATCTGTTGCCGCGACAGCGATCGCCTCCTGCTCATGAATTCGGAAACTCTGGCTTTGCCACCCATCGCTACGTACAGGTCGGATCTGGTCATCCCGTTTTGCTCGAGCAGAAATTCCACGACCTGCTGAGGGGAAGCATCCTGAGGCATCTCGACATTCGCCTCCTCGTATGCTTCCGCGAGTATTGACAGAAATTCCAGCAGATCTGCCTCATCGGATGTCCGTTTTTTCCCCTTGTCAAAAAGAGCACGAATGGCAGCAAGTACCGTGGAGTATTCCGCTTCCGATTTGATCGCGTGCAAACGCCGGAAATCCAGTCGCTGCTTCACCGGAGTTTCGATTGTACTGCGTGGTAGCTCCAACGTCACTGTTGCCATCGTCTGTCTCACCGTCTGTGTATTGCCGCCGGGCAAAAGTCTACAAAGTCCCGTCTCGCGATTTCTTCAGGTACTCGTCGTGAGTCAGCACATGTCTCACATAGATGCGCCCAATGCCTGAGTACTGCATGCCGGCCGAGAGGCGATAGCCCTTCCCTCTGCCACCTATCTCGAAAACCACGACGTTATTCTCGAGAAAGCTCGCCGAAGCGTACATGTTCCGTACGTCCTGCGGCTTCTTCCACGACACTTTCCTGGCAATGGTGTACCAGGCTGTCAAAGGCGATTTCGCATCGGGATGTTTTGTCCAGAAGTCTACAAGCGACCGACGGGAAATGATGTGCAACTGGCAATTCTCGGTACAGCCTGTTCTGGCCATCTACCACCCATCACTGGTTCCCAATTTGGAAACCGGCGTAAGGAATGTCAATGGTCCATCCGACCAGAAAGACGCGCGGGTTGCGACGACGCTGTCCGGATTTATCCGGTAATGCTTTCGCCCTGCCAGTTCGGCGGCGTCATCTACTGCATGCCTGAGTTATCATTCCTCTCCGCTAGAAGCCTCGATTCAGGCTATTCGGGCCGGGGTTGATAGCTGGGCCTATCTGCTATGCATTCATGCAGGCCGTGGGGCTCGTGAATGATCATGCAATCGACTGTTTCCGTGCTGCCAGGAATCCGGCGAAGTCGTGACACTCGATTCAGACGCAATGGTAGTGGTACGCACCCGTTATAGGTGACATATTGACGCGCCCGATTTCTCGCTGAGGATCATGGACGCGTTAGCTCATCTCAAAAATTCTCTCGCAGACCGCTACGACATCAAGCGCGAGATCGGCGCTGGCGGAATGGCGACCGTTTATCTCGCACAGGACCTGCGTCACGACCGCCCTGTCGCGCTCAAGCTCCTCAACCCGGAGCTTGGCGCAGTGCTCGGCGAAGAACGATTCCTGTCCGAGATCAGGGTGACGGCGAATCTCCAGCACCCGAACCTTTTACCTCTCTTCGACTCGGGCGCGGTTGACGGGCTGCTCTACTATGTAATGCCGTTCGTTGGCGGCGAGACGTTGCGAGCCCGCATGACGCGGGAAAAGCAGCTGCCGGTGGACGAAGCCATTCGGATCACGGTCGCGATTGCCAATGCCCTCGACTACGCGCATTCGCACGGGGTGATTCACCGCGACCTGAAGCCGGAGAACATTCTTCTCCAGGCGGGTCAGCCGGTGATTGCAGATTTCGGGATTGCCCTCGCCGTCAGCAACGCGGGTGGAAACCGGATCACGCAGACGGGACTGTCGCTCGGAACGCCGCAGTACATGAGTCCGGAGCAGGCAACTGGCGATCGTGTCATCGACGGTCGCAGCGACATCTATTCGCTCGGTGCCGTTGCATATGAAACGCTCACTGGCGAGCCGCCGCATACGGGGAGTACGTCGCAAGCGATCATCGCGCGGATGCTGACGGAGAGGCCGCGGCCGATGCGCACGAGCAGGCCGTCCATTCCCGAGAATGTCGAATACGCAGTTCAGCGCGCGCTCGAGAAACTTCCCGCCGACCGGTTCACAACGGCGCACGACTTTGCGCAGGCGCTGCTGGGTCACTCGACCGGCGCGACGACCGGACTGTATTCATCCGCGCAGGCCACCCAGGGATCGAGAGCCCGGTCTGGCTGGAAGTCTCGACTCCTGGATCCACTAACTGCAGTGCTCGCCGCGATTGCGCTGGCGGCGATAGCTTTTGCGTTTCTTCACAAGCCTGCTCAGGCTACCGCGACGCGGGCCATTCGCTTCGTCATGGACTCGCCTGACAGTATCCGGCCGTTCGACAATTTTCCGTGGCCAGCCGCAGTGTCACCGGACGGAAGTACCGTCGTCTTCGCATCCAGGGGCGCGTCGGGTGTGCAGATCTACTACGTTCGCACCGATCAGCTCGAGCCGAGGCTGATTCCTGGATCAGGTGGTGGAAGCCAGGTGTTGTTCTCGCCCGACGGCGAGTGGGTGCTGTTCGATGGCGGCGGTTTCGTCAAGAAAGTAAAACTCGATGGAAGCGCTCCGGTAAATATCACTGCTGGCGGCGGTGACAATGGCGGCGACTGGGCGATCGGCGATCAAATCATCCTTGGATCAGAAAACGCGTCCCACGGCCTTTCGAAAGTGAGCGCTGCCGGTGGTGAGCTCGCCGAGTTCGCGAAGCCTGATACGTCGAAGGGTGAATTGAATTATCTGTGGCCAATCGCTTCTCCCGATGGAAAGAGCGTCGTCTTCGCCCGGTGGAAGGGTGAGCTTGCATCAGCGGATCTGGCGACGGTTTCGATTGACGGAGGCGATGTCGTGACTGTCGGCGTAAAAGGGATTCGCCCTCTTGCTGTGATCGATCGGACGCTTGTGTACCTTCGGGAAGATGGCTTCGTGATGGCGGTTCGCCTCGATGGCGCATACCGTCACGCAGCAGGAACCCCCGTCCCTGTTCTCGATCAGATAAACGTGGTTGCCGGTAACAACGGGAATTCCGGAATATTCGTCTCGCGAGGTGGCGCTTTGGTCACTTCGCGCGGCGGAGTCAGGAGTCAAGTTGCGTGGATAGCGAAAGATGGAAGCGCGTCGATGATCACGTCGCAATCCGGTCGGTATTCGACTCCGCGTCTCTCGCCGGACGGGCGTCGAGTGGCCGTCACCGTGACCGACGCCGGCATCTCGGCCGTGTGGATCTACGATTTGGCAAGCAACACATTCTCTCAACTTTCTTCTGTTGCGACCGCGCAAGGGCCTGAGTGGTCGTCGGATGGAACGCGTGTCTATTTCGAGGGGAGAGTGGACAATGGTCCTGTCGCCATCTATGCCCAGCAAGCCGACGGCGGCAGCGCACCCCAGAAGATTGCGTCGGTGCAGGGCCTCGCCGGGGGTTTCAGCGTCGCGCCGGACGGGAAGTCTCTCGTCTATAACGCGTACATTAGAAACTCCTGGGATCTGTTTCGCGTGCAGCTCGATTCGCCAGGGGCGTCGTCTCTGTATCTCGGAGGTCCCGGTGACGAAATCGCGCCGGCTATCTCGCCGGATGGCCATTGGCTCGCGATGGGGCAATCGGTTACGACACCCCAGGTCTATATCCGGTCTTATCCTGATCCGTCGTCGCGGATACAGATATCGGCATCCAGTGGCCTAGAGCCGATGTGGTCCCGCGACGGGAAAACCGTCTATTATCGCGCTGGAACGGCCGAGATTGCAGCGCGACTCGAGACAAGCCCAAGTCTTCACGTGGTGTCGCGAGACACCGTTGTGTTTCGCACTGGGTTGTTGCAAGGCGGTGGGGTGGTGAGAGGAAATGACATCAGTCGTGACGGACGCCTGCTTGGGCTCGTGACGAACAAGGATGATTATCAGCTTGTTGTAGTGCCCAATTGGCGAGTGGAATTGGAAAAACGATTGGCTGCTGCGCAACACTGATGTCACTGACGCGGTGGACTACGGCACGGCGTCTAATCAACTCAGATGCGCTCGTTCATACCACCTGACCCCGACTTCGCGATCGCGTCGCGCGCGGGTTGGTGCGTGACGCAACAAAATGGCTACGGAGATCGCCGGCTCCCGCTTCAGATTCCTCTGCATCACCCACCTGAGATGCGGAATGAAGACTCCCGAGGACGCGCTCGTCGCGGCGTTCGCAGCGATTAGCACGGAAGATTGGCACGGGCTCACGATGCTTTGCGACCCGGTGAGCCTTCCTGTATTCAAGCGGCAGACGGTTAGAATCCTGTCCGAATTTGCCCAGGCCTGCGAGATGGAGCGGGAGTTCGGTGAGGAGGAATTTGACTTCGATGAATTTCTTCTGAGTGAAGTGGCCGGCGCTTCGTCTCTCGACGACGTGAAGGAGATGGACGCGGGCCGGTTGTTCGCGCGGCACCGCTTCCGAAGGAGACGTTGCGCGGCTTCGTGCAGGCCGAGTGAGCGGCTGCCTGCTCCTCGACACCCACGCCTTTCTATGGGTGGAAGGAGAACAATCCTCGTCCAGGTCTTGTTTATCGAGCTGCCAATCCGGTCCGAGCACGCAACGGCAGTGGAGATCCTGCCCGCGCATCACAGTGATCCGTTTGATCGAATGCTGGCCGCGCAGGCGGTGGTTGAGAAGCTCGTCATGGTGACCCATGACCGGCAGCTGGAGCCAGACGGTGCGCCGATCATCTGGACATGGTTGCCTGTAGACTTAGTTTAATTGATCTAGTTCATTTCCACGGCGGTCCAGTGATTACGGTCAACATCCACGAAGCCAAAACCCAGCTATCGAAACTCATCGAGAAAGCGGTGAAAGGCGAAGCATTCATCATTGCCAAGTCGGGAAAGCCCCTCGTCAAAGTGACGCCTCTCGACGCTCCGAAGACCCCCCACCGCCTCGGTTTCCTCGTGGGCGAAATCCACGTTCCTCGCGACTTCAATACCATGGGTACCGAGGAGATCGCGGCAATGTTCGGCGAGCCTGAGTGAAATTCCTGCTCGATACGCAGCTTCTCCTCTGGGCCGCCAGCCAACCCCAACGTCTGTCCGCGAGCACTCGCAAGACGCTGACTGATCCAGGCAATGAGCTCATCTTCAGCGCCGCGAGCATGTGGGAAGTCAGCATCAAAAACTCGCTTGGCCGCGCCGACTTTCGCGTCGAGCCGCGCGTTCTCCGTCGCGGCCTCATCGACAATGGCTACATCGAGCTTCCCATCACGAGTGAGCATGCGGTGAACGTCGATGCGCTCCCGCCGATACACAAGGATCCGTTCGATCGAATGCTCCTCGCGCAGGCCCTCGTCGAAGGCGTCACGCTACTGACGACCGATGCCCAACTGGCACGGTATCGCGGGCCAGTGCGAAAGGTGTAACGTCCAGCCGGTCACTTACCCGGCACCCAGTAGCGCTGCAACTTCAAGTTCGGCGTCGGCCAGTGCCGGCCCCGGCACCCGCAACCGACCTGCATCGCCGCAATGACACACTCGATCGACCCCGCTCCGGATATCGGCGCCGCATACGACATAGAAGCAGAAATTGGCCGCGGTGGCATGGCGACTGTCTACCGCGCGCGCGATCTGCGCCACAATCGGCGCGTTGCCGTAAAAGTCATGAGTCCCGAGATCGCCGCGTCGATTGGAAGCGCGCGATTTCTTTCCGAGATCACCACGGCCGCAGGGCTCAGCCACCCGAACATCGTCCCGCTCCACGATTCCGGAGAACACGGTGGCGTGGTCTACTACGTCATGCCGCACATCGACGGGGAAACGCTCCGACCCGGTGATGCTCTACAATCTCGCGTGCTTCCACTCGGTGGCTGGCCACATCGATGCCGCGCTCGATCTCATGGAGCGGGCGATCGAGCTCGGCTTCCTGCATCGCGAGTGGTACCTGACTGATTCGGACCTCGGGAACATCCGGGAGAATCCGAGGTTCAAGGAAATCATGGCAGAAAACTTCGGCGGGGAGTGATCCGCCTCCGCGAATAGCGATGGGTGGCTGAACCCCGCCCCTCAAGTATTCGCACGAGTTGCGTCATCGGATGCCGGTGGCATATTCGCTCCGCTGTTCTGCCAACCGGAAAGCATGGATCCACGAGGAATTCTGTTTGCACGATATCCCGACACTCACAACTGACCGACTTGTCTTTCGCGGGTTCGAGCAATCCGACCTCGACGCATACGCACTGATGATGGCCACCCGGAGGTCACACGGTTTTTGACGGATGGCAAACCGGTGTCGCGCGCTGATGCGTGGCGGCAGATGGCGATGCTAACGGGCCATTGGGCGCTTCGCGAATTCGGTGTATGGGCAGTGGAAGAAAAAGAATCACGCAAACTCATTGGCCGAATCGGATGTCTCGAACCAGAAGG
The DNA here is from genome assembly GCA_038254845.1 of Gemmatimonadales bacterium. Lineage (GTDB taxonomy): Bacteria > Gemmatimonadota > Gemmatimonadetes > Gemmatimonadales > Gemmatimonadaceae > UBA4720. The sequence goes on along the minus strand of JBBSFT010000073.1, from coordinate 3,223 downwards.
GTGGCCGGCGTTCGAGATCGGTTACGTTCTCGCTCGCGACGCCTGGGGGAAAGGCTTCGCGCGGGAAGGGGCAGCACTGGCATTGAGCTACGCTCGCAATACTCTGCGTCGGCCGAAGATCGTCAGCCTGATTCGCCCGGGCAACGTTGCGTCTATCCGGGTTGCCGAATCCCTAGGTGCCGAGCTTGATGAGGAGATCGAATTTTTCGGAGGTCCGACGGCAGTCTACAGATACCCCGGTTGGTGAGTGCGATCGAGCCGAGTATCAGCGCACTCACCGATATGGCAGCGATTGTCTGGCCGAATTCGGGAACAGCGGCCTGTCATTAGCGGGCGACTCGACGACTACCGTCGAGCCGCCGCCGTTCTGTCGCGAACAGGCCTGAACTCCGAGCTCGCCCTGTAGTTCGGCCAGTCCCGCGAATTCGCGAGCTGCCATCCAAGCGCGTGCAGCAACGTCACATCCTCAGTGATTCCGGCGAGGTCCCACGTTGCAACATCGTAGTTGTCAGCAGGCTGGTGGTACTGGTCGCGGCGATAGGCCACATTTGCAGCGGTTCCCGCAGCGGCTCCGCCATTCAGCAAGTCGATACCGCTGCCGACGTACAGCATCGGGACGCCGCGCTTCGCCATCGGAAAATGATCCGACCGGTAGAAATAGCCTGCCTCCGGGCTCGCGTCGGGCGTCATGACGCGATGGCTCGCGACAAGCACCGTATTCAGCCGGTCCTCGAGATCGCTTTGTCCAGATCCAATGACGAGAAGGTCGTGCGCACGACCGACCGGCGCGAGCGCATCGATGTTGAATCCAGCAACGGTTTTTTCGAGAGGATAGACAGGATTGCTCGCGTAGTACTCTGACCCCATCAAGCCTTTCTCCTCAGCGGTCCAGAACGCGAAAACGATCGAGCGCTGCGGCCTGGGGCCAGCCGCAAACACGCGGGCAAGCTCGAGAACCGACGCGATGCCTGTGCCGTTGTCCACCGCCCCGTTGTAAATGCTGTCACCCTTTGCATCGGAGGCGCCGACCCCGAGATGATCCCAATGCGCGCCAAACAGCACGGTCTCGTCGGGATGGGCACTGCCGGGTATGCGACCGAGGATGTTCTTTGACCGAATGGTCTGCTGCTTGACCTGGAAATTCGCGGAGAACGTTGCATTGCCAAGTGTTACCGGCCGAAACGCCCGGGTCTGAGCCAAACGCTTCAGCGCTTCGTAGTTCTGGCCGACAGCGGAGAACAGGCGCACTGCATCGTCGTGCTGCACCCAGGCTTCGAGCAGAGGATGGGACTCGGCCGGGTTCGCGCGGACGATATCGAACATCGTATTTGTATTCGAGTTCTTCACCGTTGCCCAGCCGTACGATGCTGGCGCTGTCTCGTGAACGATGAGAAGGCCGGCCAGCCCCTGTCGCGCTGCTTCTTCGTATTTGTACGTCCAGCGGCCGTAGTAGGTCATGGCCTTTCCGCCAAAATCGCCGCTGCCGCTTTCGAAATCGGGATCGTTGATGAGCACGACGCCGACCTTACCCCGCAGGTTCTCACCCTTGAAATCGTCCCAGTTTCTCTCCGGCGCCTTAACACCGTAGCCGAGGAACACGAGCGGCGCATTCCTGATGTCGACGTGATCGACGTTCTGCATCGATGCTCGTACGGCTATCTGCTGACCCTGCGTCAGCGGATGGGTGTCGCCACCGATGGTCACGGATAGAGATGGAGTGCCGACGATGTTGGACATCAACAACGGAACTTCCTGAAACCATGATCCGTTCGGGCCTCCTGGCTGCACGCCGGCGGCAATGAGACGGTCGCGAATGTAGCCCGTCGCGAGCTCTTCGCCACGCGTCGCTGGCCCGCGACCGAGGAACGAGTCTGCGGAAACGGCTTTGACGTCAGCGGCGATTCGATCGGCGCTGACAGTTGCGCTGATCGGAGCAGTGCCGGTCTGCATCGAGGGCGTGCACGCGGCGAACGAGCCTGTGGCGAGCGTGCAGGCGCCAAGTTTCCTGATGGAAGTCACGGGCATTGCGAGTCGGATTGGCGGGGGATTGGGCTTCTGCTAGCGGGCCGAGAAGTTGTCCGTCATGAGGCCAAGAAGATCGCGGCCGGCTTTACGAATTTTTTCCGCGAATGGAATGAGCTCCTGATGTCCGCCCTCCTCCATTTGCTCGATCAGCAATTCCGAGTAGCCGAGGATGTGGCCGAGAGGTGTGCGGAGATCATGAATGAGGTCCTGCGGCAGGAGATGTTGAACTTTCGCTTCGATCGACGGAGGCACGTCGCTCATTTGTTCGTTTCCTCGCTGGAATTGTTGTCGCCGTTGCCCATGAGCGCTTCCATTTTCGCGAGGAGGCGGGTCAACTCGATCGGTTTAGTGTCGTAGTCGTCGCAGCCTGCTTCGAGCGCCTTGTCCCTGTCGGTCGACATCGCGTGTGCGGTCAGAGCGATCACCGGAATGTGTTTCGTTGTCGCTGAGGCCTTCAACGTTCGCGTTGCCTCCCAGCCGTCCATTACCGGGAGGCTCATGTCCATCAGGATGAGATCGGGTGCGACGGTGTGGGCCATCGAGACGCCAACTTCACCGTCGACAGCGATCACGACGTCGTAGCCTCGTCGCTGGAGACGACGCGAGAGCATGTCACGGTTCATCTCATTGTCCTCGACAAGCAGAATCGTCGGCATGCCTCAGACGGTAGAGAGACGAGGAGCATCGAACTGATCCAGTGCGTCCCGCACCTGGTTCATCAACTCATCGCTGGAGAAGCCGTCCTTGTGCAGGATCGTTTCGACGTAGCCATGCAGTCGGCGGCGCTCGGCTGAGGTGAGATCAGAAGCGGTCACGACCACGATCGGTATGTTGCGCCACTCCGGATGCGCGCGAACCCGCTCGGCGAATGAAAAACCGTCCATCACCGGCATCACGAGGTCGAGAAAGATCACGTTGGGACGCTCGACTTCCATCGATTCGAGTGCGGCGGATCCGTTCTCCGCTTCCGTCACCCTGCAGCCGAGTTTCTCGAGCATCCGTCGCATCGAGGCGCGTGTGGCCGGATCGTCATCCACGACAAGCGTGGGGCACGGTTGATCCGCGCACGAGTAGCGTTTGAGGATCTTCGACAACCGTCGCCGATTGACGGGTTTCGTCACGTATTGGGATGCGCCGAGAGTGTAGCCGCGCTCCGGGTCGTCGACCATGGTGAGCATGATTACCGGGATGTCGGCGA
>JBBSFT010000072.1:0-12685 GCA_038254845.1 Gemmatimonadales bacterium | reverse complement strand
GAGCGGGCAGATCGCGTTTCCGGGTGGGCGATGGGAGGAGCATGACCCGGATCTTGTCGCGACAGCGATGCGGGAAACACTCGAAGAAACTGCGATAGACCTCCGCCGGTTGGCCGAGCTTGTTGGTGTGCTCGACGATCTCCATCCGCAGAGTGTTCGGCTCCCGCCAATTGTCGTGAGGCCGTTTGTGTTCCTCGTCCACGATCTTCCACCGACAACTCTAAGTGCTGAGGTTGCCAATTGTTTTTGGGTTCCTCTGCCGTCACTCCTCGACCCGTCTGTCTGGCGCGACGCGCAGGTTCGAGCGGGAGGACACGAGATGAGCCGGCTCGCGTTCCACCACGACGGGCATATGATCTGGGGAATGACGGAGCGGATCCTGTCCGGGTTGCTCGTCTTACTGCGGGACGACGGAACGGCAATGGTGGAGACTGCTGAGAACAGCGGGAGATTGGGAGACATCCCTGATGACGCAAAAGGTTTAACACTTTGATTTTCTGTTGTAGCGAGGGAAATGACGTCTCCCTCCTGACTCCTCCGACTCCCGCCGTTCCCCACCATTGCAGTTCTGTTGTTACTCGCGGGAGTCCGCTCGCCCTCCCAAGACGCTTGCGCGGAAGTTAGGGTTACCTAATATTTAAATATTGACACCCTATCAATCCATTTTCCCAATAACTAAAAAACTCCTTTGGCAACACAGTTAATCCCGCCGGAAGAGTCCTCCGTCGAGCCTAGACCCGAACGAGGCTGGCGCCGCGCCCGCGTATCTCCTTCTCTCGCCGAGGTTTACAGATCCGTCCCGCTTTCCGGCCGCAGTTGGTGGCGCAAAATGCTCGCCTTCTCCGGCCCCGGATACCTCGTCGCCGTCGGCTACATGGACCCCGGCAACTGGGCCACCGATCTCGCCGGCGGCTCACAGTTCGGATACACGCTGCTCAGCGTCATCCTGGTCTCCAACCTCATGGCGATCCTGCTTCAGGGACTCTCGTCGAAGCTCGGTATCGTCACGGGGCGCGACCTCGCCCAAGCCTGCCGCGACCACTACTCGACACCAGTCGCCTGGTTCCTCTGGGTCATCTGCGAGCTCGCTATCGCCGCCTGCGACCTCGCAGAAGTCATTGGTTCGGCCATCGCGCTCAATCTCCTGTTTCACATTCCGCTCACAATTGGAATTGTACTGACTGCGCTCGATGTGATGATTGTCCTTTATCTCCAGAACAAGGGGTTCCGCCTGCTCGAGGCGCTGGTCATCGCCCTCGTCGCAACGGTCGGTGTGTGTTTCCTGTTCGAGATCGTGTTGTCGAGCCCCCCGTTCGCGGCAGTCATGGCGGGCTTCATCCCGAAGGCGGAAGTCATCGCCAATCCAGCCATGCTCTACGTCGCCGTCGGCATCCTCGGCGCCACGGTCATGCCGAACAATCTCTATCTCCATTCATCGATCGTTCAGACCCGGCGTTACGAAGAAACGGCCGAAGGGAAGAAGGAAGCGGTGCGGTTCGCGTTCATCGATTCGACTCTCGCTCTCACGTTTGCGCTGTTCATTAACGCCGCCATCCTCATCGTCGCCGCGGCCACCTTTCACAAAAGCGGCCATACCGAAGTCGCCGAGATCCAGGATGCGTACAAGCTGTTGACGCCACTCCTCGGCGCCGGTGCCAGCACCATGTTCGCGCTCGCGCTTCTCGCATCTGGCCAGAACTCAACCCTGACCGGAACGCTCTCCGGGCAGATTGTGATGGAAGGCTTTCTCAACATCCGGCTGCGCCCGTGGGTGCGCCGCCTCATCACCCGTGCGATTGCAATCGTACCGGCGGCGGTCGTCGCCATCATGTACGGCCAAAGTGGAACGGCGAAGCTCCTCGTACTGAGCCAGGTGATCCTCAGCATGCAGCTACCATTCGCTATTTTTCCACTTGTCGCATTCACTTCCGACAGGGCGAAGATGGGCCAATTCGCCAACGCATTCTGGCTCAAACTGCTCGCCTATCTGGTTGCGGTCGTGATCGCGGCACTCAATGTTTGGCTGCTCGTTCAGTTCTTCGGCGGCAGGTGAAGCGATGTACACAAAAATCCTTGTGCCGGTCGAGAACTCGCCCTACGACGATGCGATCGTCGATCACGTGAGAGAGCTCGCGCGCGTTTGCAAATCGTCGATCGTCCTCATCCACGTCGCCGACGGATGGGCTGCGCGCAACATCTCTCAGCTCAAGCTGCGCGAGAGCGAGGAGATGAAAAACGACCGCGACTACATCGAGAAGCTCGCCGCCAGCCTCGATGCCGATGGCCTCGACGCCGAAGCACTGCTTGCGTCCGGCGATCCCGCCTCGGAAATCGCCGAGGCGGCGAAGCGCGAAGGCTGTGATCTGATCGCGATGTCGACGCATGGCCACAACTTCATCGGTGACATTGTGCACGGCAGCGTCTCCCACAGCGTCCGCCACGCATCGCGCATCCCGGTTCTTCTCGTGCGTGGCACCTCGGCCGGCCGCGCGGGCCAGAAAAAGTGAAGGGAAGCAAGGGTGCTCACTTGAGTCTATCGGATTCATCAGCCGAGGAAGGCACCCTCACCGGTCCGGTCGAAGACTATCTGAAAGCCATTTACGCGCTGGGCCGAGGCAGCGTCTCCGTCGCCACGAACGATATCGCTCAACGGCTCAACCTCGCGCCCGCGTCGGTGAGCGGAATGGTCAGGCGGCTCGCTGGCCAGGGACTGCTGTCATACGAGCGCTATCGCGGTGTAACCCTCACGGACATGGGACGCCGGGCCGCTCTTCGCACTCTACGCCGGCATCGCGTGATCGAAGCGTATCTGTCGGGCGCGCTGAACTATCCGTGGGACCGCGTTCACGACGAAGCCGAGCGGCTCGAGCACGCTGCCTCGGATGAGCTGGTGGACAGAATGGCCGCCGCAATCGGCGAGCCTTTGACGGATCCTCATGGCGCACCGATTCCGTCTCGTGAAGGCGACATGGACGAGACGGAGTATCTCTCACTGGCCGAGCTCGGTGCCGGCTACGGCGCGCGGGTTGTACGCGTGAGCGACGCCGATCCGGAAATGCTGCGCTACCTCGGCGAGCTCGAGATAATGCCGGGGGCCGAGCTGGTCGTGATCTCGAAGGCGCCGTACGAGGGGCCGATCACCCTGACTGTCTCGGGGACAATGCTGTCGATCGGACCGCAGCTTGCGTCGCAGGTGATGGTCGAGACGTTGAACGACATCGAGGCGCCTGCGCACTAGCGGCCCCGCTAGTTTAGAGAAGTGTTAATGCACCTCCTCGCTGCGCTGCTGGTTCTGCAACAGCCCGCCCAGAGAACCATCGCAATCGACGAGCGACTTGCGGAAGACGCGAAGATTGCCATTGGCGATCGTGTCGTCGTGTCAGCGGCGCCAAATGCAAAAGCAGGCGACACGGTCATCGTCTCGGCCATTGTGAAGCGAGGCGCGGACCCGGCGGAGATTGCCCGGAGCGAATACCGTGTGCGCATGCACCTCGATCAGCTTCAGGCGCTTGCCGGTTATGGCGACCGCGTCGACCGCTTCGCGGTTGCGACGCGAGGTCCGGCTGCAACTGAGAAAGCCCTGGCGGCGATCAACGCATCGGCATTTGGATTCGAGGCGCACCGATCGCGCGATATCGCTGTTGAAACGTCAAAGACATTTCAGGTGGTGAGCCGATTTCACAAGGCAATCGGCTTCATCACGATCGTCGCCAGCGCAATCTTCCTTCTTTGCATCATGCTCCTCAAGGTCGAGGAGCGGCGGCGCGACGTCGCGGCGTTGCGGTTGATGGGAATCTCGCGCTCGACCGTTGTGCTCGCTGTCGTCGCCGAAGCGGCATTGCTGTCGTTCGTTGGCAGCGCTCTCGGAATTGCGATCGGTTTTGCGGCCTCTCGCTTCATCAACTGGTATTACCAGGGCGTATATCGGACTCCGCTCTACTTCTCCCTCGTCACTCCGCCAATTCTCACGCTCGCGGTTGTACTCTCGATTGTGCTTGGAGTCGGAGCCGGATTGCTCGCGTCGGTAAAGCTTGCGCGCACTCCGCCTATTTCGCTGTTCGGACGCTGATGCGATTTGCACTCGCCTGGTCGTCATTGCGGCGACACACAACACGCACCCTGCTCGCAACCCTCGGCGTAGCGGTGGCGGCGGCAATGCTTCTCGACATGGTGATGATGTCGACGGGAATGCGGGAGTCATTTCGAGAGCTCCTGCTCTCGCGCGGGTTTCAGCTCCGGCTGGCGCCGAAGGGAACTCTTCCGTTCGACACCGACGCAACTATCGAAAACACGAGCGCCATCATCGCGCTTCTCCGGTCAAATCCCGATATCGTCACAATCAGTCCGGTGCTCGGCGGAACGATCCAGGTGCCGCTTGGGGAGATAATCGTGACCAGTGCGGCACTCGGGATCGATCCGTCGGTTCAGGGAGACTATCAGCTTCTGTCCGGCAGCAACCCTGCGACCGACGATGCGTTTGTTGCGAATGATGATTTCATCGCCGCGACCCGGGCGCGCATCGGGGACACACTCGAGGTCGCGAGCGGTTACGATCCGCAGCTTCGCACGTTCACAAGCTCACGACGGATGGTGCTGACGGGTCGCGTTCGATTTCTCTATGGGGCGGCGAGTCAGCTTGCGACCGCGATGCGGCTATCGACCCTACAACAAATGGGAGGGGCCGAGCGGACAAACGACGCATCGCTGTTCATGATCAAGGTGAAGGACGATGCAAAGGTTGAGCAGACTCGCCTGTGGATCGAGCGCGAGATTCCCGGAGTGAGCGGCATTTCGACGGCGACTGCGCTCGCACAGGTCGATCAGCGACTGAGCTACTTTCGCCAGCTTGCAGTCATTCTTGGGTCGGTGAGTCTGTTTGTGGGATTTCTGCTGGTCACCACGCTCGTGACCGTTTCGGTGAACGAGCGCATTGGCGAGATCACCGTCATGCGCGCGCTTGGAGTGTCGCGCATTCATGTTGTCCAGCAGATCGTGATGGAGGCGACAGCCCTGATGATTGCGGGTTCGATCGCCGGTCTCGGGCTTGGCTTGGCGACCGCGCACTATCTCAACGCGATTCTGTCGAGCTTTCCCGGGCTGCCGATGGCGATCGACTTCTTTCTCTTTCAGCCGCGATCGGCATGGACTGCGCTCGGGTTGCTCGCGTTGTCGGGGATCGCGGCTGGTGTGTACCCATCGCTTCGCGCTGCATCGCTTCCGATCGCGACCACGTTGCGCCAGGACGCGATCGCGTGACGACTCCCGTTGTAGAAGTGCGTGATCTCGCGCGGGACTATCGGTTCGGCGATGACAATGTTCACGCGCTGCGCGGCGTGACGTTCGACGTCGACCCTGTTGATTACATCGCTGTTGTCGGCCCGTCCGGTTGCGGAAAGTCGACGTTGCTCAACCTTCTCGGTGTGATCGACACACCGACGCGCGGAAGCGTGAGCATTCGCGGGCAGGACGTCGGCGGAATGTCCGATAGGGACGCGACGTCGTTCAGGCTTCACAATATCGGCTTTGTGTTTCAGCGGTTCTATCTCATGCCGACGCTGTCGGCGCTCGAGAACATCGAGCTGCCGATGGCCGAAGCGGGGAAGAAGAAAGCAGAAAGAGTGACGCGCGCACGCGAGTTGCTCGCGTACGTCGGCCTCTCGCATCGAGAGCGGCATCGGCCGTCGCAGTTGTCGGGCGGTGAGCAGCAGCGTGTCGCGATTGCCCGCTCGCTCGCAAACAAGCCGGCAATTCTTCTTGCCGACGAGCCAACCGGCGAGCTCGACGCAAAGATCGGTGCGGATGTCATCGCGTTATTCGAGCAGCTCAATGGCGACGGAACGACGATCATCGTCGTCACTCACGACGAGGATCTCGCGCAGGCTGCTCACCGCCGTATTCACATGCGCGACGGATTGATCGTCAAACCGTGATTCCGCTTCTCGCGTTTCGCAACATCATCTACCGGCCGTGGCGCTCGGCGCTGCTCTTTTTCGGATACGGCGTCGGCGTTTCAGTCATGATCGTGCTTCTGTCCATAGGCGAGGCGCTGCTCACTCAGGCAAAAGACGAGAAGCTCGTTGGCGGGGGTGCCATTACTGTGCTTCCGCAGGGACTGGATGTGGAAGTGATGAAGACAGGAGGAGTTGGCGGCCTCTATTTCTCGATCGATCACGGCCGTTTCGTCTACGATCAGCTTCTGTCGTCGCCGCGGCTCGGGTCGTCGGTGAGTGCCGTGGCACCGCAGATCGATGGCCGGCTGATCTATCTGACAACATCGACAGGGATCGAGTATCCGGTGAGAGCGAACGGAGATATCCCGGACAAGACGCGCGATGTTCACGGCCCCGAGCTGATTGGATCAGGCAAGTGGGCCAACGATGAGGGCGACAGAAAGTGGGTCTCGCCGACTCTCTCCGAGCTGCGCCATGAGATCGACCATTTTCATTTTCCGCCCGACAGCGCTGCCAACAAAAGCAGTTGGGCCGAATGGCACTACTTCAACGTGTTGTCTCCGGACAGGAAGCACTGGGCATTCATCTCGTTCATCGTTGCCGGTGATGTGACGAGCGAGCGATGGGGCGGAAGTGTCGCGGTCACGCTTCGTGACGAAGGTGGCAAGTCCCGCAAGTTTGCATCGTACGTGCCCCGGTCTGCGGTTTCGCTGTCGACTTCACGCGCAGATCTCACGCTTGGGTCATCGTCGGTGCGCGTGATGCCCGACGGCAATTATGCAGTTCATGGTGAGGCGCGCGCTCTCGACGGCGGCGCGCCAATGCGGATCGAGCTTGTCGTCTCACCCGCGTCCCGTGCGTACTTTCCCGGCGCGTCGCTCAGCTCGGGGAATTTCGTGTCCGGATACGCCGTGCCCGGACTGCGGGCGAACGCAACGGGCCGGATCTGCGTGAGCGACAAGTGTGAATCTTACGAGAATGCTCAGTCGTATCACGATCACAACTGGGGAGTGTGGCGAGGTGTGACATGGGACTGGGGCGCGGCGCGCGCCGGCTCGTACACACTACTCTACGGACGCGTGCTCGGCCCTGATCAGCGCGGGCGCCAGAATCCCCTGTTCGTCTATCTCATCGACTCGCTCGGCTTCAGGGCCGTGATGCGTCCGGCGAATATCGCCTACGAGGATGGGCGCGAGATTGTCGTGGACGGAAATAGGATCAGGGTGCCGTCACGCGCAGTATTCGCGGACGTGCGCGGCTCGGATACGTTGCGGGTCGAGCTGACGATCGAAGACGCAATCGGCACTGATAACCGTCGACAGCAGGCGAACGGCAGTCCATTCGCCGAGCCGAAGCCGGAGCGCGGGGATCCACAGAGGGCTGATGCAACGCTTCCCTACTTCATTCAGATGAAAGGAGCTGCGCGAATCACCGGGAGAATCGGCGGCGATCCGGTCGCCGGGATAGGTACCGGATTCTTCGAGACGTATCGGTAGTCCGCGCTTTGGAGGTCAGAGCTTCACCGAATCGTCACCCGATTCCCGTCGAATGTCGTTGGAATGACGCCGATCGAATCACCGTTGGCGCTAAAAAGGGCCATCTTTCCTTCACCGCTTAGCCGGTCACCGGAAGCGGAAATGACGAACGAATATTCCCCGCGGCCGGTGAAGAGATGTGTGGCTCGGTCGGCCATGATTTCGACCCACTTTCCCCTGATGTGCGTTCCTTCCGCGACCCAGATGCCCTTCCCGTCGCTGTCGCTGCCGTGAGCGTCGCCCGCGTCGGGGTTTGCCTGCTGCATCGTACCATCGGCGTTGAACACATACATGTGCATCGGGAAGGGAGCCTTACCGTCGTGGACCATCCAGGTTCCAACGATTGGATTCGGCGCACCTGGCTTCTCGCAAGCGGCAGTTGAAAGGATGGCCGCAACGAAGAGCAAAGGAATCGACCTGTTCACATGATTATCCCACTTTTCGATAGCAATGATCGGACTATGGTATGAGTAGCGCGCCGATGTCCGCAATGGGTCGCTTGTTGCCATTCGCCAGCATCCTCAGCGAACGACCGTTTTTCGCCGTCCCGGTGCTGAAAACGGACCGGCCGCAATCGGCCAAACCGTCGATGAGATTCACGTCGTCTGACGGTTGGTGACAGTCGCTGTGAAGATTGTAGCTCGAGAGAGTGTGAGCAGGGATTCCCATCAGGGCAAACACGATGTTGTCGCTTCGCTCGAAGAAATGCTGGGCGGGATATGGGTCAGCAACGATCGGAATATTGGCCGCCTTGAGCATCTCGCCCATCGTTGAGCGGCTGTAGCCAGTCAGCCATCCCTTGCCGCTGCCGCCCGCGAGCGAGTCGGCACGACCTATCATCTCGATCTCCATCTCGGCGACCATGCTCGACAGGGGAAACTTCGGATGCGCGACATACCACTCTGTGCCGAGCGTGCCTTCTTCTTCGCCGGTGGTGGCAACGAATACGAGCGTGCGTTTCGGGGCCGTCCCTCTCGTTACTGAACGTGCAATCTCGAGCACGGCAGTCACGCCGGATGCGTCGTCATCGGCGCCGTTGTAGATCGAATCGCCATTGACGGGTTTGCCGATTCCGAGATGGTCGTAGTGCGCGGCACTCCGCGGGTAGTGCCTGCGGAGAGCGCGACCTTCTGATAGAACCCGCTATCTCCTGCGGGGCTGAGTCCGATCGAGCGCATCTCGCGATCGATGAATGCGGCGGCCTTGTTCGCACCGCGGGTCCCGGTGAGCCGTCCTTCCATCGAATCGGCGGCGAGTGTGGACAGAATCCTCCGCACGTCCGTCTCGTTGATGCCATCCGGCGCGGTCATACTCGTCACTGGCTGCGGCACGGTCGCCGGATTGCGACCGATTTGCGGCGATGCGCACGCAGTCGCGAGGACGATAGCTGTTGCCGGAACTAGTCTCAAAACATTCCCATGGTTTAAAGGACCGAGGCAGTGTCGCCGTGAATGAGGATTCGTCGAATGAGCTTGATCGGCACTCCACCCTGTTTTACGAACGCATCATGAAACGCGCGAAGGCGGTAGGCAGTTCCCATCATCTTCTGGTAATCCGCGCGGAGCTTGTAGATCTCGAGCTTGCCGAGCGTGTAGTAGAGGTAGGTCGGGTTGTAGGCGCCGCGGCGGGCTTCCTCGTAGGCATTCGCCGGCTGCTGAAAGCACTGGTCGGTGAAATACTGCTTTGCGCCGTCATTGACCGAAAGACCTTTTGTGTGCTCTCGCATGCCGACGACCCAGCGGCAGTCGCGGAGAAGCGCCTCGGAAAGCTGGGCCAGATGCGTTTTCGGATCTCCGCCACCGAATCCTTCCTCGATCATCATCTGCTCGGAGTAGTGCGCCCATCCTTCGACATTACTTGAAGCATAAAGGAGTTTTCGCGTCTTGCTCGGGAACTGCTTGCTGTAGAGAAACTGGAGATAATGCCCCGGGAACACTTCATGAATCGTGATGAGGTTCATGACACTTCTGTTGTACAGCCTCAGGTGTTCCTCGGTGTGTTTGGCATCCCAGCTTTTCTCGGGCGGGGTGACATAGTAGAACGCTTCGGTCGCCTTCGTCTCGAATGCGCCAGGGCTGTCCATCGACGCGAACGTACCACTGCGGGCGTAGGGCGGGGTCTCGGTCACGCTCGGAAGGACGTCAGATGGTACATCGACGATGCGGTGTTGAATGAGAAAACTCCGCGCCCCTTCAACCGTTGATTTCGCCGCCGCGATCAGGTTTGCGCCCGCCGGATGATCTGTTTCGAGAGAGGCCATCGCTTCCGCGGGCGTTTTGCCGGGAGCAACCTGCTGAGCCGTGGCGACGAATGCGTCGTGATCCTTCTTGAGATTTGCCTCACCAAGCGCGAGCAGGCGGTCGAGAGGAATGTCGACCATCTCGTCGTACATGAGCTTGTCCGCGAACGCTTTTTCGCCGATTGCAAACGATCCGTTGGATCGCGGGAGTAGATCCGACTGAAGCCAGCGCGCCGCGTCGTCGAGCGCAGCCGCGGCCGAGTCGTTGGCGATTGTGAATTTGCGCAGAGCGGAGGTGTCACTGCCCGCGGCGCCTTTCGCCCAGGTTGCGACATCGCCTTTGAAGAAGCCGACTGATCCCCTGGCAATCCTGATGGCCAGGTCAGTGAATTCTTTCGGCGGTGCGCTGACATTGGCCTTCATCGCCGCGATGATCGCCGGAACTCCGCGCAACCTTGCAGTGACTGACTTCAGCCGGTCTGCGGGCGGGGCGAAGTTTCGTTTCACGAGGAGATCGACCGCGCCTCCCGGAGTGCCGACGTATCCCATCGGATTTTTCTTCCACGATCCGATTATCTCGAGATCCTGAAGCTCGGACTTGATTGCACCGTCGATCATCGCTGCGTCGATCGAGTCGTCCGCCGACATCGACCCCGTCTTCAGCGAGTCCAGTTTGGCCTGATGCAACTTGAGAGTCGCAATGCGGCGAGTGATCGTTGGCGCCGACAGATCTTCGATCCGGTTGTCGTATTGATGAAAGCCTGCAGCGGTGCCTGATGATGGCTGGTAGGCGTACGTCGAGTCGAAGTAGGTGTCCACGAATGAGCTGAACGCTGTGTTCGCGGCCGATGCTTTCCCGGTCGAAGTGGATGTATCGCGATTATCGGTGCAGGCCGTCGCAACTGTGACGACGAACAACGTACTCAGGGTGAGCTGGCGTCGAAGCATGATGTTTCGCTCGAGGTAACTGGGAAAGATTCAACTACTATGGAAAGAACGATTAGCCGGATCGGCCGGATCGGACGGATCGGACGGATCGGACGGATCGGAGAAAATCTGGGGGAATAATTATAAAAAACAAACCGTGTCAGATTTTGATCCGGCGCATCCGGCCGATCCGGCCAATCCGTTTCTACCCTTATTGATGTCTCGGGAACGGATTGTTAAAGGTTGGCCGCGGAGCAGGTAAATAACAAAAAAGAGACCGCCCTTTCGAGCGGTCTCCTTGACTACGTGAAACTGGTTCCTAGAGGCGACGATCTGTCGGATCGGGGCCGGGAACCGATGCCGGGTTACCGTCAATGCGGTCCTTGACGTTATCGACCGCGTCGATGGCCTTGTTTGCGATATTGCGCGAAGCGTCCGCTGCGTGATGTCCGGTGTTCTCCGCTTCGCGGGCGGTTACCGAGCTGTTCGAACCCATCGTTCTTCCAGTGTACGCCTCTTCGGCATAGGGGCGAACGGTCGCCCAGTCGCCGTGCTGGGCGCGCAGGTCATTTCCCCAGCCGCGCTGGAGGTCTGACTCGATCGACTCGAAGTTTTTCCCGTTGTAGTCGGGATTCTCGCTCGCAATGTGGCCGAGCTGGTACGCCGGGCGCACATCGTCGTAGCTGCGATCCGCGAGCTTGTCCGATCGGGACTCGTACGCCTGACGATAATTATTGTCGTCGTGATCGGTGAACCTGGATGCCGCTTCGGAAACCGTGCGGCCTGCCCACCACCCGCCGACGCCGCCGGCGATTGCGCCAATCACCGTGCCAATCGGGCCGCCTACCGAACCGATTGCAGCACCTGTGACAACGCCCGAGACGCCTCCGACTGCCTGTCCGACTTCGTCGCCAACACTCGGGTTATTGTCGTGATGCAGAATTCCACCTTCCTGGTGGACGTGCTCATCATTGCGGTCCATGGTTCCTCCTGGAATCAATTTCGCGGGTGTATTACTTCTACCTTGGTAAGGGCAATTTTGAGACCAGTTTCGGCCGAAAAAACCCGGATGCCCACTTGCCGCAAATGAGATGAGACCGAAGCTTCACATCGGCACCCAAGGCTGGAATTACGAGGCCTGGGTCGGACCGTTCTATCCGACCGAAACGCGTCCAGTGGACTATCTGTCCATTTATTCGCGCGCGTTCGCCAGCGTCGAAGTCGACTCGACTTTCTACGGCGTGCCGGCTGCGACGACGTTCAAGAGCTGGTATGACCGAACGCCCGCCGATTTCGTCTTCAGCCTCAAGCTTCCCCAGGAGATCACGCACGAGCAACGCCTTCGCGACACCCTCGGCGTCTCCGAGACTTTTTACGAGAGAGCGCGCGAGCTGAGACAGAAGCTCGGCCCGATTCTCGTGCAGCTCGGTCCCGATTTCGATCCCTCTGAGCTGCCGGCGCTCGTGGACTTCATCGACAGGGTGCCGAGTGACATTCGGTTTACAGTGGAGTTTCGGCATCGCGGCTGGATGTCCGAGGGCGTTATCGCCTTGCTCCGCGACCGGAACATCGGCCTGACATTTGTTGACGGTCGGTGGATTCCGAGAAAGATCATGCTCTCGCTCGCAGCGCGGCCGACGGCTGATTTTGCCTACATCAGATTGATGGGTCCTAACCGCGATCTGATTGACTACTCTCGCGTTCAGGTTGACCGCACTCGCGAGGTCGATAAGTGGGTGGAGGCGGTTACCGATCTGCCCGGGTCGGTGAAGGATGTGTATGGCTATGTCGCAAACACCTTCAGCGGTCACAGTCCGGCGACAGCTCGTGAGATACAATACAAACTCGGTCAGGCGCCGGTCGATCCAGAGAAGCTCGGGGATCAGCTGTCTTTCTTATAGTTGCCGGTTGAAATCTTTACGGCGTGAATGTTCGCGCAACGACTGCCTGTGCTGGGGTCTGAAGCTGGGTTTCATCGCATTTCTTTCCTATCCGAACGAAAGGCGTTGAATCGAGTTTCCCCGCATGAGCCG
>JBBSFT010000071.1:0-12696 GCA_038254845.1 Gemmatimonadales bacterium | reverse complement strand
GGATCGCGAAAGGACAGATCCTCTGCATCATCGAGGCGATGAAGATCATGAACGAGATCGAGTCGGAATTCGACGGTGTCGTGACCGAGATCCTCGCTCAGAACTCGCACCCTGTCGAGTACGGACAGGTGCTCTTCCGTATCGACCCAAATGGCTGACTCACTTTCCGACGTCAATTCCCTGGCAACCGGAGGCGCGTTCGATTATCGGAACGTTCTTCGGCAGATGCTGGAGCAGAACACATCCGATCTGCACCTCAAGGTCGGGTGCGCACCGACCCTTCGTGTGAATGGAGAGCTGCGCTCGCTCCCGATGTCGCCGATGCGCTCAGACGACATGAAGACACTCGCCGACCAGATCATGCCGGCGAAGCGTCAGAAGGAATTCTCCGAAATCAAGGAAGCCGACTTCGCACTCGGCGTTCCCGGTATTGGGCGGTTTCGCGTCAATGCGTATCGGCAGCGCGGAACCATCGCTTACGCGTTCCGCATTGTGCCGTTCCAGGCGCATTCGATTGCCGAGCTCAACCTGCCGCCGGTTGTCGAGCAGATTGCGCTCAAGCCGCGCGGCCTCGTGCTCGTCACCGGGATTACCGGCTCGGGAAAGTCGACCGCGCTCGCCGCGATGATTCAGTACATCAATCAGCATCGCACGGCGAACGTCATCACCATCGAAGACCCGATCGAGTTTCTGCATCGCGACAAAAAGGCGCACATCAATCAGCGCGAGGTCGGCACTGATACGGCGAGCTTCGCGCAGGCGCTTCGGCGTGTGCTTCGTCAGGATCCTGACATCCTGCTCGTCGGCGAGATTCGCGATCTCGACACGCTAGACACGGCGATGAAAGCGGCTGACACCGGGCATCTGGTGTTCTCCTCGCTCCACACGACCGACGCGACGCAGACCATCAGTCGAATTCTCTCGTTCTATCCGCCGCATCAGGCATCAGAGGTGCGATTCCTGCTCGCCAGCGCACTCGAGGCGATCATCTCGCTACGCCTTGTTCCGCGCGCGGACAAACCGGGCAGCGTTCCCGCTGCGGAAATTCTCATCAACACCGCGGCGGTAAGAGAGAACATTCGCGACATGTCGAAATCGCTTAGCATTCCGGAGCTGATCGCCGAAGGAACGGTTCAGTATGGAATGCAGAGCTTCGACCAGTCGCTCATGAACTGGTACAAGAAGGGCGTCATCTCGTATGAGAGCGCGCTCTACTACGCAACGAACCCGAGCGAGTTCGCGCTGCGCATTCAGGGCGTTGCGGGGGCGAGCGACACTACCTGGGACAACATCAGCCAGGACGCGACCTGACGGTCGCAGCATAATGTTCAAGAAAGTCCTGATTGCCAATCGCGGCGAAATTGCGCTGCGCGTCATTCGTGCGTGCCGCGAGCTCCGCATTCAGACGGTTGCGGTCTATTCCGAGGCCGACAGGGAGTCGCTCCATGTCCGCTTCGCCGATGACGACGTCTGCATCGGTCCCGCGCCGGCCCGCGATTCGTATCTGAAGATTCCGCGCATCATCGCGGCTGCCGAGATCGCGGGTGCGGATGCAATTCATCCGGGTTACGGATTTCTCGCCGAGAACGCGGAGTTCGCCGAGACGTGCGAGGCGAGCAACATCACGTTCATCGGTCCAACGGCGGCGCAGATTCGCGTGATGGGCGATAAGGCGGCCGCCCGCAACGCGATGAAACTGGTGGGTGTGCCAATCATTCCGGGAACTCCTGGCGGTGTTGAAGATCCGGAAGACGCGCTCAAGCTCGCACACGAGATCGGCTTCCCGGTCATCATCAAGGCGGCAGCGGGCGGCGGCGGGAAAGGCATGCGCGTTGCGACCGAGCCCGACGACTTTATCAGGTCATTTCAACTCGCGCGCTCGGAAGCGCTGTCGGCATTCGGCAATGGTGAGGTGTACGTCGAGAAATATCTGTCGCGTCCGCGCCACATCGAATTCCAGATCATGGGCGACCGTCACGGCAACGTCATCCATCTGGGCGAGCGCGACTGTTCGGTGCAGCGTCGCCACCAGAAGCTCATCGAGGAAGCTCCGAGCCCGGCCCTCACACCCGAGCTGCGCGCCGCGATGGGCGACGCCGCGGTGCGCGGTGCGAAAGCGATCGACTATGTCGGCGCCGGAACAATCGAGATGCTGCTCGAAGATGGCAAGTTCTACTTCATGGAGATGAACACCCGCATTCAGGTCGAACATCCGGTGACCGAGATGCTGACTGGTGTCGATCTCGTGAAAGAGCAGATCCGAGTCGCGGCCGGTGAAAAGCTCTCGATCGACAAGACGCCGGAGTATCGCGGCCACGTCATCGAATGCCGGGTGAATGCCGAAGACCCGGCGCGGAATTTTCAGCCATCGCCGGGACGCCTCGACGTCTTCCATCCGCCGGGCGGCGCGGGAGTGCGGCTCGACACACACGTGTACACGGGATATGTCGTCCCCCCGTTTTATGATTCGCTGATCGCGAAGCTGATCTGCCAGGGGCGAGACAGACCGGAAGCACTGCGACGAATGCAGGTTGCGCTCGAGTCGTTCGTGATCGAAGGCGTGACCACGACCATTCCATTCCTCGCCCGTGTCATGGCGAACAAGCATTTCCAGGCGGGCGAGGTCGACACGAAATTCCTCGAGCGGGAGACGGATTTGTTCAAGGAACCATCGCCATGAAGCTCGATGTGTTTGTGTCACCGAACGAGATGGCCGCGGGGCAAACGCAGGCACGGGTGGTGGCGGTGATCGACGTGCTGCGCGCATCGACGAGCATCGCGGTGGCGTTGTCGAATGGGGCGAGAAGCGTCATTCCCGCCAACAGCGCCGACGAGGTGATTACGCGAAGCAAGCAGTTCGAGCGAAGTGAGGTGCGGCTTGCCGGCGAGCGTCGCATGCTGGCGATTCCCGGCTTCGACATGGGCAATTCCCCGCTCGAATTCACGGCTGATGCCGTTGACGGCCGCACGGTTCTCATCAGCACGACGAACGGCACTCGCGCGCTGCTCGGGATCCAGGGCGCTTGCGACATCGTCATTGCGTCGTATGTAAATCTGTCAGCTGTTGTGGCGATGTTGCGGACCGCGAACCGGTCCGACCTCGACATTGCGATTGTCTGCGCGGGCACAGAGGGACATTTTAGTCTCGAGGATGCCGCGTGCGCCGGCCGGTACGTCAAGCTCGTCTCGAGCGGAGCGTCAACCTCTATTGTTGCGAATGATGCCGCTCAGGCATGCGCGTTAATCGACGGAACGTATGGCGACAACATCGCGAAGATCTTCCAGGACTCGTCCCACGGACAAGCGCTCGCCGAAGCGGGATTCGGCGACGACCTCACGGTCTGTGCTGCAGTGGATTCGCACCCGGTTGTCCCCATCTATCAGGAGCGACAGATCACCCGACTCGGGCCCGACCGCGAACGGTAGCGAACAATCGCGGAGCTCGGCCCTTCAGCGCGAGCTCGCCGGCATCGCGCTTCTTCTCTTCGCGCTATTTCTCGGGGGAGCACTGGCGATGCAGGGCATCGCGCTGCTCCGTGCCCGGCCCGACATTACCGCCACCTTCGGGTGGGCGGGACGATTGCTTGCATCGCCGCTTGCGGGATTTCTCGGATGGCCCTCAGCGGCACTGATTCCAGTTGCGCTCGCGACCCACGCACTGAGATTGTTCGGACGGCTCGACCAGCGAAGCGACAGGTCATGGATGGTGTTTCTTCTCGGGCTCGTCGCACTGTTGCCTGTTGGACTCTCGCTC
Organism: Gemmatimonadales bacterium; assembly: GCA_038254845.1. Taxonomy (GTDB): domain Bacteria; phylum Gemmatimonadota; class Gemmatimonadetes; order Gemmatimonadales; family Gemmatimonadaceae; genus UBA4720. The sequence goes on along the minus strand of JBBSFT010000071.1, from coordinate 8,942 downwards.
GCTCAGGGCGGACTGCGGGATGCGACTGCACTGTCCGGACTCTGGGGAAGCTTCGCCGGTTTCTACCTGCTTCAGTTTGCCGGTACGGCCGGAGCGTGGATTGTCATCGCACTGTCACTAAGCGCGCTGATGGCGGCGACGCTCTCGTGGAATCCGATTCGCGCTCTTGTGGGTCGGCGACCGCCTCCACTCGAAGCCATCGATGCTTCGTCAGTCGGGACAGTCGAGACAGTCGAGCCGAATGGACAGCGACGCAGGCGCGAGACTGCCGAGATTCCGCCCGAGCCGACGCCGGAGGAGATGCCGGCGATCGACGTCGCCCTGCTGAACGATGACGAGACGGGTGATGGTCGGCTGGCGAAATCGGACAAGGCGAAGCGCACGAAAAAGGGCAAGTCCGATGCAGCGGCGGACCACGCCGACCGTGTTGCCGCCGCAATCGATTCGACCGAACACGCCGAGATGTCGGCCGACGAGGAACTCCCCCCGGTCGGTCTCATGAGTCCGCCACGCGTCATGGATCTCAAGGATCGCGACCGCGAGCTCGATGCGATGGGCGCAAAACTAATGGACGCGCTCAGAACGTTCCGCGTTGACGGCGAGCTGGTCGGGCGCACGACGGGCCCGGCAGTGACGCAGTTCGAGATTGCGCCGGCGGCGGGGGTGAAAGTGCGCCAGTTCGCGACCCTCGCGAATGACCTTGCGCTCGCGATGCGAGCGCAGAGCATCCGCATCGTCGCGCCCATTCCCGGAAAGGGCGCGGTCGGCGTGGAAGTTCCCAACCCGACCGCCGAGATGGTGGCGTTCAGCGAGATGCTCCAGTCCCGCGAGTATCAGAAAATGCCCGCGGCTCTTCCCATCGCGCTTGGGAAGGATCTCGAGGGCCGCGCGGTGATCGCCGATCTCGCGAAGATGCCTCACCTGCTGATCGCTGGCGCGACTGGCTCAGGCAAGTCGGTATGCGTGAACACGCTGATCACCAGCCTCATCTATCGGCACACTCCGCGGACGCTGCGATTTCTGATGGTCGATCCCAAAATGGTCGAGCTGTCCGTGTACAACGTGTTGCCTCATCTCCGGCACAAGGTGGTCACGGACAATCGCGATGCCGCCGCGGTGCTCAAGTGGGCCGTGATGGAGATGCAGGAGCGGTATGAGCTTCTCGCCGCGAATGGCGCGCGAAACATTCAGGATTTCAATCGCAAGGTTACCGATGGCGCGGCGCTTCACCGGCCAAAGAATCCCGATGTCGCATTCGAGAACACGGACTACACCGGCGGCATTCTTCCATACATCGTCCTTATCATCGACGAGCTCGCGGACCTGATGATGACGGTACAGGCTGAGGTCGAGACGCCACTCGCCATGCTGGCGCAGAAGGCTCGTGCCATCGGCATTCACATCATTCTCGCCACGCAACGGCCGAGCGTGAATGTGCTGACCGGTTTGATCAAGGCGAATTTCGCGAGTCGCATCGCGTTTCGCGTTGCGTCCCAGATCGACAGCCGCACGATTCTCGACTCGATGGGCGCGGAGTCGCTGCTTGGAAATGGCGACATGCTGTTTGTGCCTCCGGGAAAATCGGAGCCGAGCAGGATTCAGGGCGCGTTCATCTCGAGTGACGACACGGAGAGGCTCACGACCTGGTACCAGGACAGGAAGGCGCATCGGCGTCAGGTTGCCGAATCCCAGGGATTGTTCGTCGAAGAGTCGGTCGAGGCGGACATCCTCGAGACGATTCGCAAAAAGGAAGCAGAAGCGGCTCTCGGCGGGGGCGATGGCGAAGAGGCGGAGAACGGGGATCGCGATAAGCTTTTCCGCGAGGCGGCCGAAGTGGTGATTCAGCATCAGCAGGGCTCGACGTCGCTGTTGCAGCGGCGATTGAAGGTGGGCTACGGCCGGGCAGCGCGGATCATCGATCAGCTTCAGGCGGCGGGAATTCTCGGGCCGCCGGACGGCTCGCGTCCGCGTGACGTTCTCGCCGGCCTCGATGACCTCGATCGCATCTGCGGGCCGCGCTAAGCAGCGTCGCGTTCGTTTGATGACTTGAGTTGCAGCGGGGTGCGTGGCGGTAGCTGTGGCGCGATAGAATCCGTCGCATGGCAACGGCGCGTCAGGTTCTTGGGGAGCGGGGTGAGCGGGTGGCCGAGGAGTGGCTTGAGGCCCGGGGGTGGCGAATTGTTGACCGCCGGTTTCGAAGTGGGCATCGGGATATCGATCTCATAGTCGAAAAGTGCGATGAAGACGGGCGTCTGATTGCGTTTGTCGAGGTCAAGACGCGGGTGTCGGCGGGATTCGGTGGGCCGCTTGGCGCCGTTCACTGGCGCAAACAGAGGGAGATTGTGCGTGCGGCGCGCGACTGGCTCGCTCGGGAGAGCTCCGGCGGGGCGGCGTATCGATTCGACGTGATTGGAATTATTTACGGTCCGGGCCCGCCTGTGATCACGCACGTCGAGAATGCGTTTCGCGTGAGATGAGCATTGAGAAATTAGTGGGGGTTTCGTATTTTATTCGGGTGGCTTTTACGACAACGGGAGACTGACGAGATGGCTGTTTCGACGGTAAGCGAGGACAAGAAGAAGGCGTTGAACCTGGCAATCGCGCAGATCGAGAAGAACTGCGGCAAGGGTTCGATCATGAAGCTGGGTTCGGATTCGGCGCGTGTGCGGATCGATGCGATTCCGACGGGAGCGATCAATCTCGATGCGGCGATTGGGGTCGGCGGTATTCCGCGCGGTCGTGTGACGGAGATCTACGGGCCCGAATCGAGCGGAAAGACGACGCTGTGCCTTCACGTTGTGGCGAACGCGCAACGGGCAGGCGGAGTGGCGGCGTACATCGATGCGGAGCATGCGCTGGATACTGACTATGCGCAGAAGCTCGGGGTGGACATCGACAGTCTCCTCGTGTCGCAACCGGATACCGGCGAGCAGGCGATGGAGATTTGCGAGATTCTGGTGAGGTCCGGGGCGGTTGACGTCGTCGTGATCGACTCGGTTGCGGCGCTCGTTCCAAAGGCCGAGATCGAGGGTGACATGGGTGACTCTCATGTCGGTCTTCAGGCGCGGCTCATGAGTCAGGCGCTGCGGAAGTTGACGGGGGCGATCGCGCGTTCCAAAACGTCGGTCATCTTCATCAACCAGCTTCGCGAGAAGATTGGTGTGATGTTTGGCAGTCCCGAGACGACAACGGGCGGCAAGGCACTCAAGTTCTATGCGTCGGTACGGCTCGACATTCGCCGAATCGGGCAAGTGAAGGAGAAGGAGGATGTGATCGGGTCTCACGTCCGGGTGAAGGTGGTGAAGAACAAGGTGGCGCCTCCGTTCAAGCAGGCGGAATTCGATATCATGTATGCCGAGGGGATTAGTCATGCCTCTTTGGTGCTGGACATTGCGGCGGAATCTGGTATCATCGACAAGGCCGGCGCGTGGTACAGCTACGGGCCGCAGCGGATTGGTCAGGGCCGGGAGAATGCGAAGATGTACCTGAAGGACAATCCGGCGCTGCTCGCGGAGGTAGAGGAGAAAGTGAAGGTCGTGTTGGGGATTCGTCCGCTGAGTGGCGAGGCGGAGTCCGACTCGGCTGACGAATAGGAAAGCGGCGCCCATCGGAGGTCACGGCTCCCGGTTGGCGATCGCGAGGGGTCGAATGAGAGCTCGGCAAGGTGGGGACCCGGTGTTTCCGCCTGAACGAGTGTCCTTGTTCGGCCCCGTTTCTTTTTGTGTCCGTTCATTGGAGTGATGCTGATGGCGAGCGCATATGAGTACGCCCTCAATCTGTTGTCGGCGCGCGCGTACACCGCACGCAACATCCGGAGGAAGCTGGAGCGGAAGGGGTTTGCTGGCGACGACGTCGGCGATGCGGTAGCTCGCCTCGAGGGAGCGGGGCTCATTGATGACGCGAAGTTTGCGGCCGAGTTCGCTCGTCAGAGGCTGACGACTGGTGGGAGCTCGGTGAGGCGGGTAAAGCAGGATCTGGCGCGGATGGGAATTTCGGCAGGGGAGATCCAGACTGCCGTGGGTGGCGTACTGGAGAACGAGTCAGTCGACGAATTGCGATCGATTGGTGAGGCGGCCCGGAAGAAGCTGGTTTCGATGGGGGGTCTTGCTGACGAGGTGAAGCGGAGGCGGCTCTTCGCATTTCTGGCACGACGCGGGTTCGAGATTTCTGATATCCAGCGGGTGATGCGCGAGTGTTTGGCGCGGTAGCGTACGTTAAACATCACAAATGCAAGCGCAGAATTGCCGGGAAACACGTTCGTTGTTAGCGGCTATTGACTGTGTCTAGTCGTTCGATTAGAGTGGTTGCTTCTGCTGCATCCAGCCAATCATCGGTGATGAAGATCTGGAGCGGCAGGAGGTATATCGTGAGGCCAGTGGCGCGCAGGTTGCCCGGGCAGGTTTTGTTGCTGGTTATCACGACGAGTAGGACTGGGAGCGAAGCGTGCCGGGACCGGCATGCTGAGCCAGTGTTACTGGTCCAAGTATCTCCTACGATAAGGGCACCCCGGCCGTGAGGCCGGTCCGCAAAGCCAAGGGTCTCATTCCGAGACAGCCTGGTTGTCGAAAAGGAACATCGGCGAGAGCCGACAACCTTTTACGATTCGGAGTTGTACATGAAAAAGTTGTTATCCCCCCTCGCGCTTCTCGGAAGCGCTGCCGTCGTTGCTCTCGCGGCTTGTTCCTCAACCAGCGACGGGCCGCTTTCACCAAATGCGCGCGCTCCGCTTGCTAATCTCGGAACGGCAAGCGTAGGTCAGGTTCAGGTCTGTCTCGCCGCCGGTATCCCGGCTGGCTCGTACACATTCACGACGACGCAAACCAATGCCGCCGCCCCAGCGAGTCAACCAGACCAGGTCAACTCGCCGGTCACGATCAATACAACCGATGTGCAGAAGTGCCAAGTCGTTTTCACGCGGAGCTACACGGTTGTGGCTGCGGACGGTACCACTTCGGGCCCGATCGGGACGGTAAGCATCACTGCGTCGGGCCCGGCAGGCACATTTACCTATACGTGCTCCGAAGGGGCTGCAGGCCTTTGCGGTGGCAGCCTGAGCGGCACGAATCCCGCCGCGGCGGCCGCAAGCGCGTTCCACGGCAGTCTCGTGACCTTCAACTTCGTTCCGACAGTTACGCCGCCACCGCCGCCGCCGTCGATTGCAACTCCGATCTTCGTCATCGGCGACGTCGAGCTCCATACCCTCGGCACCGATGTCAACTTCTGGGGCGCGCAGTGGTGGAAGAACAATGACATGAGCGGATTCGTCAGCAATGGCATCTCCGGCGGATCGTTCAAGGGTTACGCCAGCAGTGCTGACAATTTCTGCGGCGGCACCTGGACGTCCAGAGTCGGCAACAGCCCGCCCCCGCCAGAGTCGATCGGCAGCACGATCAACATCATCGTGACGAGCACCATCACGAAAAATGGCCCGAACATCGGGGGCAACATCGTCCAGATACTGACCGTCACAAATGACGGCGGCTACGCGGGCAACCCGGGTCACGCCGGCAATGGCGTCGTCACACAGGTGCTCTGCCCGGTTGCAACCGCAGGAACGCGCCCGTAACGTAGCTGCAGGCGCGGAACCGCGACCAATAGTCGATTACCAAAGCGGGGGCTTTCACGAGCCCCCGCTTTGCTATTCAGAACATGGGAGCGGCACCGGTATATTTCCCTCCTATGAAAGCAGCAGAAATCCGCCGACGCTTTCTCGATTATTTCGAGCGGCGACTGCACTCCGTTCGGCCCAGCAGCTCCCTCATCCCGGCGGATGACCCGACCCTGCTTTTTACCAACGCCGGCATGGTCCAGTTCAAACGCATCTTCCTCGGCCAGGAAGCGCCGGAATTCGGAGTGCGCGCCACAACCTCTCAGAAATGCGTTCGCGCAGGCGGCAAGCACAACGATCTCGAGCAGGTCGGACATACTTTCCGCCACCACACGTTCTTCGAGATGCTCGGCAACTTCTCGTTTGGCGACTATTCCAAGGCCGACGCCATTCGCTTTGCATGGGAATTTCTGACTGTCGAGCTCGGACTCGACCCGAAGCACCTTCGCGTCAGCGTATTCCATGAGGACGACGAAGCACGCGCGCTGTGGCGCGACGTCGCCGGACTCCCGGATAGCCGCATCTACGGCCTCGATGCCCACGACAACTTCTGGCAAATGGCCGACACTGGCCCATGCGGCCCATGCAGCGAGATCTTCGTGGACATGGCGCATGTTGCAACCGACTTTCGATTTCCCGAGAATGCCGGCGGCGACTGGACGGAGCTCGAGCGGGAAGAGTTCTCAACCGAAGCGCTCATCGAAGGCAGCGAGGGCGGACGCTTCCTCGAGATCTGGAATCTCGTCTTCATGCAGTTCGACCGGCAGGAAGACGGCACGCTCGTGCCTCTTCCGAAACCCTCGGTTGACACGGGCATGGGTCTCGAGCGGATCACGACCGTTCTCAATCGCGTTACAAGCAATTATCACACTGACGCCTTCACCGATCTGATCCAACAGGTCGAGCGTTCCACCGGAATTCCCTATCGCGGCAGGGAAACGAGCGAATCGTACTGGTTCGAGCTCCGTCCGGCATCGGTCAAGCGTGATGCTTCGTGGTCGCCCGCAGTGAAGGCGGGCAACCGCATCCTCGTCGATCCGGCGTCGTTCCGCGTGATTGCCGATCACGCCCGCGCGGTCGCATTCCTTCTCGCTGACGGCGTGTATCCGTCGAACGATGGGCGCGGTTACGTGCTGCGCCGAATTCTCCGCCGCGCCGTTCGCCACGCGTGGCTGCTTGGCCGCGCCACGCCAATGCTCGTTGACGTCGTTCAGCGCGTCATCGAGAGCATGAGCGACGTCTATCCGGAGCTTCGCCAGCGTGCACAGCACATCGTCGATACCACCCGCGCCGAGGAGCAGCGTTTTCTCGACACGATCGACGGCGGAATGGGCCGCTTTGACGAGATCGCGTCGGAGCAGACAACGCAGGGCTCGGATGCGATTCGCGGCACCATCTCCGGCGAGGATGTCTTCAAACTCTACGACACCTTTGGCTTTCCCGTCGATCTCACCGAGCTCATGGCCCGCGAGCGCGGGTATACAGTTGACATTGCGGGATTCGAGGCTGCACTCGCCAATCAGCGGACGCAGTCACAGCAGGAACGCAAATCGAAAAAGATCGGGGTGGGCGGCGACGACTTTGGCGATAACTCATGGCTCTCGACCGACGAAGTAAAATTTGTCGGCTACGACACGATGGAAACGGACACCGAGGTCGTTGCATTACGCGAGCTTCCCGACGGACGTGTGGCGGTGATGCTGCGCGAAACTCCGTTCTATGCGGAGTCAGGAGGCCAGGTATCGGATGAGGGCCTGATCACCGGGGAAGGCTGGACCGTCAGCGTCGACCAGGTGCGGCGAGTCGACGGTAAGCTCACCGTCGTTGGCCGGGCTGATGGTAACGTGGCGACGGGACGAGCGAAGGCGGTTGTTCCGCGCGACACGCGACTCGACACCGAACGCAATCACACCGCCACCCACCTCCTTCACGCCGCGCTTCGCACCGTGCTCGGCGAGCACGTGCATCAGGCGGGATCGCTTGTCGCGCCAGACAGGCTGAGGTTTGACGTCACCCACCACGGCCCGATGACACCAGCTCAGATCCATGACGTTGAAGACATCGTCAACCGGGAGATTTTCGCGGCAATCCCGGTAACGACAGCGGAGCGTTCGTATGCCGATGCAGTAGCCGGCGGAGCGATGGCGCTCTTTGGTGAGAAGTACGGTGACGTCGTTCGCGTGGTCACAGTGCCGGGTGTATCGGTCGAGCTGTGCGGCGGAACGCACGTGCGGAATACGTCGGAGATCGGGCTATTTCAGATCGCGGGCGAAACCGGCATTGCCGCGGGTGTGCGTCGCATCGAGGCTCTGACCGGCCCGCGGGCGTACGCCGCGACGCGTGAGAAACAGCGAACCCTTGCCGACATCGGCGAGCTGGTGCGGGCATCATCGAGCAGTGTCATCAAGCGAGTTCAGTCGATTCTCGACGACAACCGCGTTCTCCAGCGGCGACTTGACGAAGCGCTCCGAAGCGGCGGGTCAGGCAGCATTCAACCATTGCTTGATTCGGCAACCGAGGTCGATGGCGTTCGCGTGATCGCGTCGATTGTGACCGCCGGTGATGTCAAGACACTGCAATCGCTCGGCGATGCGTTGCGCGAGAAGATGGAACGCGGTGTCGCCGTGATTGCAGCGTCGTTCGACGACGGCAAGACTTCGCTGCTTGCGGTTGTCACCGACGACTTGCGTGAGGTCGGCCTGCGTGCCGATGCGATCATTCGAGAGGTCGCGGCCGTTGCCGGCGGCCGCGGCGGAGGCAAGCCGCACATGGCGCAGGCAGGAATCCCCGACGCATCGCGCGTTCCCGAGGCACTGGCTGTGGTTCGGGATATTGTTCGCGCGCAGATGTCTCGTTGACCGACTCGTCCGAAGGAGAAAACAGGTCAACGGGCGAGGAGAGGGAACGCTCGCCCGTCACCCTCAGCAGCTGGCTCGACGCACGCACACCACCTGCACCGCCACATCTCGTCGATCGGTTGGCGGAAATCGTCGGGTCCGAGGCGATGGAACGAGCCCCCGACGCGTCTGTACTTCTCGATCGGGGAATCAGCACACTCAGGTCCGCGCTGAGTGACAGAGACGGTGCGCTGGATCTTCTCGTAGCGGATGCGCTCATCACGTATTCGATGGAGGCAGCGGCCGAGCATTGCGCCAGCCTCGACGAAACGGCGGCCGAGGCAGTGGAGCGCATTGCGCGCGACACGGCGTGATCGTCATCCTGTTCACGGGTGGGACCATCGCGATGCGGAATGACATCGCCGGCACCGGTGCGGCGCCGTCACTCACGTCGAAAGAAATTCTCGCTGCGACTCGCGGCATCAACGCCGTCACCG
>JBBSFT010000070.1:0-12852 GCA_038254845.1 Gemmatimonadales bacterium | reverse complement strand
GCGATCTGCTCGACTTCCGACAGCGTCAGCGCGGTTGACGGCTCCTGCGCCACCTGCTCCGTCTGCTGAAGCTCGGCGGCGCGCTTGATGATGAGCGCTACTTCTTCGTCGTTGAACTTGCGGTTTTGTGCTGGCAGATCGGCCATGCCTCGCAATGTAGATGAGGGCGTTGGCGCGGGCTACTGGCTCCGGGGGGCGGGCATCGACCACGGAATCGCGCCGTCACCGTCGATTCGGAGCGATACGAGCGGAAGTGCCGCGACCGCCTCGTCTCCGATCACGATGGCCTCGTCGAGCACTTTCGTTCCGGCCGCGAGCCCAGCGGCATCGTTCGCGTGGACGGTGGCGATCACGTCGCCGCGGCGAACAGCTTCACCCGGACAGGCATCGATCACAAACCCCACTCGCGGATCGACTGAGTCTTCCATCGTCCGTCGTCCTCCGCCAAGCGCGATGATGCCGTAGCCGATGGCTCGTGGTGCTACCTCCACGACATACCCGTCGCGGGGCGATACGAAGTCCGCGACCAAGGGTGCTGCGGGCAACAGCGAATCATCGTCAACGATTCGCGGATCACCTCCCTGAGCCTCGATGATCTGCTGCCATCGCCGGAGCGCTTCGCCCGAACCGATGGACTCGCGCATCATGCTCCACGCATCGGCAGCGTTCTCCGCCGCGTCGGCCAGCAACAGCATCTCGGCGCCGAGGGCATAGGTGACTTCCATTAGATCAGGCGGCCCATCGCCGCGGAGGGCGTCGATGCATTCGCGAACCTCCAACGCATTCCCGCACGCTCGTCCCAGGGGCCGGTCCATCGCGGTGATGAGGGCGACCACCGGGCATCCGCGATCCGCACCAAGAGCAATCATCGCCCGAGCGAGAGCGACTCCTCGCTCTCGCTCGGGCAGGAACGCGCCCGACCCTTCCTTCACATCGAGCACGAGACCGGTCAGCCCTTCAGCGAGCTTCTTGCTCATGATACTGGCGGCGATGAGCGGAATGGCTTCGACAGTCGCCGTCGCGTCGCGGAGCGCGTAGACCTTGCGATCGGCGGGTGCAATCTCGCTCGTCTGGCCAATCAGCGCGCAGCCAATCTGCTCCACCTGCCGGCGCGCCGCGTCGAGCGAGATGTCGGTACGAAAGCCCGGAATGGATTCGAGTTTGTCGAGCGTGCCACCGGTGTGCCCAAGGCCGCGTCCGGACATCATCGGCACCGCGATCCCAAGCGATGCGATGAGTGGAGCGAGAATGAGCGAGACCTTGTCGCCGACACCGCCCGTCGAGTGCTTGTCGATTCTCGGAACGTCGAGGTGCGACAGGTCGAGGGATGCACCGCTCTTGATCATCGCGTCGGTAAGCGCGTTCGTCTCCGCACGGTCGAGGCCGCGAAAATAGATCGCCATGAGAAGGGCCGACATCTGGTAGTCGGGTACCTTGTCATCCGCATATGCCCGGATGAGCTCGTGAATTTCGCCCGCCTCGAGCACGCCACCGTCGCGCTTTCGTTCGATCAAACGTGGAACGATCATTGATCGCTGAGGTTATTCAATCGTAGACTCACCAATCACTCTCCGTAAAGTTCATGCGAATTTCACTGTTATTCCTGGTACTGCTGGTTATCGCCGGCCCCGCAAACGCTCAATCGGCGGCGCGCGAGGTGTCCCTCGCCGACCGGGACTACGCAGCCTTGAACTCGGCGGGCGCGCTGGCACACTACGAAAAAGCCCTCGCCGACGAGCCCGGAAATTTCGAGGCTCTGTGGAAAGCATCGCGCTCGGCAATTGACATCGGGTCGTACTCGTCTAATGGCTCAAGCCGGTCCGGACTGTTCACGCGTGGCGAGCAGTACGCGCGCCGCGCGATCGCGCTCAATGCGCAAAGTCCGGAAGGTCACTTTGCACTTGCCAGAGCGCTCGGAAAGACCGCGCTTTCCCAGAGTGCCCGGCTTCGCGTTAAATATGCCACCAACGTCCGGACCGAAGCGCTCGAGTGTCTCAAGAACGACCCGCGCTATGCCGGGTGTCTTCATGTGATGGGAATGTGGAATGCCGAAGTGATGAGACTGAGCGGGTTTACGAGAATGCTCGCCAGGAACTTTCTCGGCGGGAAAGTGTTCGGGTCGGCGAGCTGGCAAAACGCGATTGCGTACATGGAGAAATCGGTCGCGATCGATCCGCAGCGAATTGTGCACCACCTCGACCTCGCCGGCGTGTATCGTGATACCGGCGACAAGGCAAAGGCCAGATCAGAGCTCGAGCTGGTTCTCCGGCTTCCCGCAACCGACGTGAACGACGGGCATTACAAGCAGGAGGCGAAAACCCAGCTCGCTTCGCTCTAGACCGTCTCGACCTGTTTTGCCTCGGCGTTATGGCGGACGCGATCGCGTGCTTCGTCGCGCTCCAGCTGTTTTCTCTTGGCCGCGGCCGCAAGACGAAGCTCTTTTCCAAGCTTGTACCAGACCCCGTTGCCGCGCCGAACAGTCCCGGCGCGGTCGCCGATAAGGCGCCGCATTTCGCGGCCCGTCCGGGGCGCCAGAAGCAGCGTGACGCCGGCGCCCACGACCGCGCCAATCACCATCCCGATTCCCAGCATGCTCACGGAACGAACGTTTGGAGCTGACCGATAGGGCTTTCCACGGGGCTTGCGAACCGGCTTGGGGGCCGGGACTTCATCGTTTTCGCCGATTTTTATCATGTCACTGGAGAGGGTGGTAAGGTATTTGCTTGACGTCGTGAGATTGCAATACCCATGCGAGGTCAAATGAGCGAGTCTGGTAAAATGATTCTGCTTGTTGAGGATAACGAAGACAACCGGATCGTGTACTCGACCATCCTGAAGCACTTTGGTTACGAGGTAACTGAAGCGTGGAATGGTGAAGAAGGCATATCCAAGGCAAGGTCGGCTCACCCTGACCTGATTCTGATGGATATATCGATTCCGATTATCGATGGTTGGGAGGCGACGCAGGTGCTCAAGCACGATCCGGCGACCAGGCACATTCCGATCATCGCGTTGACGGCCCACGCGCTGGCGTCAGACCGGGAAAAGGCGTTCGAGGTCGGGTGTGACGGCTATCTCGCAAAACCTTGCGAGCCCCGAGCGGTGGTTGCGGAAGTGCAGCGGTTCCTCGGCCGCACTAATGGGCACTGATCCAAACGGCGGCGGAAGAACAAAGAAAAAAATTCTCGTTGTTGATGATCACGAAGACAACGTCGAAGTTCTGCGCGCGCGTCTCGAGTCACGGGGCTATGAGGTAGAGGGTGCGATGAGCGGCCTGGAGGCGCTCGATAGCGTTACGCGCTTTTGCCCCGACCTCGTTCTGCTCGATGTGATGATGCCCGACATGGATGGGCTCGAAGTCGTGAAGCGGCTGAAGGCGGATCCCGACCTGCCATTCATTCCGGTCATCATGCAGACCGCTCTTGACTCGACCGAGCGAATGGTTGCGGGCCTCGAAGCAGGCGCCGACGACTACGTCACCAAGCCGATCAATTTTGCCGAGCTCGAAGCACGCGTGCGGTCGTTGCTCCGCATCAAGAGGCTTCAGCAGGATCTCGCCGAGAGAGAGAAGGAGCTGTCGGAGATGAACGACAAGCTTCTTCGCATTTCACTGACCGATGGTCTTACCGGCGTTGACAATCGCCGCTCCCTCGAGCAGCGGCTTCAGGAGATGTTCGAGCATTCGTTGAGGCTGCACGAACCGATTTCCGTCGTGATGTGTGACATCGATCACTTCAAGACCGTGAACGACACATATGGTCACGCCGCCGGAGATGAGGTCCTCAAGCAGTTCTCGCACATCCTTTCGTCGGAGGCGCGGGAGATCGACCGCGTTGGCCGGTATGGGGGCGAAGAATTTCTGTTGCTGCTTCCCGGCACTGTTCTCGACGCGGCGGTGACGTTCGCCGAGCGGCTGCGGGGCAAGGTGGACTCGCATACATTTTCGTACGATGGCGGCACACTCACGAGAACGGTGAGCTTTGGCGTGGCCGCATGGCCGCATCCAAAGATTCGCGGCCGCGAAGCACTGCTGAAGGCCGCGGACGACGCTCTCTACGTGGCAAAAGAAACCGGGAGAAATCGCGTTGTGAGATTCGACAGCGCCGAATTCAACCAGCACAACGGGGCCGAAGGCGAGCCGGATGCAGCGACAGCAGACACTGGAGATCACGCCCGGCACGACGCCGTCGAACCGCGCGTCGGAGCTGAGAGAAGCGCTTAACCGCGCTTCACACGAATACTACGTCCTCGACGCGCCGACACTCTCCGATCGCGAGTACGACAAGCTTTTCCGCGAGCTTCAGGAGATCGAAGAAGCGCACCCCGAGCTCAGGGCGCCCGATTCACCGACAGTGCGTGTCGGCGCACCGGTTCAATCCGCTCTCGCCAAGCACCAGCATCTGGCGCCAATGCTCTCTCTTGGAAATGCGTTCGACGATGACGAGCTGAACGCCTGGCGTGACAGGCTCTTCCGGCTTGCCGGGGATGACATCGACACTTCGGGGTTCGCAGTCGAGCTAAAGATCGACGGCGCCGCCGTGAGCCTGACCTACGATGACGGGCTGTTCACGATCGGAAGCACGCGCGGGAACGGATCGATCGGCGAGGTGGTCACCGAAAACCTCCGCACCATTCGCGACATTCCGTTACGGCTGATCGGCGAGTCTCCGCGTGGACGAATCGAGATCAGGGGTGAGGTCTACATGACCTTCGATGGCTTCGAGTCGATGAATGAAGAGCGGATCCGGGCCGGTGAGCCAGTATTTGCCAATCCGCGCAATTCCGCCGCAGGCAGCCTTCGTCAGCTCGATCCGGGAGTTACGGAGCGTCGTCCGCTGCAATTCTTCGGCTATTCGGTCGCCGTCGCCGATCCTGCGAGCCTTCCATTCAAGACTCAATGGGAACTGCTGGAGCAACTCGCTGCGTGGGGCGTTCCGGTCGCACCGCATCGCGCCCGATTCACCAGCATGGACGGAGTTCACAAATGGGCGCACAACATCGAGCATAATGTCCGCGGCAACCTCAACTTTGCGATCGATGGCGCCGTCGTGAAGATCGACAGCCTGAGATTGCAGGACGAGCTTGGCGTCGTTGGCGGCCGCGATCCGCGCTGGGCGATCGCCCGGAAATTCGCGCCCGACATTGCCGAGACGAAATTGCTGGCGATCAAGGTGAATGTCGGCCGCACCGGCGCGCTCAATCCATACGCGGAGCTCGAGCCGGTGGAGATTGGAGGAGTGATCGTCAAGCTTGCGACACTGCACAACGAAGATCTCATTCGCACAAAGGATTTGCGCGAAGGCGACGTCGTTCAGGTGAAACGAGCTGGCGAGGTCATTCCGCAGATCATTGCGTCCGTCCCTGAGAAGAGCGAGCCGCGGGGCGAGCCGTGGCGGATGCCGGATGCGTGTCCGTCATGTGGAACGCCAGTCGAGCGGGACGATGAAGAGGTCGCCATTTATTGTCCCAATATTGCCTGCCCCGGACGCCAGCTGGAGGGTCTCGTTCATTTCGCGTCGCGCGGCGCGATGGACATTCGTGGTCTCTCGTACGCGAGAATCCGCCAGCTCATCGACGAAGGTTTCGTTCACGACGCCGCCGACATCTATTCTCTGACTCGCGACCAGCTGTTGTCACTCGAGGGCTACGCTGACAAAGGCACCGATGCGCTGCTCGCCGCGATAGAGACATCGACGGCTCAGCCCCTCTCCCGATTGCTGAGCGCGCTCGGAATCAGGCACGTTGGGAGTATTGCGGCTCAGCTTCTTGCCCGGCACTTTGGGACGCTCGATGCGGTCGCGGCTGCGTCGGCGGAGGAGATTGCGTCAGTTCGCGGCGTCGGTCCAATCATCGCAGAGGGCGTGGCCCGATACTTTGATGATGCGGGCGCGCGAACGCTGGTTGACAAACTGCGGGACCGTGGGGTGAATCTGACGGAGCCTCGCCAAGTCGCGGCGGGGGGTTCGCTGGCCGGAAAGACAGTTGTCATTACCGGCACGCTGCCGACGCTGACGCGGCCCCGCGCGACCGAGGAAGTCGAGAAGGCGGGTGGCCGAGTGACGAGCTCGGTATCGAAGGCCACAAGCTTCGTGGTGGCTGGAGTGGAAGCAGGCAGCAAGCTGGAAAAGGCACGCTCACTGGGCGTCGAGGTCATCGATGAAGCTGAACTGCTGCGGCGCATCCCGGTTGACCGAAACGATCCCGACAATCCCGAATGAGTGACACGAAATGAGTGACACGATGGAAACTCCGAATCCACATCTTGTCGGCGTCGCGGTCGACACTCTTCGTCACCTTCGCTCGGCAGTGCTTGCGTCGGGTGATGCGTCCGGCTCGGTGGCGGCGCTTCGGGAAGCGGGTTATGCCGGCGGCGATTCCGTCCATTCCGCGTTCGAGCGATGGCTTGCGGAGTCGGCGGCTGCGACCTCATCCGACGCCGCCGACCTGCGCTTGTCGGAGTTTGGCGACATCGCGTCCCGCTTCTTTCGGGACGCCGGCTGGGGCGATGTCATCTTCAGCCACGACGAAGAGGAAGGCGTTGCCATCGTTGACATTACGCACTGCTGGGAAGGCGCGGGGTCAGATTCGGACGACGATCCCGGGTGCCAGCTGACGACCGGCATGCTTGCGTCATTCTTTGGAAAGATTGCGGGATACCCAGTCGCGGTCCTCGAAACCGAATGTTGTCACGGCGCGGTTTCGCGGTGCCGCTTCATGATGGGCAACTCGGAAGTGATGACGCAGAAGTGGCAGCAGATGCAGTAAGTCCGCGCTGCACTGTCGCTATGCCGCGTCGATGAAGTTGGGTAACCGGATTGGCCGGATGAGCCGGATGAGCCGGATTGAGTTCCCTCTGAATCGGCATATTTCTCCGGGTCACGATCTGAATTTGTGTTGAACAAACAAAGATCAGATCTGATCCGGCTCATCCGGCCGATCCGACCACATTATTCGCGTTGACGCGGCGCCGCGAAAAACAACTACTCTGCGCGCAACGCCTCTGCGTAATCCGGATTCGGCATCAATTCACCGTCGACGATCACTTCCCTGTCCCACGGCAACACGATCGTGCTGGCGGTTGCCAGTGCATGGAAGTCGGGTTCATAGGTGCCGGTCCTGAACTCGACGGCTGTTCTCACTTCGAGCGCGCCGGCGTTGACGATCGCTCCGATCGCCAGCCTCAGCGTCTCACCCGAATCGCAGGTCTCATCGACGACCAGGACACGCTTGCCACGTACCTCGGATGGCGCGCTGCTGAGGACTGCAGGGACTTCCCTCACCTCTTCGGCACGGTACTTCCGGCTGACGACGATCGAATGAAACTCCTTGCCGAGCATCGCCGCTACAACCGCACCTGGCACGACGCCGGCCGTTGCCACTCCGACGACGAGGTCGGGGTCGTACTCGCGAGACACCTTCAGCGCGAGCGCGCGGGACAGCTCGCCGAAAAGCGGCCACTCAACATGCAGCACGCCCTCGGCGGGATCGACGGTTTGCTTGCGTGGTGACATGTCGTTCGGAACCTAGCTCTATATCGTAGTCGTCGGTAGATTCGGTTCGATGTCTTTCTGGAGTCGCTTTAGCGGCAACAAGCCAAAGAGTGAGCAAAAGCGCCTCGATTATCTAAGCGAGGGGCTCGCGCTGGAGCGTCAGGGCGATTTCGAGGCCGCACTGACGTCGTACCAGCTCGCGCTCAGGGATCAGCCGACGAACCATCGGGTGCTCCAGAACATGGCGATCGCGTATTCGCGAACGGGACGACAGACAGAGGCGGTTAGATGTTATCGGCGCGCCCTCGAGATCCAGCCCAAGCTTTCCGGCGCTCACTACGGCCTGGCGTTTCTCCTCCTTCGTCGCGGCGAGACTGACAACGCGGCATTTCATCTCGAATCGTTTCTGATGGATCCCCCCGCGCCGAGTGCGGAGGCTGATCGCTGGATCCATCACGCACGAGAGACACTCGAGCGGATCAAAACAAGCAGCAAGCCACCGCCGGCGAGCGATGTGCCCGAGACCGGAGAGTACCCCGAGGCGTCCGAGTAGATGGGTGATGTCCTCGCGATCGTCAGTCAGAAGGGAGGAGTAGGAAAAACGACGACGGCGGTAAATCTCGCGGCCGCATTTGCGCGCCGAGGCCTCAAGACGCTCATCATCGACGTCGATCCGCAGGGCTCAGTGCGCTACGGAGCTGGCCTCAGGCGCGATCACGATCATGCCGGATTCGCCGATTACCTGAATGGCCAGCGGTCGCTGAAAGAGATCATCCTGCCGACCTCTCTTCCGTGGCTGCGCGTAATTCTTGCCGGGTCTGTTTCGGATGAAGCCGATCACGCGACATACCAGCAGCTCATCGCGGAGACAAATATTCTTCCTGAGCTGCTCGAGCTTGCGCGCGCGCGCTGTCATGTCGTCGTCGTCGATTCACCACCCGGCATCGGGCCGATCACGCGCAAAGTCCTCGAAGCGAGTCAGCACGTCATTGTCCCACTTCAATGCGAGCCGCTCGCGCTTCAGACAACGCCGCAGATTCTGCGCGGGATTCAGGACGTCGTTGCGGTGAACCCCGACCTCACGCTGGACGGGATTCTCATGACAATGTTCGAGCAGGGCAATCCGGCGAGCGAGCGCGTCGTCGATTACGTGCGGCGTCACCTGCCCGCAAATGTCGTCTTTCCGATTGTTATCCCGCGCACGATCGCAACGGCCGATGCGTTTGCGGCCGGCCAACCGGTTGTGCTCCGGAGTCCTGGCGATCCGGCATCGCAGGCGTACGTCAATCTCGCGACGCTGCTCGCCGACCGGTTTTTCTGATGCGCGGATCGGATCGAGGACTGTTTGCCTTGATGGCCAGTGCTGCCGCCATCCTTGCATGCACTAACATCCCGACATCGTCGAGCGAAGTGCTGTCGTTTTCCGTTGACCAGCTTCCTTCTCCCGGCGTCGTCGTCGGCGACACGCTTCGCGACTCGACGGGAGTCGTCAGGCCAATCACGGTTTCCGGTTACAACTACCAGGGTGCTGCCGCGACCAACCCGCGAGTTCGCTTCGCCGCGGTTGACCGTGGAATTCGGGTAGATAGTCTCACCGGAATCGTCCGCGGTGACAGTGTTCAACCCGCCGCCCGAATTGTCGTTACCGTCGGATCGATCCAGGCGACAGTTCCGATCGCGGTCACCCTGCGCCCCGACAGTCTGGCGCCGGTGAATGAGCGCGACAGCCTCTCGTACTCGCTCATTGACACAACGGTAAATGTATCCCCTGCACTCAGCGTCAAGCTTCTGCATGGAGCACGCGGTGACAGCGTCGTCACCGGATATCGCGTTTCGTTCGCCGTTACCCGCCCGTCGGGATCGGTGGCGCAACTGGTGAACGATGCTGGCGCGACTGGCACGACATCAGATACCACCGACGCGAGCGGTGTCGCTTCGCGCCGCGTCAAGCTGAATGTGACACAGCTCACCGCGGCCTCCGATTCGGTCATCGTCATGGCGACCGCGTCCTATCGGGGGGTAGCAGTTCGCGGAAGCCCGGTGCGTCTCGTGCTGAAGTACAAACCAAAATGACGGCGCCCGCAACGACGATGGCTCACGGCCCAATCATAAGAGGCGGGCCACCGCCCACACCCGGCACTCTCAACGAGCTGTTCTTCTCGGCGGTATCCAGATTCGACAAGGCAGATGCGCTTCAGGTCAACATCGGCGGAAAGTATCGGCCCTTGTCGCACAAGCAGATCTACTTGCGCGTTCTCCGAACCGCACTCGGACTCGGGACACTCGGCGTGAAGCGCGGAGACCGCGTCGCTATTCTCGCCGAGAACAGGCCGGAGTGGGCGATTGCAGACTATGCGTGTCTGACGAGTGGACTCACCGACGTTCCGATTTATCCCACACTCCCCGCTGACCAGATCGCCTACATCCTCAAGGACGCAGGCACCGTCGCGATCCTTCTCTCGACTCTCGAGCAGGCGGTGAAGGTGTCGGCGATTCGTCACGAGGTGCCGTCACTTCAGCACGTCATCGCCTTCGATGAGATTGGCGAGGCTGCCGACATGAGTCTCGCGGACCTGGAAAAGCGGGGCGCCGCCGTCGAGAACGCTGGCACAATTGCGTCGTATCGCAGCGGTGCGGACGCGGTCCGCCCCGATGATCTGGCGACCCTCATCTACACATCGGGCACGACCGGCGCACCAAAGGGAGTGATGCTCACGCATAACAACATCCGGTCGAACGTCGAAGCGACGCAGTCAAAGCTCCCGTTTCGCGGTGATGATGTGGCGCTCAGCTTTCTGCCGCTCTCGCACATTTTCCAGCGGACGGGCGACTATCTGATGTTCGCGACGGGCAGCTCGATCGCATACGCGCAGGGTCTCGATACAGTTCCGATCAATATGCAGGATGTGCGGCCGACGATCGTGTTCTCCGTGCCGAGGTTGTATGAAAAGATGTACGCGCGGGTGTTGCAGAATGCGCTTGCAGCCGGGTTTCTCAAGCGGCGGATTTTCTTCTGGGCGCGCGATGTCGCGGATAAGTGGTCGAATGTGACGCTTGCCGGAGACGAGCCGGGTCGCATCTTGGCGCGAAAGTATGCCATCGCGCAGAAGCTCGTGTTCTCGAAGATCAGGGAACGGACAGGCGGGCGTCTCCGATATTTCGTGTCGGGTGGCGCTCCGCTCGCACCGGAGATCAACAAGTTTTTCTACGCCGCCGGCCTAACTATTCTCGAAGGTTACGGCCTGACCGAGACCTCGCCCGTAATCGCGGTGAATAACCCGACGGATTTCCGTATCGGCACCGTCGGCCAGCCAGTGGACGGCGTCGAAGTCACCATCGCTGCCGACGGCGAAGTCCTGACACGCGGTCCGAGTGTCATGAAGGGCTACTACAACAACCCGGTCGCGACGACCGAGGCGATCGATCCGGACGGGTGGTTCCACACGGGCGATATCGGCGAGCTGCGCGACGGATTTCTGGCGATCACTGATCGAAAAAAGGACATTATCGTGACGGCCGGTGGCAAGAACATCGCGCCGCAGCCGATCGAGAACATGGTGAAGACGAACAAGTACGTGAGCCAGGCCGTCATGCTCGGCGACAAGCGAAAGTTCCCGTCAATGCTCGTCGTTCCGAACTTCGAGCAGCTCGAGTCATGGGCGAAGAAACGAAACATCATCTGGACCGATCGCTCGCAGCTTCTGACGATGCCGACGATTCAGGCAAAAATGGAAAATGAAGTCAGCTCGCAGATGACCGGTCTGGCTCATTATGAGACACCGAAAAAGATCGGGCTTCTCGAACACGACTTCTCACTTGAGAAAGGCGAGATGACGCCGACGCAAAAGGTGAAGCGGCGCGTCGTTGACCGGAATTACAAGGCGATGATCGACTCGCTGTACGAGGACAAACCGGCCGCCTGACCGGCGAGTCTAACGCGACAGATTCAGCAGCGGCCCAGCCGCTTCGGCGACGACGTAACGCTCGTCGCGCGCGAGCTCGGAAAAGTTTCCCGTAATCGGCCAGTCCGCTGGAACAACAAGTCGGCCGCCGGATTTGAGAACTCGACCGATGTCAGCAATATCGCGCTGCGTAGAGCCGGTGGACATCATCATGCCATCGATAGATGCAGTCCCAAGCGGGAGTCGGCTGCCGGCACGAACGGTGGCGACGTTTTCAGCTTCGGCGCTCTCTCCTGCGGGATTGAGCGAGATGACCTGACACGAGGCGATCTGGCTCACGAGCGGCGCAATGCGTCCATCGAGCCCCTCGAGCACGGCCACCGATCCGGGCCGCGTGAGACCGAGCATTGCGGCAGCGCGCATCGCGGCGTCCTGATGTTCATCGTTTGCCCGGCCACCTGGGCCCGTAGAGCGCAATGACTCGAATGCCTCCCGGAGATCGGCGATGCCGTCAGCTATTGCATAGGTCGCGGCGCAGACCGGACATCCGAGGCGTCCGTCGATGACAAACCTGCCCTCCATCCGGTTGAATGCGGCGACGAGCCAGCTTTCTTCGTGCGGGCGCGGGCATCGCAGCAGATCGATGAGCTCGATGTACACCGAAGGACGCTACGTCAGCTGCGCGAGATTCGCAGCTCATCGACGGTGACGTCGGCCGGCTGGGTGACTGCGAAGAGAACAGCGTGAGCGATTGCCGACGGCTTGAGCATGCTCCCGCGGTCAGGCGGAATGTCCGATCCGAGAAACATCACGCCTTCCCATAAGTCGGTATCGACGCCCGCTGGCGACACCAGCGTCGCACGAATACCGGTGCCGCGTGTCTCCGCCCTCAGGACTTCGTGCAGTGCGCGCCCTCCATACTTGCTCGCCGCATACGCGCCATTGCCGGGAAAGATGTTGCGATCGGCGCTCGAGCCGATGGTGACGATGTCGCCGCTTCCGCGATCGTACATGTCCGGAAGAAATTGCCGGAGAACCAGAAACGGCGCGACAAGGTTGGTCTGAATCGTCTTTGCGAATTCTTCCGCGCTGATCGCGGCAACGGGTTTGATCTGGAAAAGGCCGGCGTTGCTGACAACGATATCGGGAGCCGCGGCGAGCTCGTGCCGGATCGTCGTAGCGGCCGCACCAACCGACTGAGCATCGGTGATATCGCAGGTCACTGAGAAAGCCTGATTGCCGATCGAGTCGGCGACGTTGCGAAGAGCGGACTCACTCCGCGCGAGGAGAGCAACCCGTGCGCCGGCATTCGCGAGCGCTGCTGCGATCGCCGCGCCGATTCCGCGCGACGCGCCGGTGACGAGCGCGGTCTTCCCGGCGAGCGAATCGGCGCGCATTGTCAGCCGGCGTGCGCCAGCCGGAGAAACTCGTCGCGCGTTTTCGGATCGTCGCGAAATGCT
>JBBSFT010000069.1:0-13139 GCA_038254845.1 Gemmatimonadales bacterium | reverse complement strand
GGGGTGCGGTGGGCCTGGTGAACAATCGACGCCATGAGCATGCCGACGAGAATGAACGCGGCGTAGTGAAAGATTGTGTAGATGAACACGTGAAACCCGATGGTGTCGGGCATCATCGGCGGCTTCCCGAGAACGCTCATCAGCCCAGCGCCGAGGATGCTTGGCGTGTGGAACGGGCGTCCCGACACAATGTCGATGATGGCGAACCAGACGGCGATCGCGGTGGCCCCGATGAGACCGGCGAAAACTCCCTCACGAACGGAATTGTGCCGCTCAGCCATCAATCACTCCTCGGTGGTGTCGTTAGCGGGAAGTTATCCCGGAACGACGGATTTGCCTAGCCGTGCGCATCCGATCGCGCGAATGGCGAGCGAGTGCGGTATGTGGTGTGAAATTCGCATTCGCGGGTACTATCATCAACTCAAAGTGCTACCTCACCGTTTACTGAACTCAATGCTGTATCGCAAGCTTCGCATATTGGCGATCATCGCTCTCGCTTCGATCGTCGCTGGCCCCGTCTCGTCTCAGACGAGAACGAAGAAAAAAACGTCGAGCTCGGCCACTCGCAAACGGACGTCGACCAACAAGAAAACGACCCGCAAGGCGACGGCTTCAAGGGTTCCCGCGGCGCCGTCAGTGAGCTCGACGGCGCCGAGAACTGTCGCGTCATTGATGGCGGACATGACATCGATGGCTGGCCGGATTCGGAGCGGCCAGTTCGGGATCATGGCGATCTCACTCACGCGGGGGGATACGCTTTTCTCGGAGAACGCCGGAACGCCGCTGATGCCGGCATCGACGATGAAGATGCTGTCGAGCGCCGTCGCGTTCGAGCGGCTTGGCCCGCATTATCAGTTCAGCACCGATGTCCTGCAGGATGGAACGCTCTCACCCGATGGAACCCTTTCGGGCAACCTCTACCTGCGGGGCGACGGCGACCCATCCCTATCGGGCCGTTACCTGCCCGGAGGCCCAAGTGCGCCGATGAATTTCCTGGCGGATCAGCTGGTGGCGCGCGGCGTGAAACGCGTAACCGGCGACGTTGTTGGCGACGCATCTGCGTTCGACGACCAGCTGATTCCAGAGGGCTGGATGACGCGATATCTTCAGGCCGGATATGCCGCGCGCGTGTCAGGATTGTCGCTGAACGAAAACCTCGTGTGGGTGACGATCACTCCCGGCGGTGTGAAGCTGGAACCGGCCACCAGCGCCATTCCGCTCGTGAGCAACGTCCGCACGGTCCCCGGTGGGGGCGCGAGTCTCTCCGTCCGGCGTCAGGGCGACGGAACGATCGTCGTGTCGGGCCGCATCGGCTCAAACTCGCCGCCGCGCCGCTATGAATATGTCGTCGAGGATCCGGCAACCTTTGCGACCGGTGCTCTCAAGGCGGCGCTGATCGCAAAAGGAGTCGCTGTGAATGGCGGTATTCGCCTTGCGACCACTCCTTCGAACGCGGTCAAGCTGGCCAGCCTCAAGTCACCGACGCTCGACCGCATCATCTCGGCGATGAATCGCGAGAGCATCAATCATTTCGCCGAGCTGTTGATGCGTGATGCCGCGCGCGGTCCGCAACATGACAGGCAGGGCTCAGCCGTAAACGGTCAGGCTTTGCTCAGGAATTTCTTCGCGACGAAAGTCGGCGGCGACTCGAGCGTTCTATCTGTCCACGACGGAAGCGGGTTGTCAACGCTCGACCGGGTGACGCCGCGAAACATGGTGAAGATGCTGGCGTATGCGCACAAGGCGAGCTGGGGCCCGTGGTTTCACGCATCGCTACCGGTCGCCGGCGAGTCGGAGCTGCTGAAGCGACGAATGAAGGGTGGTGCGGCGCAGGGAAATCTTCATGCGAAAACCGGCACGACCAACGACGTGATCGGACTCGGCGGTTATGTGACGGCGTTGAATGGCGAGGTCATCGCGTTCTCGTTCATCTACAACGGGAACGATCGGTGGACGGCGAAGTCGATGATCGATGTGATGGGGACTACGCTCGCGAACTTCGCGCGATAAGAGCGCGTTCGCGAGCGGTTGGCTCGCCTAGCTCTCGATAATGCCGATGCCCCGTTTTGCGAGCTCGGCGATGTATTTCTCCGCGGGAATGCACTCATCCGGAGTGTGCACGCCGCTCGGTTTGACTTCGCCGCGCGCCTGCATCTGTCCGGTGATCGATAACGAGTAGCCAGTCGTCCGCATCATCGCACTGATGCCGTGCTCCTCGTCGTACCGATCGATGAGCTCGAAGTTGACCGTCTTGTCCGTCCCGCTCTTCTTTCCCTTCACTGTCACACGCAACGCGACGAGATCCTTGCCTTTCGGCTTCGTCAGACGCGGGCCCATGGCCGCTATCGCAACGTCGCGCGGCGCGACGCGAACGCCCTTCACGTCGATTGGCTCGAGCTCGAGCAGTCCAAGCTCGCGAATTGCCTCCATGATCGCTGCGTGACCCGGATAGCGAAGGGTCTTGTATTCCATCGTCGGAATCTTTCCCTCGTAGCGAAACGCCATCGTCGAGAGTCCGCCAGCCGTGTGAAATGCTTCGAGCTCCCCCACCGGAGCATCGAAGTTTACCGGCTCTCGCTCCGAGAGTGCCTTCACCTGTTCGCGCTTTCCATCGCGCACGACCCACGACAGCGTCGTGTAGTAGTCGAGAACGCCTTCGAGTGAGTAGACGATCTGGTAGTTGAGCGGCGGCTCGGGATTCTGGGGGAGTCCACCCACGAATATGCGCACCTCATCGACCGAATCCATCGCGTCGATGCCGCGCTGCGCGAGGATGTTCACCATTCCCGGGGCAATCCCGCAATCGGGAACGATCGTGATTCCCTTTGCGCGCGCTGCAGTATCGAGCTTCTTCTGCTCGAACACGATATCGGTGTTGCCGCCGAGGTCGCAGAAGTGAACGCCGCATTCGGCGGCGAGCGTTGCGAGCTCGAGATTGAAGTAATACGGAATTGCGCTCATGACTCCGTCGCTTTCGCGCATCAATGCGCGCACCGCGTCCTTGTCGCGAACGTCGAGCGGAGTCGGGATCAGCCGCTTCCCGGAATACCCTGCAAGAAATGGAGGAAGATGGCCGATGTCGATGTCGGCGAGCCGCACGCGGGTGAGTTCTTCGTTCTGAAGCAGATCATAGGCGCAGGCAGAGCCTTGCAGGCCCGCTCCGAGTACCAGCATTTGCATCAAGCAATTCTCCGATTGTTTCTGGGATGGCAGACGGAAATCTATCGGGGCTACGTGGGTGGTGTCACCCCGGCGCGGTCGTTGCACATCATCGCGTCATGACGACAACCATCGATGCAAATCAGAGCTGGCGTGAACATCTCATCGAAACCTCGGATGGTGTTCGCAGCGTGATCAGCGAAACGCACCGAATTGCGGTGCTCGGCATCAAGGAGGGCCATGATCGCCCCGCGTTCTACGTTCCCGAATACGCGCAGCAGGCTGGATTCGAGATCGTCCCCGTCCCGGTCTTCTATCCGGACGCAACCGAGATTCTGGGAGAGAAAGTGTATCGCACGGTTGCCGCAATTCCCGGCGATGTCGACATGGTGAATGTTTTCCGGAAGCCGGCAGACATCCCGCCGCATGTCGATGACATCATCGCGAAGAAGCCGAAGTCAGTGTGGTTTCAGCTCGGCATCCGAAATGACGAAGCCGCCGAACAACTGGCACGAGCCGGCATCGATGTGGTGCAGGACCGGTGTCTGCTCGTCGAGCTCAAGCGGGTCGGCAAGTAACGCCCGAGTCTACCAGCCCACCACGTACACGACGGCTTCGACGGGAATCTCGTTTGCGACCGCGCGCGCGCGGGGTGCGAGCGCGAGGATATACCGCCCGCCCTTGGTTGCGGCGAGTGCCTTTCCGGATCCGATCGTAAGGGTTCGCGCCGTTGAGTCGTTACCCGTTCCAATCTCGTGCGCAGTGATCACGCCCCGCATGCTTTCGATCGAGAGCAGTCGCGATCCTGCCGTGATCCTGATCGGCCTCGATCCCTGCATGTCGACCGGCGTTGACATGTCGAGCACTGGGCCGTCGATCCACCGCGCGAGCACGAGTTTCGAGCCGACTGGAAGAGTGCCGTGAAAAGCGCCGCTCTTCGAGTCAAGCGCCGCCCACGTTTTTGACTCTTCGTTGTCCTGGACCTTCGCTGGACTATTGCCCAGCGCGACAGTCGCCCCATCGGGCGTCCACCGAATGTGCCAGCCGAGTGCAACCGGATACATGCGTGGAGCAGCGGCATCGGCGGCGCCGGCTGCACGGTTGTCTGCCGGAATCTGAATGACACCGGGCTGCGCAATCGCTCGCGAGACAGTCATCCCACTCGATGCGAACGATCCCGTTCTTAGCGTCGTTGTATCGATGCCGGTGCGACGCGCCAGATCCTGCCACATCGTTGGTGGAATCGAATCCGCTCCGCCGGCGGTCACCACGTATGCACGGGAGAACGCGATCGATCCCCAGTCCGGTGACGGCGCAACATCCCACACACTGTCCATTCGCGTCTGGTAATTCAGCCGCTCGCTTCCAAAGAAGAACGCATTCGGAATCGCTTCGTTCTCGACGCCGGCCGGATCGACCATTGCAACGATGGCCGAGCTGTCGGGTGAGAGCGCCCATCTCACGCGCGCGGTCATGCCGTAGGTGCCCTGATTAACGCGAACGGACGTGACGACCGGATTCTGCCGCGACGTCGATGTCGCCGATGCTGTATTCGAGCGGGGCTTGGAGTCGACGCAGGCGAGCACAACCGCGGCGAGCAATAAGGAAGAATGGCGAAATCGATTTGTCATTGGCCTGCGGAATTGGCGGTCGGTCGCGGCGAACGCGCGCGGCTCGACGCTCAGCTGCAGACTAGATTACGCCCGCTTCCTTTCGCCCGATAGAGAGCGGCATCCGCGGCACGAAAGAGATCCTCGGCCGAATCCATTCCGAGTGCGGGGTAGGTCGCGACACCGATGCTCGCCGTAACGTGAATTTCGCGACCGCCGGGCAGCTCAAATCCGTGCGACGCAATCTTGTCGCGGACCCGCTCGGCGAACGCAATCGCTCCCTGCTTTCCCGTTTCGGGAAGAACGATCACGAATTCCTCCCCACCGTAGCGGGCGACCGTGTCGACTGTTCGGACGGCGCGTTGAAGAACGGATCCAAGTGCGACGAGGACGTCGTCGCCGCAGAGGTGCCCGTACGTGTCGTTCACGAGCTTGAAGTGATCCAGATCGAGCAGCAGCATGGCGAGCGGTGCGCTGTAGCGGCGAACGCGCTCCATCTCGGTCACAAGGCGCACGGTGAGAGCCCGGCGATTGACCAGCTGCGTCAACGGATCGGTCTGGGCGAGTGCTTCGAGGCGATGGTTGTCGGCGCGGGTCGTCTCGATCGCGTGCGCGCGCTGAATCGCCGCGACGCCGCTGCGAACGACAATTGACGCGAACTCCACGTCGGCAGCGTCGAACTTCGGCGTCTCGTCAGTGCGCCGGAGAAGGAACACTCCCCAGTTGTCGCCATCGAGAGGAAACGGCAGTGCCATCACCGACCGGATGTTCACCGTCGTTCCCTCCCGCGCCCACTTCTCGCGCATCAGCGCGTAGAGCGGAGTGTCGGTGAGGTCTGGAATCAGAACGGGAATCCGGCCGTGGAGCGCGGAGATTACTTCGGGATATTTATCGAGCTCGATCTCGAGATCGTGAAGGTATGGCTGCTCGAATGCAGTGGCGACGACACCGGTGGGCGAGCCCGGATTGGCGAGGATGACCGAGGCATGGGAGAGACTGAGGGCGCGGGCGAGACGCTGGGCGAGCAGATGGAAGATTTCTTCAGTCGGAAGATTTCCCATGACCTCGTGCAAAATGTCCACGAGGTTGCGTCTGGATTCATCCTCCTGACGGGCGCGCTGAAGCTCAGCCTCCGCTTTGCGGAGTGCCGCTCTCAGCGCCTGTACTTCGTTCCCGTCGTGTGCGCCCAAGCGAAACGTCCCTGGTGGATGGCATTACTCGTCCGCCGCCAACTCGCTGTTGTCTTCGGCGACATCGAGAGTATCGTCGCCGGCTGCATCCCCGTCGTCCTCCTCGGGAATGACGCGAGCAACCGCGGTCAGGATGTCACCGTCGTCCAGATTGACGAGTCTCACCCCCTGAGCGATACGTCCGGTGACCCTGATCTGGGCCACTGACGAGCGGATGATGACCCCGTTCCGGGTGATCAGCATGATCTCGTCTTCCGGCAGCACCTCCATCACGCCGACAACATTGCCGGTTTTTTCGGTCCGGTTGACGGTGATGATGCCCTTCCCGCCCCGTCGCTGCACCCGATAGTCATCGATGTGCGAGCATTTCCCCAGACCTTTTTCGGTGACGACGAGAATCGTCGCTTCGCGCTTGATGACGACCATCCCGACGAGCGAGTCGTCGCGTCGCAGCTCGATTCCCTTCACGCCGGTCGTGTCGCGCCCCATCTCGCGGACATCCTGCTCGTGGAATCGCACCGACAGGCCGTGCTTTGTAGCCAGCACAATGTCGTTTGTCCCGCTCGTAACCTGCACGTCGATCAACTCGTCACCCGCTTCGATCTTGATCGCCTTGATGCCGTTGGCGCGCACGTTCGAGTATTGCGACAGCGCGCTCTTCTTGACCGTTCCCTTCTTGGTGCAGAAAAGAAGAAACTGCGTGTCAGTGAATTCGCGAACCGGCACCATTGCCTGAATCTGCGTGTCCGGCTGGACATTGATCAGGTTGACGATCGGCTTGCCCCTGGTAGCGCGGCCCGCCTGCGGAATCTCGTGCACCTTGAGCCAGAAGCAGCGGCCATCATCGGTGAAGCACAGGATGTAGTCGTGTGTTGACCCGATGAAGAGCTTCTCGATGAAGTCTTCGTCCTTTAGCGTTTGACCGCTCAAGCCACGCCCGCCACGGCGCTGCTTTCTGTATGTCGATACCGACGTCCGCTTGATGTAACCCGAATGCGAGATGGTGATCACCATGTCCTCCTCGGCGATCAGATCCTCGATGGTGAACTCGCCTTCGTCGCTCGTGATCTCGGACCTGCGCTCGTCGCCGAACCGCTTGAGAACATCGAGCAGCTCGTCGCGAATGATCGACATGCGCCGCGAACGCGAGGCGAGAATGTCGCGCAGCTCTTTCACGAACGCGCGCACCTCCTTGAGCTCCGCCTCGAGCTTTTCGATCTCGAGCCCAGTGAGCTTCGCGAGGCGCATGTTGAGAATCGCCTCAGCCTGCCGCTCGCTGAGCTTGAACCTGGCCTGGAGCTGCGTGCTCGCTGTCGGCGTGTCGTCGGCCGCGCGGATGAGCTTGATGACCGCATCGATATTGTCGACGGCGATCTTGAGCCCCTCGAGGATGTGCTCGCGATCGAGCGCCTTGTCGAGGTCGTATTGGGTACGGCGAACGACGACCTCATGCCGGTGAGCAATGTAGTGCTCGAGCACTTCCTTGAGCGGCATGATCTTCGGCACGAGCTGGCCCGTATTTGAATCGGGAACCAGCGCGAGCATGATCACGCCGAACGTGGACTGCATCGTCGTGTGCTTGAACAATCCGTTCAGCACGACGCGCGGAATCGCGTCGCGCTTGAGCTCGATGACGACGCGCATTCCATCCTTGTCCGACTCGTCGCGAAGATCGGAGATGCCTTCGAGCTTCTTGTCCCTCACCAACTCCGCGATACTGGACACGAGCCTGGACTTGTTCACCTGATACGGAAGCTCGTTGATCACGATTTGAGACTTGCTCGAGCTTTCCTTCTCCTCGATGACCGCCCGCGCGCGCATGACGATGCGGCCGCGGCCAGTTTCCTGATAATCCTTGATGCCCGCGCGGCCGTAGATGTATCCGCCCGTCGGGAAATCAGGACCCTTCACGATCTTCCGCAGCGCGCCCACGTCAAGCTCGGGATTGTCGATCAGCGCGATGACCGCAGTGACGACTTCATTGATGTTGTGCGGCGGAATGTTGGTCGCCATGCCGACCGCGATGCCCGACGATCCGTTGATGAGGAGATTGGGCACCGCCGACGGAAGCACCTTCGGCTCCAGCAGGCGATCGTCGAAATTCGGTGCATAATCGACAGTGTTCTTGTCGATATCCGCAAGCATCTCCATGGCGATGCGCGTGAGCCGCGATTCCGTGTACCGATATGCCGCCGCCGGATCGCCGTCGACACTGCCGAAATTCCCCTGGCCATCCACGAGCGGATAGCGAAGCGAGAAATCCTGCACCATGCGGACGAGCGCATCGTAGACAGACTGGTCGCCATGCGGGTGGTACTTGCCGAGCACGTCACCGACGACCGTCGCGGATTTCTTGTACGGCCGGCCCGGGACGAGGCCAAGCTCGTTCATCGCATAGAGAACACGCCGGTGGACGGGCTTGAGGCCATCTCGCACGTCAGGCAGCGCACGGGACACGATCACGCTCATCGAGTAATTGATGAACGATTCCTTGACCTCTGTGTGGAGCTCGCGAGGAAGAATCCGCTCGCGATTGTTGGGCGCGGTCATAAGGCTTGTTTCAGGGCTGCGAAAGAGAGGAGGGACAACCCCGCAATATAGCGTTTTCGGGGCCTTTTCGCAACCGAAACCGCTCGCGCTAACCTATTGCCAGTATAGGACTTACGGGGATACGACGACCGCCTTTCAGAGGCGATTGAAAACGATTGCCGGCAAGCCCCCGCTCGGTCTTCGCAGAAGTCTCGATCAAACGCTCGAAATCGACTCCCTGAGGCACGGTTGCGTCACGCGGCGAGTCTTGCCGGCAATCACACCCTGCGCGACCTTGAGGGCATGATCTACAACGCCAGCAGGCTCACGTCAGGAAATCGGATCTTTCCAACGTCACTCGAGGTTGAAGGCCACCAGATCACCTACCGCAAGCGCCGCTGGTTCGGCTCGACCGAGGAGACGATCAACGTCGACCATATCTCGTCGGTCCGGGCGAGTCACGGAATGATGTTCTCGTCGATCACGATCGAGTCATCGGGTGGATCTCAGCCGATTGTGATTACCGGCCTGAGCAATGGCGATGCACGCGAGATCGAAAAATCGATCAAGGTGAATCAGGCGCCCTAGTGTGACGGTCCGCCGTACCCGGCGGCGTCGGCCTCGTCCTCGAGATCGAGCTGCGCATGATCCTTGTCGATCGCCTCACGCTCGGCGCGATAGCGATTGTACCACTCGCGCGTGACTTCCCCGGCGAGATCCCGGTTTCCCATTCCGAACGAGAGAGCGAGAGCGAGCGCGACAGCTCCGAAGAGAATCGCAAAAGCGGTCGTGACGATCTCACTCGCCACGCCGAGCTCCTGAAGTGCCATGAACACGGCAAGCACGATGACGCCGCCCTTGCCGACACGAGAGAGCGTCGGTCCTCCGTGAAGCCCGCCGGCGCTCGCCATGATCAGTCCGCCGACAAACCCGCCAAGCACTATTCCGACGATGATGATGACGATTGCCGCAATCACGCTCGGGATGTAGCTGACGAGCTCGCTGAACACGTTGGCGAGTGACTGAAGTCCCAGCGCATTAGCCGCGATGAGCATGACCGTGAACATCATGAACCAGAACACGAGATTCGACGCGATTCGCGTCGGATTGAGATGCGACCCCGCGCGCTCCATCGCGTCCATCACGCCACCGCGCTCGAGCATGTGATTGAAGCGGATCCGCCTCAGCAGTTTTTCGGTACCCTTCTCGAATAACCGCGCGAGGAGATAGCCGGCAAACAGAATGACCAATGCGCCGACCAGTGCCGGAACGTATTGATATAGTTGCGAGAAGCTTTCCTGGAGCCGGTCGCCGAAGCTTTGTGTCGTGTCGCCCACGTTATTACGCTGGAGGAAGGTGCCGATGAACCGCTTAACAATAGCCATCACGGCCCGACTTCGCTCGGCTAATTGCGGGTGCCGCGCCTGATGTCATAGATGGCGCTCCGGTGGCACTTGGGGCAGATGAGCCAGTCACGCTTTCTTGCGTAGCCCAGACCGAACGATCCTCCCCCAATCGCGCGCTCGGTCATGTGCACGAGGCACCGCGGGCACGCCGGCACCTCCCCCCGAGCGAACACATCCCGCATCGATTTCAGCTCGGCGGGAGTGTACTGCGCCTGCTCGGTCACTCGGCAATCCTGACCACGATTTTTCCGAACTGGTCGCCCGCAGCCATACGGGCGTACGCATTCCGGCCATCCGCGAGGTCGAAAACGGAATCGACCGTCGGTTGAAGGCGGCCGTCGTTGAACGCCCTGACGACCGCGTCGAACTCCGAATCGTTTCCCATCGTCGAGCCCATGATCGTCCACTGATTCCAGAATAGCCGACGGACATCGGTCTCGACAATTGCGCCCGACGTCCCGCCACACGTGACGAGGCGGCCTGCCCGCCCGAGCGCTCCGAGTGATGTCTCCCACGTGGCCTCGCCAACGCTGTCGAGGACAACGCTCACTCCGCGCTTCCCGGTTCTCGCGCGAATCTCCTTCGCGACGTTCATCGCCCGGTGATTGAGCGTTTCGTCCGCGCCGATCTGTTTTGCGCGCTCGAGCTTGTCGTCGCTACCTGATGTTACCCAGACGCGCGCGCCGATCTCCTTGCAGATCCGCAGCGCTGCCTGGGCGACGCCGCCGCCGATTCCCCAGATGAGCACGTCGTCATCGGGCCGCACATTTGCCCGCGACACAACCATTCGCCAGGCGGTCAGTGTCGCGAGCGTGAATGCAGCCGCGATCGTCATGTCAGTCGCCGGCGCGATCTGACGAACGTTCCGCGCCGGCACGACGACAAACTCGGCGAGAGTGCCGGGGATGTGCTCACCGAGAAGGCGGAATCGGATGCATTCGGACTGTTCACCCTGCTTGCAGAACTCGCACGTTCCGTCGCTGATGCCGGGATTGATGACGACGGTATCGCCAACCGAAACATTCTCGACATCCGCGCCGATCGCATCGATGACTCCGGCTCCATCGGCGCCCATCACCCATGGCGCGACGATGTTCACCCCGGGAAGGCCCTTGAGCATGAACAAATCGAGATGATTGAGCGCGGCCGCTTTGACGCGAACACGAACCGTACCCGGACAGACTTCCGGAATCGTCACATCGGCGCGGAACTCGAGCATGTCGAGTCCGCCGTGCGCGGAGATGGTGAGTGCTCGCAACGAAAACCTCGAGCGTTATATTGAGATTCCCCCGGCCGGCGAGACGGCGAAGGCAGAAGATATCCGGTTCTTCCTCATTTTGCTTCTATTCTGATGCTATCCATCAAGGTCCCCCCGCTCGGCGAATCGATCGTCGAAGCCACCGTGTCGCGCTGGACGAAAAAGAAGGGCGATGCCGTCGCCAGCGGCGACACGATCGTCGAGCTCGAGACCGACAAGATCACCGTCGAAGTGCCTGCTCCCCGTGCTGGTGTGCTGACATCGCAGGCAGTCGCCGAGGGCGATGTGGTGAAGGTGGATCAGTTGCTCGGCGAGATTGACGAGACGGCGACAGCCGCGCCAGCTACGGCGGCTCCAGTTGCTCCGCCGACACCGTCCGCGACGAAGCCAACACCAATCGAAGCTCCCCCGCCCGTTGTTGCTCAGCCGACGCCAAACGCCGGAGCTGAGGTCAAGTCATCGCCCGCTGCCCGGCGAAATGCTGATGAGGCCGGCATCGAGATCGGATCAGTGACCGGAACAGGCCGGGGCGGTGTCGTCAGCAAGCCGGATGTGGTCGAGCACTTGAGCGGACAAGCGACTCCGGCACAGCCCGCCGTCAGCTCGCAGCCGTCCGAAGCGCCCCGCCCCAATGTTGCCGACTCGGGCACGCGTGAGACCCGTGAGAAAATGTCAACGCGGCGCAAGCGCATCGCGGAAAACCTGTTGCAGTCCCAGCACCATACGGCGCACCTGACGACGTTCAACGAGATCGACATGACCGCTGTGAACGCGATCCGCGAGCGAATGAAGGAGAAGGTCGAGAAGGACCACGGCGTCAAGCTCACGTTCATGCCGTTCTTCGTGAAAGCGGCGTGCATGGCGCTCGATTCGTATCCCATCGTCAACTCGCAGATCGACGGCGACACCATCATTCACAAGCACTATGTGAACATGGGAATCGCTGTCGCGTCGGATGCCGGACTTGTCGTTCCGAACATCAAGGATGCGCACGCGAAGGGAATGCTCGACATCAGTCGCGACATCTCCGCTGTCGCCAAGCGCGCGCGGGACGGCAAGCTGTCGATGGACGATCTCACCGGCGGCACCTTCACGATCACGAACGGCGGCGTGTTCGGTTCTCTCGTGTCGACTCCGATCATCAACTATCCGCAGGTTGGTATTCTCGGTCTGCACAAGACGCAGGACCGGCCGGTGGCAATCGCCGGCAAGGTCGAGATCAGGCCCATGATGTACATCGCGCTCTCGTACGATCATCGCATCGTTGACGGTCAGCAGGCGGTTCTGTTTCTCGTCCGGATCAAGGAATTGATCGAGGATCCGGCCGCCATGCTCATTGCCTGACGCCATGACTGACATGAAGTCCGCGGACGTCGTCATCATCGGCAGCGGTCCGGGCGGCTACGTCGCCGCGATTCGCGCCGCGCAGCTTGGCCTCACCACCGTCTGCGTCGAGATGGACAAGACCCTCGGCGGCACGTGCGTGAATGTCGGATGCATTCCGTCGAAGGCCCTCCTCACATCATCCGAACACTTCGAGTGGGCGCGGCTTCACTCGGCCGAGCACGGTGTGAAGCTCGATGGAGTGACGGTCGATCTGCTGACGATGCTGTCGCGAAAGGATTCCGTGGTTCTTCAGAACACGAAAGGCATCGAATTCCTGTTCAAGAAGAACAAGATCGAATGGGCGAAGGGACGTGGCACGCTCAAGGCTGGAAATGTTGTCGATGTCATCGGTAATGACGGAGCAACGACATCGTACCAGGCGAAGAACGTCATCATCGCAACGGGCTCGGTACCGATCGAGCTGCCGTTTCTCAAGTTTGATGAAGAGCGTGTGCTATCGAACGTGGGTGCACTCAGGATTCCGGAAGTGCCGAAGCGGCTGATCGTGATTGGCGGCGGAGTTATCGGTCTCGAGCTGGGATCGGTGTGGCGACGGCTCGGTGCTCAGGTAACGGTTGTCGAGCTGTTTCCGACAATTTTG
>JBBSFT010000068.1:0-13154 GCA_038254845.1 Gemmatimonadales bacterium | reverse complement strand
GCTCCTTCTACTCGTCGTAACGTCCGCCGGCGATTTCCGGTGGCGTGCCCCCACTTCAGCGTACAACATTGCGAGGCGAAGAGTCACCGCGAAGTGATGAGGTGCCTGAGATCGCGCGCAAGATAAACCGTGGCCATTCCGCCCGAGCCGATCTCGCGCTCGAAGAGGTAGCGGTCGGCAAGCGCTGCCTGAAGCGTCTCGATCGTACTCATTAGACTGGGAAAGTACGGCAGATTCCAGATTACGCCAATGATCTGGTCAGCGAGCACCTGCTACCACAACGATTTAAAAAGCTGCGCGCCGACCTCTTCCGGAACAGTGCCTGAAGTCGGGGGGAAGTCATTTATGCCCTTCTCTCTATACCCGCCGCCGTCCTGAGGGGTATAGAGACAAGAAGCCGATTGACTTCCGCCCTTGACTCTAGCGCTCGGTGCTCGTGCCGACTTAGCCGCCAGTTTACGGGTAAATGGCATGAGTCAGTTTATGATCAATCTTGCGCGGGCGCGTGTGGCTGATGCGGAAATATCGAGGAGGAGACGACCTATGAACCCGCTGATATTGCAGACTCTCCCAAAGGCGAAGCAGCTATGGCTCGTCTGCGCCAGCTATAAAAGAAAGGGATACCGAGCAGGACGATCGCCAGTCCGATGGACGATCGAACCGGTCGTAACAGCCACAGATTTAGAGCGATCGCATTAGGGCCCCGGCTGGCGTGGCCTTTCGCCGCGAATATGACCAAAAGTATGACCAAAAGGGGATTCAGGCGCCACTAAACTGGCTCGCCTGAACCCCCTTAAGTCATTCTATCACAACGTCATACCCGGGACGAGACTCGAACTCGTATATGCCGAAGCATGAGGGATTTTGAGTCCCTTGCGTCTACCGATTCCGCCACCCGGGCGCGTCTCGGTATTTAAGCGCCGCCCGCACGCGATACAAGACTCCGCCGCCAAGCCAACAAAAACTTCAGCGGTCCATTCGCCGAATCAGCGGTCGTCGCCCGCCGGGCCCGCCCGTGCCTCCAGCCCGCCCGCTTCTCAGCTCCTGCGCCCGCTTCCTCAGCTCGTTCTGGAGTCCGAGATATCCTGCCCGCTGAACTGGCGTAAGAAAACGGGAAAGCTCACGCTGCTCTTCCTGAAGAAGTTCGATGCGCTGGCGCTGAAGCTGAAGCGATTGATCGAGAAGCTGGCCCACTTTCGCCTGGTTCGCCGAGTCGCCGACGAGCATTTCGGCGCGCAGCGACTGCCGTGTTTCGCGCTCGCGCTGCAACAACTGGGTACGCTGCTGCTCGAACTGTCGATTGACCGACTGAAGCCGAGTCATCTGGTCGGCGCTCAGTCCGAGCCGACGCTGAACGACTTCACCCGTGCGCTCACGAAGCCGTTGCTCGAGTTGCGCCCGGCGAGCATTCGGCTGGCGACCATTCAATGTCCCCGCCGCTGTGGCCTGCGCCGACGCACTCACGACTGAACCCGCGAGTGAAACGGCAGCGACCGCAAATCGCGCGTATCTCGCACTAACGATCATTGCAGGCCGTCGCCGTCATCAACAGCAATCGATATCGCTTCCGGCTCGGCGGACGGCATCGCCTTGGCCTTGTCCAGATCGTTCAACAACGTCTCGACCTGCTCGTCCGTCAGGTCCTGAACGCCACCACTAAGCGACAACGACGCCGGGCGACTGCGCTCAGCCGCGCCGCGCTGCGCCAACGGAACGGTTGCCACGCTAACGGCTGCGGCCTCCGCGACAGCCGGTTGTGATCGGACGGACGGCGTTTCGCGGGTCTGCGCGGCTGAGGAGCGATGGCTCGGGACCACAGCGTCACCGGGCCGCGTGGTGGCAAATGTCAACCCGCCAACAACGAGAAGGGCGGCGGCGGCCAGAGCGTTAAGTCCGTACCATCGACGTGCCGGTCGGGTCGCATCGCTGGCGGGCAGCACGACAACATCGCCCGCTGACGGCCTGAGGGCCGGCAACGCCGCCACAATTCGGGCGACGTCGATTCGGGAAACGATCGGGCCCGAACCACGGACCTGCTTCAGCAGCTCCAGTTCGTTGCGACAATCGGCACATCCTTCGACGTGAGCAGTCACCGTCGCGCGGTCGAGCTTACTCAACCGCCCGTGAAGGAGGTCGGGCAGCGCATCTCTGACACCTGTTTCCATGCATTCATTCATTCAAAAACTCCTTCACGGCGCGCATTGCATTGTGGTAGTGAACTCGCGCGGCGCCTTCAGTTGTTCCGACGACTTCGGCGATTTCCTTGTATGAGAGCCCCTGCTCGGCGCGCAGGGTGAAGACCTCGTACTGAGTCGGAGACAACCTCGTTACCGCTTTCCGAACCCGATTCTCTGCCTCTTCAGCCAATAAACCGTCAAGCGCATCGTACTCAGTCACCGCATTCGACGGCTCGATTGACACCATCGCCCGTTGCCGCCGCTCCGATCTCCGCCGATCGAGCATCAATCGTCGCTCGATCGTAAACAGCCATGTTCGAAGCGAGCTCTCCCCGCGAAATGAGTCGAGCGATCCGAATGCCCTGACGAACGTGTCCTGAACCAGCTCTTCGACATCGTCCCGTTCGCCTGAGCTGACGGCAAATCGGGCAAGCGCGTCGGCGTGGCGGTTCACCAGCAGCGACGCGGCCCGCGAGTCTCCCGACTTCCACCGCGCGATCAGATCTCGATCGGATTCGTCACCGCCCTGGTTTTCGGATGTCATTCAAGTCACGATGTTTGACGGTCTGCGGCGCCACTCGTTAAGACTTATGATTACGGACATCTCTCTCAACCGAATGTATTCCACTCACCGATCCCCGCTCGCAATCTCCCACCGTGGCATGTGCGCCACCGCGCCTGAAAATACGATCCCGGCATTTCTCGCGGCCCTCGACGCGGGGGCCGACGCAATCGAGCTCGACATCCATGCGAGTGCTGACGGGATCCTGTTCGTACACCATGATGCGTCTCCCCTTCACTCGCAATCGAGCGACGCCGGGCCGTTGCATTTCGGCGCACTTCAGTCGGCCGACATAACCGCGATTCGGCTGACAGGGGATGTGCCGATTCCCACCCTCGACGAAGTGATTGAAGCCGTTGATGGACGAGCCCAGATTTTCATTGAAGTAAAAGCGAAAGGAATCGAAGACGCGACCGCTCGCTGCCTCAAGCGCCACATCGGACGAATCGATCAGCTCTCGGTTCACTCCTTCGATCATCGAGCCATCCGCCGGCTTGCGGGACTGGTGCCAAGCGTTCACCGCGGGGTGCTTCAGGTTTCCTACCTCATCGACTGCTGCGCGGCGATGCGACTCGCAGATGCAACCGACCTGTGGCAACAGGTTGATTTCATCGACGCATCGCTTATCTCGACCGTGCACGCGTGCAGCGGCAGGGTCGTCGCGTGGACTGCGAATACGGAAGCGCAGTGGGATTACCTCGAATCACTCGGTGTTGATGCAATCTGCACCGATCGGGTCGATGCGTATGCGGGGAGCCAGTCGGCCCCGTCCGGTGGTGACTGATTCCCTTACAACTCGCACCCTGCCGCTATCTTTGCCGATTGCTATGTTTTCCCGCGCTTCAGCGCAGACCGGCGCCGAGCCCCAATCAAAACGGAAGGAGTTTCGACTCGATGAGAAGACAATTGGTGAGCATTGCCGTGCTCGCCGGCGCGATTGCCTGTGCGCCGGCAAAGCCGGGGTCGCCCCCGTCACCCGCAACCCGGAAGGATTCGACCACCCAGACCGGCCTCGGCGGAATGTCGGTACCGAACGCCGACCCATTTCCGAGCACGTACGCGCGTGTTCAGTCGGCTCCGCTCGTGATCAGGAACGTCAATGTGATGACGGCGGCCGGTCCAATGATCCGGAACGGTGCGATTTCCGTGGCAAACGGAAAGATCATCTCCGTCGGCACCGTTGTCGATGTTCCGGCCGGGGCAACAGTGATCGATGGTGCGGGGAAATACGTGACGCCGGGAATCATCGATACTCACTCGCACCTGGGCGTCTATGCGGCTCCCGGCGGTCAGGCGCTCAGTGACGGGAATGAAGCCACCAATCCGGTCACGCCGTACGTGTGGGCGGAGCACTCAGTATGGCCACAGGATCCGCAGTTTCCGCGAAATCTTGCTGGCGGCGTGACTACACTGCAGGTACTCCCCGGGTCAGCGAATCTGATCGGAGGACGCAGCGTCGTCCTCAAGGTTGTGCCGGCACGCACCGTTCAGGGAATGAAGTTTCCCGGCGCGAAATACGGCCTCAAGATGGCGTGCGGAGAAAATCCGAAGCGGGTCTACGCGATTCGTGGCCCGTCCACCCGCATGGGCAATGTGGCTGGTTACCGCACTGCGTGGATTCAGGCGGAGGCGTATCGCCGGAAGTGGGACAAGTGGAACAAGGATCACAAGGGCGATCCGCCGACTCGCGACCTCGGCATGGAGACACTGGCCGACGTGCTCCGTGGAAACATTCTCGTGCACAACCATTGTTACCGGGCCGACGAGATGGCACAGATGATCGACATCTCGAAGGAGTTCGGCTACAAGATTCGCGCGTTCCATCATGGAGTCGAGTCATACAAGATCGCCGATATCCTCGCGAGAGAAAACATCGGCGGATCGCTCTGGGCGGACTGGGGATCGTTCAAAATGGAAGCCATCGACGCGATCAAGGCGAACGTCGCGTTGAGCTCCAATGCCGGGGTCAAGGTCGCTGTGCACTCCGACGACCCGTCAGGCTCGCAGCGTCTCAATCAGGAAGCCGCGAAGGCAATGGCAGCGGGTATTGCCGCCGGCATCCCAATCACTGAAGACATGGCGATCAAATGGGTGACGATCAATCCGGCCTGGCAGCTCGGACTCGACGACAAAATCGGATCGCTCGAGCCCGGCAAGAATGCAGACCTGATTCTCTGGACGGCCGATCCGTTCAGCGTTTACGCGAAACCTGAGAAAGTATGGATTGACGGCACGATGTACTTTGACCGTCTCGATGCGCGCGAGCAATGGCGCACTGACTTCGAGCTTGGTTTTGTCCAGACACCGGCGGGGATGAACCGATGATCAACGAGAGAAACCACGTGACCAGATTCGCGACGGCAGTGGCAGCACTGTCACTCCTGACGGCGTCGTTGCCGGCGCAGACCATCGCGATAACGGGAGGCAAGGTTTATCCGGTAAGCGGGCCACCGATCGAGAACGGCACGGTGATCATTCGAGATGGAAAGATCGTTGCGGTCGGGGCCAGCATTGCTGTTCCGGCCGGCGTTCAGCGCATTGATGCGACCGGGAAATGGGTGACACCCGGCCTCATCAATTCATCGACTACGCTCGGGCTCAACGAAATTGGACAGGTTCGAGACACGCGCGACGATGCGGCTAAAGGAAAGGACTACATCGCCGCAGCGTTCAGGGTGTGGGAAGGCCTCAATGCAACGTCGGTTCTGATTGCCCCGGCGCGGCGCGACGGTATCACGAACGTCGTCGTGCTTCCGACTGGTGATCAGCTCGTCTCCGGACAGGCGGCGATGCTGACGCTCTCCGATGGAATGGGCAGCGATATGGTCCTCAAGACTCCAATCGCGATGGTTGCGCAGATTCAGAACACCGGCGGCGCGGGGGTGGGAGCGCGGGGTGAGCTGCTTGTCCGGCTTCGCGAGCTCATTGAAGACACGCGAGCATTCATGAAGAATCGCGCCGCGTATGAGAAGGCTGAAACGCGGGACTACATCGCCAGCCGCCTCGATCTCGAAGCAATGATTCCTGTTGTCGAGGGAAAACTTGCGCTGCTCGTGTCGGCCGACAAGTCCACTGACATCGATGCGGCACTCCGGATTGCGCGTGAGAACGGCTTGAAGATCATCATCGGCGGCGGTGCCGAGGCGTGGCTCGTGGCGGACAAGCTTGCCGCCGCTCACGTCCCGGTTCTCACCGGTGCAATGAACAACATTCCGTCGTCGTTCGCATCGCTCAGCTCGTCGCAGGAGAATGCGGCGTTGCTTCACCGGGCCGGCGTTCAGGTGATCGTCATTGGCAACGCCGGTGGCGGAGACGAAGAGGCGTTCAATGTGCGGAACATTAAGCAGGAAGCCGGTAATGCAGTCGCGTACGGAATGACGTGGAACGACGCGTTGCGCGCGGTAACCCTCACGCCCGCAGAGGTATTTGGAGTCGCCGACAGAATCGGTTCGCTACAGCCCGGACGCGACGGGAATGTCGTGATCTGGAGCGGCGATCCGTTCGAGTTCACGTCGGTCGCAGAGCATGTGTACGTGCGCGGGCGTGAATACACGGCCCCTGATCGGCAGCAGATGCTTACGGAGCGTTATCGTCATCTGCCGCCCGGTCAGGGGATGCCGGTCATCAGGTGACACTTGCGCGGTAAAAAGGCCCGGCGATGAGCCGGGCCTTTTTTATCCAGTGATATCGGGAGC
The DNA here is from genome assembly GCA_038254845.1 of Gemmatimonadales bacterium. Taxonomy (GTDB): domain Bacteria; phylum Gemmatimonadota; class Gemmatimonadetes; order Gemmatimonadales; family Gemmatimonadaceae; genus UBA4720. The sequence goes on along the minus strand of JBBSFT010000068.1, from coordinate 6,720 downwards.
TGCAGCCGGATCGGATCCCGGACCATCGGCATATGGAGTTGATTCCGAGCTGGCAGCGGAGCCGGCGCTTCCGGAGGTTGATTCGGTTGAGGAAGCCGTGCCTGTGCCACCCCAGTTTCTGTTCTGCTTCTTCAGCTCTTCGAGTTCTGCCTCGTACTTCGCCGCCTGCGCGTCATGGGTTGCAAGCGTGGCGGAAAGCCGGGTGTTCGTGTCGGCGTCGATCGTGCCGCCTGTCTGAGACGAGCGGAATACCGCGTAGCCGAGCGCCTGGGCGGCCTTGTCGGCGAGCTGGCGCGTGCGGAATGCCTCGAGCCTGATCTTCCCTTCATCGAGCGCGCTCTGCGCGGCACGTCCCGCCTTGTCGAGTTCGTCCTTCAGCTTGTCCAGTAGCGCCATTGTTGATCTCTTGTTGAAGTGGCTGTCGATCATCAACTACGCAAAACCGCAGCCGTCAGTTTCGAATATAAAAAAGCCCCCGTGCGGGGGCTGATCGGCGATGGTCGGAAGACTGCGTCCGGAATCAGGCGGCGGTCTCGGCCTTCTGCTCTGGGTAGACGCTGATCTTGAAGCGAGTGCGGTTCTTGTGCTCGAACTTCACGACACCGTCGATGAGCGCGTAGATCGTGAAGTCGGTTCCGAGACCGACGTTGCGTCCCGGGTGCCACTTTGTGCCGCACTGGCGGACGATGATGTTGCCGGCGATGACCTTCTCGCCGCCGAATTTCTTCACACCGCGGTACTGTGGGTTGCTGTCGCGTCCGTTTCTCGACGAGCCGACGCCTTTTTTATGTGCCATCTGAAATATCCCTTATCCGAACGTGATGTCGCCGATCCGAACTTCCGTGAAGCCTTGGCGATGTCCCTGCTTCTTCGCGTAGTTCTTTCGGCGCTTCATCTTGAACACGACGATTTTCTTGTCGCGGCCATGGCGCACGATCTCGCCGGCAACAGATGCGCCGCTCAGGCTGGGAACGCCGACGTGCGTCTTGTCACCGTCTGAACCAAGAATGACGTCACCGAAGGTGACCCTGGAGCCCGCGTCACCCGGCAGGCTCGGAATTCGAATTGTCTTGCCCGACTCGGCGCGGAACTGCTTGCCGCCAGTGCGGATAATTGCGTATGCCATTGATCAAACTGCGAGTGGAGGGAAGCCGTTACAGCCTTTCAACTTATGCTGTTGCGAGTACGGTGTCAAATCTGGAGGTCGGGAGAAGGATTGCGGGCTGAACGACAGAACTACCAAACAGCAATGGTGGAGGAAAAGGGGGAGAAAAGCGGAGCAAACGGGAGACATCCTTTCGGCCGCGAAAGAACTACACAAATAATTTTTAGAAAAACCAGCCCAGGGAATAACGTCTCGCGCCCTTCTCCCGTGTCACCCGCCGTTCTCCACCATTGCCGGTACCGCCCGTCCCGCCGGACGAGTCCTCAGGCTCCCAGGCTCACGCCACAGCGTATTGCTGCGTAACGTCCCGGCCCTGCGCCTTCACGACCAGCTTGAATTCGTCGGGCTTGAGAAGCGGATCATCGCGAAGCTCGAGGGAAAACGAAGCAGTCTTCTGGAGTCGTCCGACCAGCTCCCGCTCCTGCTCCAGCACGTACATCGCGACATCAGGGTGCAGCTTCACCAGCAGGTTGTCCTTACGTCCTTCGACAACCATGCGCCGGACCGAACGCTCCATGCGGCGCACGATCGTTTCCGGAGTAAAGACACGCCCCGTCCCGATGCAGGTCGGACACGGCTCGGTCATGCTCTGGTAGTGGCTCTGCCTAACCCGTTGGCGCGTCATCTCAATCAAGCCAAGGTCGCTCACCGCAAACGCCTTCGTGCGCGCGCGATCGCGTGAGAGGTGATTTCGCAGCTCCTGGAGAACCTTTTCGCGTGATTGCTTCGTCTCCATGTCGATGAAATCGCAGACGATTATTCCACCGACATCTCGCAGCCGAAGCTGCCGGGCAATCTCGGCTGCCGCCTCCATGTTGGTCCGAAGCACGGTCTTTTCCGGATCCTTCTTGCCCGTGTAGCGCCCGGAGTTCACGTCGATCGAGACAAGCGCCTCGGTCGGCTCGATGATGAGATACCCGCCCGACGGAAGTTCGCATCGGCGCTTAAATGCATCTCTCAGCTCCGCCTCGATTCCAGCAGTGTCGAACAGCGGAATGTTCTCTTCGTAGAGCCTGACCCGCGGAATGAGGTCAGGCGCGACGGTCTTGAGATACTCGGTGACCTCGCCATGCACCGGCTTCGAGTCGATCGACAGGCTGTCGATCTTTGCACTGAACAGATCACGCACCAATCCGCGGGTCAGTCCAGTCTCCCGGTGCAGGAGAGACGGCGCGCGCGTGAACTGGCTTTTTCGCTTGATCTTCTTCCACTGCGTCATCAGCGTGTCGAGATCGCGTTTCAGCGCCTCGGGGGTGACATCTTCACTCACGGTTCGGACGATCACGCCCCCTGATTTTTCAGGTAGAATCGCCCCAACCTGTTCCTTCAGGCGCTGCCGCTCCGCGCCGGCGCCGATCTTCCGGCTGACGCCAACGCGGGAGGAGTCCGGGATGTAGACGAGGAATCGCCCCGCGAGCGAAATCTGCGCGGTAACCCGCGGACCCTTGGTGGAGATCGGCTCCTTCGACACCTGAACCATGATCTCCTGGCCGCGCTTCAGTGCATCCTGAATCGGCGGTGCCGGTACCCGCCCTCGCCGGCCACCCCGTCCTCCGTTCGACCCGTTTTTCGCGGCGCCGTTCGACTTCGCAACAACGTCCGGCTGGTCTGTCGAATCGTCCTCGTCATCTTCTTCCTCGTCATCATCCTCGGCCTCTTCGGCCGATTCGCGAACGAGGTCAGACGCATGCAGGAACGCACTCTTCTCGGTGCCGATGTCGACAAAAGCGGCCTGGATACCGGGAAGCACCGCCTCGACCTTTCCCAGGTAGATGTCGCCAACCATTCGGCGGTTGTCCGGCCGATCGACAAGAAGCTCGACAAGCTTCCCATCTTCCAGAATCGCCACCCGCGTTTCACGCGTGCCGGCGTTGATGAGCAGTTCTCTTTTCATCGTGACCCGCAAGATTCCCACGACGGCGACCCGGCGTCACGGAGCAGCTGGCGGATATCCTTTAGTATAGGTGTGCACCAGGCGACACCAGATTGGTCAAACCATAATTGTGCGTCCGTCAGGCATGCTTCCGAGCGGCGCGAGTCGCGCACCTGCCCACATGCTGGCCGAACCTCATCTCGTCCGGAAAATGTACTGGCCTGAGCGCCGTTGATGCAATAGCCACAACAACTTAGACGTGTCTTATCATCCTGAGTACGAGCCATCCCATCACAATCAGGTATGTGATTCCAGCCTTCCATTCCCCATGCTTCATAAATAGATCGAAGCTGAAGCCGTCTTCCTCAGACTCGGTGTCCCGCCACGCTGTCACGCGCGGCAGAAACGCCGGCACATTGGCCGAATACCGATCGTACGCTTCGGGAAAACGCTCGCGAATGTTCGCCCGCTCCCGCTCCATTGTCGGGAAGTAAACAAGAAGCCAGAATGCGACGACCACGAACAGAAGCGACCAGTGGGCGGCGATCGCGAAGCCTGCCCCGATCAGAAAACTGCCGAAATAAAGCGGATTACGGGTGTGCGAGTACGGGCCAGTTACTGCCAGTCGCTTGTTCTTGATGATGTGGCCGGCGGCCCAGCCGCGGATCGCCACCCCGACGAGAGCGATTACCGCCCCGACGGGCAGAGTCAGCGGCGTGGGGCGAGCCCAGATCAAATACGCGATGCCGAAGACAAATCCGAGCGGAAGTCGAAGCTTTTTGGCCGTCTCCGAGTAACTCAATCGAGAAGTCCGCGGAGGAGATGACGGGCAATCACGATCCGCTGAATCTCCGACGTCCCTTCCCCGATCTCGCAGATCTTCGCGTCGCGCATCATGCGTTCAACGGGATAGTCCTTCGTGTAGCCGTAGCCGCCGTGGATCTGGATCGCCTTGAGCGTCGAGCGCATCGCGAGCTCCGAGCAGAACAGTTTCGCAATCGCCGCTTCCTTGCCGAACGGACGCCTGTTCTGGGCGAGCCAGGCGGCGTGGAACATCAGGTGCTTGCCGGCCTCGATCTCGGTCGCCATGTCCGACAGCTGAAACTGAACGCCCTGAAACTGAGCAATGACCCGTCCGAACTGTTTCCGCTGGCTCGCATACTGGAGCGCCTGCTCGAACGCGCCCTCCGCGATTCCGAGTGACAGCGCCGCAATTCCGATGCGGCCCGCGTCGAGAGTCTGCATGAAGTTGATGAACCCCATGCCCTCGTCGCCGAGTCGGTTCTCTGCGGGCACTTCCACGTCCTCGAAGATGAGCTCGCGGGTGTCCGAGGCGCGCCAGCCAAGCTTGTCTTCCTTTTTTCCGGCGCGAAATCCGGCCATTCGTGGAAGCGATGGCTCATCACCGATGGTCGCGTTCCCGCGATGATCCAGGTCAGCTTCCTTCGTCATGATGAAGCTGCTTATGCCCCTGGTTCCGGCACCCGGGTCGGTGACGGCGGTAACGACAAAAATCTCGCCGACGCCGCCGTGCGTGATGAAGATTTTTGAGCCGTTGACAACGTAGCCGCCATTCTTGCTGACGGCGGTCGTCTTCGTGCCGGCAGCATCGCTTCCGGCGCTCGGTTCTGTTAGTCCAAAACCGCCGAGAACGCGGCCGGAGGCAAGAAGCGGGACGTATCGCTCCTTCTGCTCCCGGGTTCCGAAATTCACGATCGGCGATGTGCCGAGGGTGGTGTGAGCAGAAATGGTGATGCCGTGTGACGCATCGACTTTCGCCATCTCCTGAATCGCGATTATGTAGCTCAGCGTGTCGAGTCCAGCCCCGCCGAGCTCCTCCGCCCATGGAATCCCAAGGAGTCCGAGCTCACCCATCTTCTGGATGTTCTCCCAGGGAAATTCCTGGGAGGCGTCGAACCGGGCGGCTACAGGAGCGACTTCATCGCGGGCGAACTCACGTACCATGTCGCGAACAGCGATGTGCTGCTCGGTGAAATAAAGCGAATCATCCATATGCTAGGCGGCTTCTGTCTCTTCGGTGTTGCGAATGACGGCGAGGAATGTTTCACCGTAGCGGGACAGCTTCATCTCGCCCACGCCCCTGATACTGGCAAGCGATTCGAGCGTCGCAGGCTTTCGCAGCGCGATGTCGGCGAGGGTGCGGTCAGAGAATACAATATATGCCGGAATCTTCTCGTCGCGGGCGATCTCAATGCGCTTGCTGCGGAGCGCCGCAAGTAGCACTTGCTGTGAGGCGTCGAGCTGGATTTCTTCGTCGGCAGTCACCGGTGTTGCCTTCGACCGGGTCCTGGTTCCATCGGCGCGGCCGCCATTTCCAGTTCGACGCCGACCGGAGTTGCGTTGACCGGGGGCCTCGCGCGCGACTGTCGTTCCCAGACAGTTGTCACACCCCGAACATCGCTGCGTGGCGGCCGGATCGCCAAAGTATCTGAGCACGAATCCGCGGCGGCACGCTCTTGTGTACGCGTACTTCTGGACCGCATCGAGCTTTGCAAGCTCAGCACTCCGACGACGGTCGATTCCATCCCAGTCGATTCGAAAAACACCAACTGGCGCCTTCGAGTCGGCGAGACGAAGTCCTGAGTCGGCCCGCTCCCAAACAAGGATCTGACGAGACTGAAGCGCGTCGAGCATGCCGGTTGCACCAGATCGGCTTGACAGTCCCGGAGGAAGCGAGTCGAGATCGACGATTATTCCGGTTTGCACCCGGTCTCCCCCAATTCGCCAGAGAGCGCGCAATAACCCGAGCTCCGGATTGGCTGACCCTGTGATCTCTTCGCGAATGCGCTCGGGCGTAGCCAGAAGTCTGATGAACACCGCCGATTGCGATCCGCTCGAACCGGCGATCGCTCCCGATTGAGAAAGGATTCTGAGCGCGCTCTCGACCTCGCGTGCGCTCGTCTTGCCGGACATGAGCGGCAACGCATCTTCGGGAGTTGACGGCAGCGACTTCCCGGCCAGAGCACGCCGCGCCAGCGCTGCATAGACCTGCTCGACGAGCTTGCGATCAGGGTAGGCGCCACGAATGAAAAACTCGTGAGTGAAACGATCCGGGAATGAATGAAGCAGATACACGTCCGAATGAAGACCATCGCGGCCCGCTCGTCCCGCCTCCTGATAATACGCTTCGAGGGTGCCCGGCATCGAGTGGTGGATCACCACGCGTACGTTCGGCTTGTCGATCCCCATTCCGAACGCATTGGTCGCGACGATTGCGCGAATTCGCTCATTCATGAACGCATCCTGCACGTCGCGCCGATGTTCATCATCGAGCCCGGCGTGGTAGCCAGCCGATGGAATGCCCTTTTGTTCCAATAGAAAACCGAGGCGGTCAACGGATTTTCGTGTCGCCGCATAGATCACGGCGAGTCCCTCATGCCGCCGCAGCGTCTTGACAAGAAGCTGGTCCTTCTCACTGTCGTTGCGGGCCGGCAGGACGTTGTACGACAGATTCGTTCGGTCGAACCCGGTAATGATTGTTTTCGGATTGACGAGCGCGAGCTGGCGGCAAATGTCGTCGCGCACTTCCGACGTGGCTGTTGCAGTCAATGCTACTGTTGGCGGATTTCCGAGCTTCTTCTTCGCTTCCGCGACTCGCAGATAACTCGGTCGAAAATCGTGACCCCACTGGCTGATGCAGTGTGCTTCGTCGATCGCGAGG
>JBBSFT010000067.1:0-13493 GCA_038254845.1 Gemmatimonadales bacterium | reverse complement strand
GCCGCCGATCCCGACATCTCAAAAACGGGGTCAGCGATCGAGAGTCCGCGTGCGCGATCTATCGACCTGACGATCCTGGCAGTTCTCGCGATCCTCTACACACTTTATTTCTCTCGCGATTTTCTTCTGCCGATCGTATTCGCAGTTCTGCTCAGCTTTCTGTTCAGCCCGTTGGTCCGCTGGCTCGCGAAATACCACATCAAGCCGCCGTTCGGGGCAGGGATCATCATTCTCGCACTTCTGGCCCTCCTTGGCTCGGGTGCATTCGGGCTGTCTGGCGCAATCCGGGACTGGGCGGCAACTGCGCCGGAGACGTTCAAGAACGCGGAAGCGAAGCTCAACAAGATTATCCGGCCGCTCCGTCGCGCCTCGGCCACCGCAGAGCAGGTGGCGAGCGCTGCAGGGGAGACAGCGGGAGTGGATACAAAAGCGGCGAAGCCCGCTGCGGTAGTGGTGCAGGGCCCGAGTCTGACGGCGAGAGTCTTCGGAACCACCCAGCGATCGATTGCGAGCGTTCTGGAGGTGCTGATCCTTCTCTACTTCCTGCTCGCAGCCGGCGATCTCTTTCTCCAGAAGCTGATCAAGGTCCTTCCGAACCTCGGCGACAAGAAGAAGGCGGTGCAGATCGCTCGCGAGATCGAGGCGTCTATCTCGACATATCTCCTGACGGCCGCGACCATCAACCTTGTTGAAGGGGCGGTCGTTGCGGGTGTCATGTTTTTGTGGGGGATGCCGAATCCAGCACTCTGGGGGGCTCTCGTTGCGCTACTCGAGTTTGTGCCCTATCTGGGCGCGCTCGCGATGGTTGCGATTCTCACGATCGCGGCGTTGACGACATTCGACAGCGTCGGCCACGCACTGCTGATTCCGGCGAGCTTCCTGGTCGTCAACCTGATTCAGGGAAACTTCGTCTCGCCGCTGCTCCTCGGTCACCGGTTGGCGCTCAACCCGGTCGCACTGTTCATCGGATTGGCGTTCTGGTTCTGGATCTGGGGAATCGCCGGAGCGTTCATCGCCGTTCCCGTTCTGGCAACATTCAAGATCTTCTGCGATCACATCGAATCACTCGCGTCGGTTGGCGAATTTCTCGGCCAACGGGACGAACGGGAGAGACGAGCGATCGTGCGCGGGCCCGCTTAGCCGCGGCGCGATGCGCCGGAAGTTCTACCGTTATCGATCGCTTCCAAGCTGCGCCAGAACGTCCGTGATTCTTGCTGACTGAGCCATCTTCGTGACGTCGCTGAGAACCCTGTTCGCTTCAACAGTCTGACCGTTCGCCTTGAGTGCCTGCGAGAGCACATACCCGCTCACGGTATACGTATATGGAATGCCGAACGACGGGCGATCGATCCATTTTCCCTCCTCGATCAACTCCTTCGGCGCCTTGTACACCTGCGTCCACAGCGCGTACGACGTGGGAAGGTCGAGGTAGCCGTCACCGACCTTGATTGTGTCTTTCCCAACCTGAATCGGTTTATCAACGAGCTTTTCGAGTAAACCCTGGCGCAACGAATAGTTGGCAAGCCCGAGCTGGCGCTGATAGCCACCCGTTGAGAAATAGATGGGCCGCGCGGGATACGAATCCTTGATCAGGCTAAGTACGATTATTTGATCGCGCGTCAGGTAGCCGTTCTGTGGTTGAATGGTCGCTACGATATCGTTTTGCTTGAATACCTGCGGCTCTCTCAACTCGATGTAAGGCGGCTGCGCATCAGCCTGAGCGAACGTCATGTTGAGCGGCGGCCCCTTCGGCTTCGGCCACACCTTGTCCCGATAGATGGCTGGTCCCTTCGCGGCATCGTACTCGCGGACCGGATTTCTGATCATCTGCCGCACGAACCAGTCGGTATTCAAATACGACGTGACAAGCACGAGAACGTCAGGCCGGATGCCTTCCACTTCCTGAGCATACCAGAGCGGGAATGTGTCGTTGTCGCCGTTGGTGATGATGATGCCGTAGGGCTCAGCCGAATTCAGCATGTCAGCGCCCCAGTCCGCGGTGAACGTGTCACCCCGATGCGATGCAGCGCTCCAGTTTCCGACAAGCGGAACACACGCAACGAGAAGCAGCGGCGTTGCGAGCAGCCACGCTCGCCTGCTCGCGTAGCCGGCGGTGTCTTCCTCGCCGTTACGATCGAGCATCTCCGCCACGGTCTGCCAGATGTAGACGAGGCCGACCGCCGCCCACACGCCCCACGCTGAATAGCTCCAGATGTAGAAGTAGTCGCGGTCTCGGACTTCACGCGCAACGTTGTCGCCGAGATCGAGCGCCTGCGACCATCCGTACTTGAAGTTCATGTAGTAGATGAGCGCCAGCGTCAGCGTGAACATCAGCGGCCCGAAATACCAGAATGTTCGCCGATCGTGCGTGTAATGCACGTAGCCTCCAATGAGGCCGAGGCACAGGAACAGCACCGCGAGCATCGCCTGGAGTGTTGCGCTTTCACCATAGGCATCGCGCAGCCACTGCCACTTGAAGTACAGCCACCACATCCCGACCTGTGCGCTGTACGGGGCACCGCGCTCCATCTTCTGGCCGTACTGTTCGCGGTTGATGTTGTCCATCAGCCGCTGCTTGGTGAGCGGACTGAACGTGCACGATACCTCGATCTTCGTGAGACACGCGGTGGGCTCTCCTTCGTTCAACGCCGGGAAATACGCCGCGCGAATGGGTTCATAAATGAACGGAGTCAATCCGAGGCCAAGCACGATCAGACCCTTCACGACGAGCTTCCAGTTCAGCAACGTCTGCCAGCGCCGAATGAGAATCGCCACGCCGACAGCGGGCGCACTAAGAAATCCGGCGGGGTGATTCGCGTAGCCAAGTCCCAGCAGGTACGCCACGAGCAGCAGCCGCCGCTCGGCCTGAGGACCCTCGGGATCGTCGGTCCACGAGATCATGAGCCACGACACTGCGGTGAAAAAGAACAGTGAGATCGTGTAGACCTTCTCGTTCACGACGCTCTGGTTCCACACGGTGAATGCCGTCGCTCCGATCAGCGTGGCGAGCGCGGCACCGACAAGCCGTTGCCAGCTTCGATTCAACCATCCCGACAGGATTCGCTCGGTGATCAGGAACCAGAACCCGGCTGAGCCCGCACTCGCCGCGGCAGACATCATGTTGATGTGCTGCGCATAGCTCCCCGGGACCGGAAGCATGCCGAAGACATGCCCGATGAGCATGAAGAACGGATTTCCCGGCGGATGCGGCAGGCCAAGCACTTTCGTCGCCGCCATGTACTCGCCGGTGTCCCACATCGCAGTGGACGGCGAGATCGTGACGAAATACAGCACAAAAACGGCGAGAGCAGCGATTGCCGCCGCCTTGTACGACGGCTCGTAGCCGGCGCCGCTGTCGGTGTCCACAATGGTCGCGCCGGCTCTCGTCGTCGGCGTTCGTGTTCGGGCTGCGGTCATTTGAGAATTGAAGAGGTTCGTACAATCGCGTCAGGAACGCGTTTCATCACCGGCATTTCTTCCGTTGGCCCACCGACATCGGCTTTCATTGTATCGACCTGGCCGTCCGCGTCGAGAACGAATGTCACCAGGTTCGACCCGTCGCGGTGATCGCGCCAGACGACATTGAAAGTATCGTAGTGCCAATGCTCCAGGTCACCCACCAGTTTCGGGGCGAGCTCGAGCACGAGGTGTCCATTCGCCATTGTCACGTGCGCCGTCCCATAGAGACTGTCGACGTAGGTTCCAGCGTAACGCGCCAGGCCGAGCGATGGCTTCGCCGCAACCTTGGCGAGCGACGGAAGCAGCGTCACGCTCGTATTTGTCTCGGTCATCCCGAGCGGTGCAAGGATGCGCTCGTGGACGAGCTGATGGAGCGTCGGCAGATATGAGGTAAGCGGCGCATCCCAGCGGATTTTCCCGTCATCCGCGAGCACAAGGGCCGAGGCGGCTGCGAGAAGGAATAGTCGGCGCTGCCAGGCGTGTGAGAGCAATGGCATAGGGGAGGAAATGTACTGCCTCGGTGCCGTCCCGCGGCGTGCTACCTTACCATGATGGATTTTTCGGGAATTTCCGGCCAGCTGTCGTCGAGCCCAGTGCTCGCCATCCCGCTTCTGTTCATGGCCGGAGTGTTGACGAGCCTGACACCGTGCATCTACCCGATGATTCCCATCACCGCCGCAATCGTCGGAGGCCAATCGGCGGATGGGTCTGCCGCGCCTCGCAGTCGCACTGTTCTCCTCACCTTCTCCTACGTCGCTGGTCTCGCCGTCGTGTACGCCGTGCTCGGCGTAATTGCCGGCATGACCGGGACGATTTTCGGAACGGTCAGCACCAATCCGTGGCTGTATTTCGTCATGGCCAACGTGCTGCTCGTTGCCGCGCTTGCGATGCTCGATGTCATCCCCGTTCGGATCCCGTCGTCGCTGATGGCGCGCGCCTCGACTGCTGGAACGGCCGGCCGTGCGTCCGGCGCGCTTGTCATGGGAGCAGTGTCCGGGCTCGTCGCGGCACCGTGTTCAGCGCCAGTCATGGCCGCTGTTCTCACCTGGGTCACGACGACTCATCGAGCTGCCCTCGGGTTTGTCTACCTGCTGAGCTTCTCGCTCGGTATGTCCGCCTTGCTCGTGGCAGTGGGCCTTTTCAGCGGCACACTCGTCCGCCTTCCGCGCGCGGGTGCGTGGATGATCTGGGTCAAGCGCGCATTTGCTCTGATCATGCTCGGGGTTGCGGAGTACTATCTGGTGCAGATGGGCCAACTCATGATTTGATCGCGGTGAATTCCGGCTGCCTCCGGAGCTCACCGCTCACAAAGCCCGGCTCATGGCATTTTTCCGCGTTTCCCTGTCTTCCCGTCAACATTATCCGCCAATGCGCAAAACTTCTCTCGCCGTCCTGATCGCGCTCCTATCGTTAATCTCCCTTTCGACAAGCCAGGCCCAGGAATCGGGCATCCCAATCGGAAAGCACGCGCCCGCCGCCGCTGTGCAGACCCTCGATGGAAAACGCGCTGACCTCGCGTCCTATGTCGGGAAGACTCCTGTTCTCATCGAGTTCTGGGCGACCTGGTGCCCGCTCTGCCGAGAGCTCGAGCCATCGCTGATCGCCGCGCAGAAGAAGTACGCAGGGCGAATGAAGTTCGTCGGCGTCGCGGTGTCGGTAAATCAGTCGCCCTCCAAAGTGAAGGCATACGTCGCAAAGCATGGAATTCGGCACGACATTCTGTTTGATGCCGCCGGGAATGCTGCCGAGGCATATGACGTCCCGGCAACGTCATACGTAGTCGTGCTCAATGCAAAGGGAGATGTCGTCTACACGGGCCTCGGCGGCAAGCAGGATCTGGAGGCGGCGATCCGGAAGGCTTTCTAAAAAGTCCTGACCGAACGGGGCGAGGGCTGAAACCGGAGGCGATTCAAATCGTACGGCCGGTTAGGAGTCGAATAACCGAATGCCCCGGACCTGCGCCCGAGGCTCCCCTAACACGGCGCCCACCCATGAAGCGATCACGGTTCAATCTCCGCATCCTTGCAGCCTCTCTCGTTGTCACGGCCGCATTCATCCCCACTCGTCCCGCTCGCGCCATCGCCGACTACATCTCACCTCGCAACGCCGACATCGATGCGCGCGGCGCAGCGAGTGTGAGAGTCATTGCCGGGGCCGGTGAGCTGCGAATCGAGGGACGATCCGGAATCTCCCAGGTTCGGGTCAGAGGCACAGCGCGAGCATCGTCGCGGAGCCGGCTCGACGCAGTCAGGCTGATCGCGGAGCGGCAGGGAGATGTCGTCTACATCAAGGCGGATATTCCGGATGGCAGCGGCTGTTTCTGGCGTGGTAACTGGGGTGATAACGCGGGACTTGACCTCGTCATCGAGGTGCCGCAGTCACTCGCGCTCGACGTTGACGACGGCAGTGGGGGGGCAACGTTCTTCAACGTCGGCGCCCTCAAGCTTTCCGATGGGTCAGGAGACATCGAGGTGCGAGGCGCGAAGGGCGCCGTCGCGATCAAGGATGGCTCGGGCAACATGACGATCCAGAATGTCGAAGGAAGCGTTCACATATCCGACGGCTCGGGAAATATCTCGGCGACCAATGTCGTCGGAGATTTCACTGTTGACGACGATGGCTCTGGCGACATCGACATCACGGGCGTTGGTGGAACAGTTAAAGTTGGAAACGATGGATCGGGCAACATTGCAGTCGATCGTGTCGCCGGCGATTTTATTGTTGATCACAAGGGAAGCGGCGGAATCAGATCGAGGGGCGTGCGAGGGCGAATCGAGATTCCCGAGAGGCATCGGCGAAACGGTTACTAGACTTCCGATAGAGGTAAGCTAATGGCAGTTCCATACTCCGCTGCGCCGGAGAGAACCCGGGCGGCCGCTTCGGTTTCACGAGAGAGAGTGGACCCGGCGGAGTGGACGATTTATGCCGTGCTCGTCGCGTCGGCGTCCATTGGCGTTGGCCTGGTGTGGGACATTTCCTGGCATCGGACGATTGGGCGCGACACGTTCTGGGCGCCGCCGCACATGCTTCAGCAGGCGGGAGCGATCATCGCCGGATTGAGCTGTGGTTATCTCGCGCTCAGCACGACGTTTGCCGGGTCGCCGGACCAACGATCGATGTCGGTGCGGTTCTGGAGATTCTTCCAGGCCCCGCTCGGGGCGTGGGTCTGCATCTGGGGGACGATCATGATGATCACCTCTGCGCCGTTCGACAACTGGTGGCATAACGCGTACGGGCTCGACGTCAAGATCATCAGTCCACCGCACATGATTCTCGCGTCGGGAATGATTGCCGTTGAGATCGGTGCGATTCTCATGGCCCTCGGCGCGCAGAACAGGGCGACGAGCGAAGATGTGAAGAAGCGTTTCGGTCTCGTCTTCGCGATTGGCGCATCGGTCGTGGTGCTGATGGCCTCGGTGATGATCAGCGAGAATGCCTCATTCGCCAACGCCATGCACGGCTCGTCGTTCTATCGGACGACGGGCCTTGTTTTTCCGATCTTTCTGGTGGCGTTTGCGCGCGCGTCGCGGCTCACGTGGCCGGCGACGCGAATCGCGATTGGGTACATGCTGATCACGATCGTCGCGATCTGGATTCTTCAGCTCGTTCCCGCCCAGCCGAAGCTCGCGCCAATCTACAACCCCGTGACACGAATGGTCCCACCGGCGTTTCCGCTGCTTCTCTTTGCTCCGGCGCTGGCAATCGACATCGCTCTCGCCCGGTTCAAGGCTAATGACTGGGTTCTCTCGGTTGTGATCGGATCGAGCTTCGTCGCGGTGATGCTCGCCGTGCACTGGTGCTGGGCCGGCTTCATGTTGTCACCGGCCGCGAGAAATTTCCTTTTCGCCTCCGACCATTGGGACTATACCAACAGTCTCGGGCCATGGCGCTATGAGTTCTGGAATCTGGATAATGACGCAAACGGTAAATGGAGTCCGCTCGCGTTTATATCCGGACTCGCGATCGCCATGGTCCTTGCCGTGATATCGACGCGACTTGGTCTCGTGTGGGGAAAGGGAATGGCGAAGGTGAAGCGGTGATGCGCACGTTCGCGCGCACCGCTGGGGTCGGATTTCTGTATCTCGTCGCGTCGGCGCATGTGGGAAGTCCCGACACGTGGTTTGAGGGCAATGCGGGCCCATACCATCTCACCGTTCAAGTCCAGACGGCGGGAGTTGTACCCGGGGTCGCGACAGTTTTTGTGCGAGCTCCGGGCGAACATCTCGACCGGGTGACGATTCAAGCCAACAAGTTCGATGCGACCGGTGGCGCTCCGCCGCCGGAGATCGCATCACCGGTCGCAGGGGATGCGGGCGCGTACACCGGCAAGTTGTGGATGATGACCGGCGGCTCCAACAGCGTGACCGTCTATGCGAGCGGCGAGAAAGGTTCTGGAAAGATTATCGTTCCGGTGGTTGTTGTTGCGTATTCGCGGCTCAAGCTCGACAAGCCGATGGGTGTTGGCCTCGCCGCGATGGGTGTGTTCCTGTTCGCGGGCCTCGTGACGATTGTCGGCTCTGCGTTTCGAGAGAGCATGCTCGTGCCCGGTGAGGCTCCGTCGGCCGCGTCGCGCAACCGCGCTCGCATGGCCATGATCGTCACGGCGATCGTGCTTGCCGTGGCGATAACCGGCGGATGGAAATGGTGGGGATCGGAAGACGCCGCGTACGTGAAGGGGATGTACAAGTCGTTGACGGCACAGGCGTCTCTGGCGTCGATCCGTGGCGCCCCTGCGATCGACGTCGCGATTACGGAGCCGTCGTGGGTTCACCGCGGTGACACGGCCTGGATCAGGAAAGAGAGATCGTCATCCTGGACCCCCCTCGTCGCCGACCATGGCAAGCTGATGCACGTGTTCGTCATTCGCGATGACCTGTCCGCGTTTGCGCACCTTCATCCAGGAAGTGCCGACTCGGTCAGCTTCCTATCGGTGCTGCCTCCGCTTCCGGCAGGCAGGTACCGCGTCTTCAGTGACATCGTTCACGAGAGCGGATTCACGCACACATTGGTGTCGGCACTCACGATTCCGGCATCCTCGCCGGTCAGGCCGTCCGTCCTTTCGGATCCCGACGATTCATGGTTTACCGCACCCGTGCGGGACGGAGTGAATCGGGTAAACCTCGACGACGGGTCATCGATCGAATGGACCCGCGGCACGGCTCCGATCCGTGCGGGGACGCCCGCGCCGCTTCATTTCGCGGTGCGGAACGCCGACGGAACACCGGCGTCGATCGAGGCGTACATGGGAATGGCGGGGCATGCCGTGGTGACCCGCAGCGATGGCTCCGTGTTCGTTCATCTCCACCCGACGGGAACGATCTCGATGGCGTCCCAAATGGCATTCAGCATGCGCGAACCAGGTGACACCATTCGAGGAAGGCTCGGCAAGCGACTGACGGCGGCGGAGCTGGCGATGGCGGGCGCCGCGATTCAGTCGAATATCGTTTCGTTTCCGTACGCCTTTCCGCGGCCGGGGGAGTATCGGATCTGGGTTCAGGTGAAGAAGGGCGGTAAGATTCAGACGGCCGCCTTCGACGTTCCGGTCGTCGCATCAGTCATCTGAGCGTCGGGGTCTGAGCACCAGGATTTGGCGATCCTGATTCGTGGCGCGGCAAGTGCATGCAAAAAGCCGTTGGCCCGCGGCGCGCAGCGTCGTATTTTCCAATGACAAACCGATGCAAAACAGGAGCGTACCTTGAATCGTAGAATCATCTCTGCCACCGCTATTGCCGTACTGGCACTCACGTCTCCGGCATCGCTGGCAATCGCCCAGGCTCCGGCGGCCGCCGCAAAGCCGGCATCATCGACGTTTACCAAGACTTCTGTCGGGCCCACGAATGCCTCGACACGAGTCGGCATCAGCAGGGAAGTCGCTGCGTCAAAGTCACCTGTCGCGAGCGACTCGCACGTTGGCGCGGGCAGGAACATCGCCTTGATGGTGGTCGGTGGTGCTGCGCTCGTCATCGGTGCCGTCATCGGCGGCGCGGCCGGAATTCTCATCGCCGTTGCGGGTGCGGCGGTTGGACTCTACGGGCTGTACTACTTCATCCAGTAGCACCGGGCATCACAGCTGTGCCCGGCGTCGCGCCGGCCGGAGCGAGAAGTCAGCAGAGGCAGTATTAGCGGGGGACCTCAGAGAAGGCGGGCCTAAAACCCGTTGCGCTCGTCACTTCCATAGCTGCGGGGATTCGCACGGGGGTGGGCAACCGTAAACAATCTTCTTGCCCGGCGTCAGGCTGCGGTCAATATTGCCGCACTGATGCTCATCGGTCACGATCCTGTGACACGCCCCTTTCGGAGAATTAGCCCATGATGCCTCGCCTCGCAAAGTCAGTGCTGGGTTCGCGTACCTTATGGCACGTCGCAGTGGCCTTTGCCGGAATTGTTGTTGCGGCAGCGCCAGCCGCCAGCGCCCAGACAGGAACCGTCAGCGGCCGTGTTACCGATGCAAAAACCTCGCAACCCGTTGCTGATGCCCTGATCTCCGTGGAGGGCAGCAACCAGGGGACAAAGACGCGGGTCGACGGAACATACCGTATCGAATTGTCGGCGGGCCAGCACGTAATCAGGGCCATCCGCATCGGTTACATCCCGATCTCGGTCTCCCTTTCTGTGTCGTCCTCCGCAACATCGTCGCAGGATTTTTCGCTCATTCGCGCGCCACTCGATCTGGACCAGGTAGTGGTAACGGGAACCCGGGCAACTGACAGAACAGTTCTCGAAGCGCCAGTACCTATTGACGTTCTTTCGTCCGCGGAGATCAGGCATACGGGGCAGGCGGAGACGAGTCAGATAATTCAGATGCTCGCTCCCTCAGTCAATTTCCCGCGTGCGTCAGTCAACGACGGCACCGACCATGTACGCCCGGCGACGCTGCGCGGCCTCGGTCCTGACCAGACACTCGTTCTAGTCAATGGCAAGCGCCGGCACAACACGGCACTGGTTCACGTGAATCAATCGGTAGGCAGAGGTTCAACAAGCGTTGACCTCAATGCGATTCCCGCAAACGCTATCGAGCGAATCGAAATCCTGAGAGACGGCGCGGCCGCCCAGTATGGATCGGATGCGATCGCCGGCGTCATCAATATCATTCTCAAATCCGAAGCTGCGACGTCGCTCGGAGCGACGGCCGGACAGGTGGTGTCGAGCCCGAGTGGAGCAACGTCCTATTCCGACGGCCGCCAGATCCAACTCAATGGCAACTTCGGACGCGCAATCATGGGCACGGGCTTCGTCCACCTGAGCGGAGAGTTCCGCCAGCGCGACAGCACCAATCGCGCGCGAGTGGATACAAGCACGCAGTGCATTGCCGGCGACGCGCGCTGCAGCAACATTCCGGCGGGAACGAACATCTACGACAAGGACGTTCGCCAGAGCTGGTCAGGAGATTCGGAATCGCGTGATCTCACGCTGTTCCTCAACAGCGAGCTGCCGCTTCAGTCGGGAGTCAAGCTCTACGGATTTGGCGGTTACGGCACCCGCGAAGGACTCGGTGCGGGATTCTTCCGCCGGTCGAGAGACGACCGCACGGTAAGAACGATCTATCCGAACGGATTCCTTCCGATGATCCGGGCTAATCTGAAAGACTTTTCGGGAGCCGTGGGCGCGCGAGGAAATTTTATGGACTGGAACTGGGATCTCAGCGGCCTCTACGGCGGAAACTCATTCGAATTCAACATCGAGAACACCCTGAACACGTCGCTCGGAGCGACGAGCCCGACTGAGTTCTATGCCGGAACGCTGCGCGCGAATCAGGCAGTGGCGAACCTCGACATCGGAAAATTGTATCGCGCGACACCAGTCGGCCCGCTCAACGTCGCAATCGGTGCAGAGGCCCGGCGCGACGCATACAAGCTCGAGCAGGGAGAGGCAGCGTCGTACGCGGTGGGAACCTCAGCCATCCTCGACGGCCCGAACGCCGGCAAGGCGGCCCCACCGTTTACACAGGTATTCCCCGGTTTCAGACCGGTTGACGTGGCCGACAAATCACGTACGAACGTCGGAGCGTACATCGATCTCGAGGCGACGCCGGTGAAGCAGTTCCTCATAGCCGTCGCCGGACGGGCCGAGAATTACAGTGATTTCGGGTCGACGACTGACGGGAAGGTCGCGGCGCGTCTCGAGCTGGCTCCCGGACTTGCCATCAGAGGTGCCGCCCAGACCGGCTTCCGCGCTCCATCACTCGGTCAGTCGTACTTCTCCGCTGTATCGACGAACTTCATCAGCGGAGTGCCGTTTGAGATTCGTACCTTCGCTGTAGGCAGCACCGGCGCCACACTTCTTGGCGCGAAGGAGCTCAAGCCTGAACAGTCGGTGAACCTGAGCGGAGGACTCACCTTCCGCCAGGGCAACAACCTGTCATTCTCGGCCGACTATTACCGGCTCGACATCGACGATCGCATCGTGCTCTCCGGCAACTTCATCGACGTTTCGGTGAGGACATTGCTCGCCAACAACGGCATCCCGGGCGTTTCTGGTGCCCGGTACTTCACCAACGCCATCGACACCAGGACGCACGGCCTCGATCTCGTTCTCAACTATGGCCTCGAGCTGGGAGACGCAGGGCTGCTCCGCTTTACTGGCGGATACAACCAGAACAATACGAAGGTCACGCGCGTTTCGGCCACGCCGCCGCAGCTCGCGGCGGTGAGCTCGGCGCTGTTCGACCGGGTTCAGCGTACGCTGATCGAGAAGGGGCAGCCAAAGAACAACATCCGGCTGACGCTCAACCATACCTATGGTAATCTCACAACGAACCTTCAGGGGAGCCGCTTCGGCGAGTTCACCGTGTTTCAGGGCAAACCCGATGGTACACTCGATCAGACCTTCGGAGCGCAATGGGTCGCCGATCTTTCGGTCTCATACGATTTCGTCAATCGCCTGAACCTTACTGTCGGAGCGAACAACCTGTTCGATTCATATCCCGATACTCTCATCAGCGGCGTTCAGACTCGCGGAATCTATCTCTATTCGGGTCAGTCTCCGGCCGGTTTCAACGGCCGGTATGCCTATGTGCGCGCGACTGTTGACTTCGCCAACCTTCAGCGCCCGTTCCGTCGCACCAGCAGCGACAACGGCAAAGCAGATCCGGCCGATCGAGTCACTGCTGATCGCCGCCGGACGCCTTCATTCGGACGTGCGGTGGCCGACGCGAGAACGTCGAGCACGTGCGGTGATCTCTGCGCGCCCGCAATAACACTGCGGCAGAGAGAATAACGGCACTAACAGAAACACTAAAAACCTCCGCGACCCCAGCTCGCGGAGGTTTTTTTGTGTGCCCCGCATGAACATCGACTATGAGGTGCAAGTCCTCTGGGAAGTTAGTCGCGACGACCTAGGGAACGTGAAGCTCACCCGACGCGATCATCACGCTCGCTCCGCCAACGCGAACCGCGCGTACTTCACCCGCAACGAGATCAGCTTCGACGAGAAGCTTGCTTGGCCGGCCCATCTCGACGCCTTGATGGACGGTGTACTTCACCGTCCCATCTGTCCGATCACACCGCCATGCCAGGTAACCGCCGAACGCCGCCGCTGCACTGCCGGTCGCGGGATCCTCGAGGATACCCATGCTCGGCGCGAACATCCGAGCATGAAGAATCGCGTCTCCGTTCGAGACCCCCTTGCGACCGATTGACTCTTCCTTCTCAGTGAACGCGAAAATCTCGGTCGCCCACGAGTTCTTGAGCTCCTTCTCCCATAGATCACGATTCACTTTGGCCCGGCCGAGTGCGGCGAGGTCCCTAAGTGGCACGAATAGAAATGGAACGCCGACCGACACGCCTTCGATCTGGTACGGGCCGTCGATATCGATGTCATCCACTGAAAGAGACAGGATGGAGGCAATCGTGGTGACATCGTACGACAGAGGGCCGCGCTCAGGAATTTTCGCCGCCGTGAGCTGTGTGAAGTACGGCTTTCCGTTCTTCGATCGAATCAGCACTGGAACAGGCCCAACCCCTTCCTCGAGAACTACTCGCGTTTCGTCCCCATCGAGCTCGACATCGCCCGTTGCCGCGAGCACGAATGCAGCT